>JBNLET010000108.1:0-14179 GCA_050305135.1 Rhodocyclaceae bacterium | reverse complement strand
AACTGCCGGCGCGGTTGCGGCGGGCCGGCGCGCCGGCCGCCGAGATCGACGCGTTGCTGGCCGAACTGCGCCTGGCGCAGGCGCTGCTGCCGCTGCGCGAGACCGTCAAGCACCACTATACGGCCGTGCACGCCGAGATCCGTCGCGGCCTGCTGCAACTGGCCGGCCGGCTCGGCTGGCCGGCCGAGCGCGTCTTCGACCTGCGCCCGCGCGAGCTGGCCGCCGCTGCGCGCGATCCGCGGCGGCTGCGGACAGTCGCCGAACGGCGCGGCCGCGAGCGCCGGCTGGCGCGCCGGGCCGCGCACGAAGGGCGCTTGCCGGCGGTGCTGCTGGGCAGCCGGCCGGAAGCGCTCGGCCGGTTGCCCGAGATCGACGGCGCCGACGCCCGGCAGGGCAGCGCGCTGGCGCCGGGCCTTCGCCGCGGCATCGCCCGCGTGGCGGGCGAGGACGGCAGCCTGCCGGCCTTGAGCGGCCGTGGCGATGAGATCCTGGTGCTGCGCGCCGCCAACCTGGGCATCGCGCCGCTGCTGCGGATGGTCGCCGGGCTGGTGGTCGAAGTCGGCGGGCTGCTCGCCCACAGCGCCTGCCAGGCGCGCGAGGCCGGCATCCCGGCGGTGGCGCTGCCGAACGCGACGCAGTTGATCGCCGACGGCAGCGCGATCGTCATCGACGGCGGCGCCGGCCGCATCCTGAATATCTGCGATCGCGAGGGAGATGCCGAAGATGGGCAGCAACGCGCCGCGCTTTGACCTGGACGGCCGCAGCGTGCTGCTGGTCGGTGCCGGCGCCAACGGCGGCATCGGCCACGCGCTGGCGCTCGGCATGGCGCGTGCCGGCGCGCGCATGCTGATCGCCGACATCGACGCCGACGGACTGGCGAAGACCGCCGCCGAATTGGCCGAACTCGGCTCGCCGGCCCTGGCCTGCGAAGTGGACATCGCCGCTGCGGCCTCGGTCGAGGCGATGTTCGCCGCCATCGAGGCGGCCGGCCGGCAGGTGGACGTGCTGGTGAACGTGCCTTTCGCGTTCCCTTCCCGCGTCGCGCCGCACGAACTCGACGAGGCCGACTGGGAGCGCTGTTTCGCGGTCAATGCGCGCGGCTACTTCCTGTGCTGCCGCGCCGCGCTGCCGGCGATGCTGGCGCGGCGCCACGGCGTCATCATCAACATCGGATCGAACGCCGGCGAGCGCGCGCTGGGGCGCGGTGCGATGCCCTACAGCTGCAGCAAGGCCGCGGTGCATCAGCTGACCCGCGAGCTGGCGATCGAATATGCCGCCGAGGGCATCCGGGCCAATGCCATCGTGCCGGCCCAGACGCTGACCCCGGGGCTGGCCGGCCACCTCGAGGATCCGGCCTTCCGCGAGCGGGTGCTGCCCAACATGCTGGCCGGACTGCCGCAGGGCCGCCTGCTGCAGCCGGAGGACTTCGTCGGCCCGGCGATCTTCCTGGCCTCCGACGCGGCGGCGGCGGTCAATGGCGTGCTGCTGCCGGTGGACGGCGGGCACCTGGCGATGAGTGCCGGCGGCGGCAAGCGGCCGGCCTGAACGGAGCGAGAGCGATGCCCTACGTGCGGGTGGAGACGGTCGGCGAGTGGCTTGCGCCGCGCGCGGCGGAATTGTTCGATCGCATCGACCAGGTGCTGGTGGCGGTGCTCGGCGTGCCGCCGCGCGATGCCTTCATGCGCCTCGAATGCCATCCGGCCGGCCGGGCCCGACTGCCGGGTGGGGCCGATGCGCGCTTCGTGCTGCTGCGCGTCGAGCTGTTCGCCGGCCGCAGCCTGGACAGCAAGCGGGCGCTGTACCGCGGGCTCGCCGCCGCGCTGGCCGAGCTCGGCGTGCCGCCGGCCGCGCTGACCGTCGCGCTGGACGAGATCGCGCTCGACAACTGGGGGCTCCAGGGCGGCACGCCGGCCAGCGAGCTCGCTTTCGGCTTCGAGATCGAACGATGAACCGCCGCCGCGAGGCCGCGCCCGAGGGCGCATGAAGCTGGTGCGCTGGGGCGCCCGCGGCGCCGAACGACCGGGCCTCGTCGATCGTGCCGGCAAACTGCGCGACCTGTCCGGCATCGTCGGCGACATCGACGGGCGGATCCTCGGCTGGCGATCGATGGCGGCGCTGCGGCGGCTGCGCTGCGATGCGCTGCCGATCGTCGACGGCCGGATCCGGCTCGGTGCGCCGGTCGGGCGGGTCGGCAAGATCGTCGCGGTGGGCCTGAACTACCGGGCGCACGCCGCGGCCGGCCACGAACTGCCGTCCGAGCCGATCCTGTTCCTGAAGGCGCCGAGCGCGCTGGCCGGTCCGACCGACGCGCTGCCGATGCCGTGGGGCGCCACCCAGCTCGACTGGGAGGTGGAGCTGGCGCTGGTGATCGGCAGGCGCGCCCACCGCATCGGGCACCGGCGCGCGCTCGAACACGTGGCCGGCTACTGCGTCGCCAACGACGTCTCCGAGCGTGTCTTCCAGTTCCGGCGCGGCCCGCAGTGGGACAAGGGCAAGAGCTGCGACGGCTTCTGTCCGCTCGGGCCGTGGCTGGTCAGCCGCGACGAAGTGAGCGAGCCGCAGGCGCTGGCGCTGTGGCTGAGCGTGAACGGGCGGCGCCACCAGGCCGCCAGCACCGCCGACATGCTGTTCGAATGCGCCGAGCTGGTCGCCTACATCAGCCACTACATGACGCTCGAGCCGGGCGACGTGGTGCTCACCGGCACGCCGCCGGGCAGCGGCTTCACGCTCGATCCGCCGCGCTTCCTGGCCGCCGGCGATCGCATCGGGGCCGGCATCAGCGGGCTCGGCGAGCAGTGGCTGCGCGTGGTGGCGCCGCCGGCCAGGCTTGCCGACGAGTGGCGCAGGAACGGCAGCCGGTAAGGGCGACGGCCGCGGCGCAGGCGGACGCCCGCGGCGACGATGCGAAAGGCCCAGCGCGCCGCTCGGACTGGATATACAGTGCAATCGTGGCCGCGCGGCGAGGCCGTCGGCGGCGGCCGGGCCGATGCCTCCGGGGCATCGCAGATGGCATCTGTGGAGGTGGCGCGATGGACAGCCGAAGCGTGTCGGACAGGTGGGAGCAGGGCAGCCCCTACGAGCAGTACATCGGCCGCTGGAGCCGCAAGCTCGCGCCGCAGTTCCTGGACTGGCTCGGCCGCCCGGCCGGCTTGAAGTGGGCCGACGTCGGCTGCGGCACCGGCGCACTGTCGGCGGCGATCCTCGATCGATGTGCGCCGGCCAGCCTGTTCGGCATCGAGCCTTCGGCGGGCTTCCTCGAGCTGGCACGGCAGCAGCTGGGGCCGGCGGCCCGGCTGATGACGGGTTTCGCCGCGGCGTTGCCGCTGCCCGACCGGGCGTGCGACGTGGTGGCGTCCGGCTTGGTGCTGAATTTCGTGCCCGAGCCGGCCGCCGCGCTGGCCGAGATGAGCCGCGTCACCGCGGCCGGCGGCATGAT
Source organism: Rhodocyclaceae bacterium (assembly GCA_050305135.1). Taxonomy (GTDB): domain Bacteria; phylum Pseudomonadota; class Gammaproteobacteria; order Burkholderiales; family Rhodocyclaceae; genus Cognatazoarcus. Next base: position 10,743 of record JBNLET010000108.1, on the reverse strand, counting down.
CGCCGCCTACGTGTGGGACTACGACGACGGCATGGAAGTCATCAAGCGTTTCTGGGACGCCGCGGTGGTGCTGGATCCGACCGCCGCCTCGCTGCACGAGGGCGTGCGCTTTCCGCTCTGCCGGCCGGCGGCGCTGCGCGAGGCGTTCGAGCAGGCCGGCCTGCTCGAGGTGGCCACCGGCGCCCTCGACATGTCGGCCGGGTTCGCCGACTTCGACGACTACTGGAAGCCGTTTCTCGGCGCCCAGGGGCCGGCGCCAGCCTACCTCGCGTCGCTGTCGGACGAGGGCCGCGGCGCGCTGCGGGAAGCGCTGCGCGTGGCGCTGCCGGCGGCACCGGACGGCAGCATCACCTTGCGGGCGCGGGCCTGGGCCGTGCGCGGCGTGGTACCGGGCGGGGCCTGAACCTCGTCCGTCGCGCGCCGCCCGAAGCGTCCGCGATAAGCCGTCGATGGAGATGATGCGCTGCAATAGGTTCGGCTTGGATGGATGCCCGGCGTCCACGCCGCGAACCTGCGGCAGGTGCCGATCCGGCCCGCCGGAGCGTCGGCCCGCTCCGCTCGCCGGTGCGCAATGACTTCGCAAGGCCGCTGCGCGCCGACTGTGTCAATTTGTTGACAGCTGTCAAAAGTGGGTCGAAATGTGACTTGAATTGCATGCTGCGCTGCAGCAACATGCCCTCATCGCTTATATCGAAAGGAGTAGCCATGGCCCGCCTGTTGCACACCGTACTCGCGCTGACGCTGTCCTCGTCGCTTGTCGCCTTTGCCGGCGACGACAGCGCGCACTGGAGCTACCAGGGCCACGGTGGCCCCGCCCACTGGGGCGAGCTCGAGGCCGAATTCGCGCTCTGTGCCAGCGGCCGCAACCAGTCGCCGGTCGATCTCAAGGCGACGATGCGCGCCGATCTGCCGCCGCTGCAGCAGTCCTATCGGCTGGAGAGTCGCGAGATCCTCAACAACGGCCACACGGTGCAGGTGAATTTCGCCGCCGGCAGCACGCTGAGCGTAAACGGCCGCAGCTTCGAACTGAAGCAGGTCCATTTCCACACCCCGAGCGAAAACCACGTGGACGGCAAGCCGTTCGCCGCCGAAGCGCATTTCGTGCATGCCGACGCAAGCGGCAACCTGGCGGTGGTCGCCGTGCTGTTCGAGCAAGGCGCCGAAAACGCGGCGATCGCCGCCATCGAGCGGGCGGCGCCGAGTGAAGCCGGCCGCCACGCCTCGTTCGGCGACGGCGGCCAGCTTGCCGGCCTGCTGCCGTCGCGGCGTGACTACTACGAATTCAGCGGCTCGCTGACCACTCCGCCCTGTTCCGAGGGCGTCCTGTGGCTGGTGCTGAAGCAGCCGATGAGCCTTTCCACCGCGCAATTGGCGACGCTGACGAAGCTCGTGCATGGGCCGAACAACCGGCCGTTGCAGGATCTGAACGCGCGCCTGGTCCTGAACTGAGCCGCACCGCGCCGGCGCCCGCCCCTGCTCGACCCGGCCCGGCGCCTGCCGGCGGAAGTTCCCGTTTCGTTTGCTGCTATCATCGGGCGCGTGCCCGAATGGCATGTTCCGTGTTGCCACGGCCGGCTCTCTATCGACCTGCATGGAGGCGTACATGGCGCAGCCCCACGTTCCGAGCCTGGAAATCGTCGTCTCGCTGACGGACAAGAAGCTCACGCTGACCGAGCTCGCCGACGGCAAGCGCACCGAGCTGATGACTGCCGACGTGGTGACGGGATGCGATGGCAGCGGCACGCCAAAGGGCTCGTACAAGGGCGGCAAGTGGATCAAGGACAAGACCAATCCGACTCACGGTCCGACGCCGTGGTCCAAGGACAACTGGGCCAATCCCTACGGGCCTTATTTTCTTCCGTTGAACAATGCCAAGACCGGCAAATACACGACCTATGGCATCCACGGCACGCGCGGTCCGCTGTTCGGCAATTACGAGAAGCCCCCGCTGCCCAAGGGCCTGCTGAGCTTCTTCATCGAAGCCGACCAGGCAAAATACCTTTACTGTTCCCACGGATGCATTCGGCTGTCGAACCAGAACATCACCCGCATGTACGAACTCACGACCCAGGCCAGGTACGCGGGCGCCACGATCGCGGTGAGCGTCAAGTGACGACGACCGGAAGGCGAATCGCGCTGTCGCTGCTCGTCCTCGCAGCGTTGTGGGCGGCCTTTCTGGCCGGGCGCTGGACGGGGGCGCTCGGCCGGAGCCTGAAGGCCGAGGCCGACTATCCGTGGGAACTGCAGCGCAAGATCGGCAGCGTCGATCTCGGTTGCGAACAGTTGCTCGAACCCGGGGAAGCGGGACGCTTCCACGTTCGCGCGCTGGACGGCGGCGAGACGCTCGTGATCGCGACCTACGACAGGGAGACCGGCATGGTCAGCGGATATGCACTGAACGCCGCCGGGGCGATCGCCTCCGACAGCTGGCCGCTCGACTGCAAGTAATGGCGGCGGCAGCGCGGCGCAGGGCGATGGCCGCGAGGCATGCCGCGGACGACTGGCGGGGCTGAGCCGATGCGTTTCTATCCACCCGACCAGTTGCCCCCGATGGCGCAGCCGGAAGCGCCGGACGACCCGGCTTGCGCAAGCCGTTTGCGCGCCGCCCGGCGCCTGATCCTCCTCGGCGCGCTGCTGCTCGGCCTGATCGCGGGATTCGTCGGCTATTGGCGCTACGGAGCCGCATCCTGCTTTGTTGCCGTCCCGCTGGCGCTGCTGCTCGGCCGGCATTGCGCCGCGAACCACCGTTCGCCGTCGCGAGTGGCTGCACGAGGCCCTTGGCCGATCCTGTGGTAAGTGTGTGCCTGTTCGAGTGCCCGGCGCCGTCCGTGCCCCGCTCCGGGCCACGTCCGGCGAGCACCGTGATGGCCTGCGCGATTGGGAGGAAACGGCCGATGAGGTTCCTTGCGTCGATCGACGCGGCAGCGCTCGGCTCGCGGTGTGCGGCTTGCGACGGCGAGGTGCGCAAGCTGCACCACGCCCGCGCGCCGCGGAGCATCGATTGATTCCCGCGCGGACCGTCGCCGAGCCGCAATCGCCGGGCGGTGGCCTGCCCGAGCCGCCACGGGGCCGGCGGCGCAACCGCTTCGACCGGATGGAGTGGGCCGGCGCGTTCGGCGACCTCGGCACGCTGATCCCGTTCGTGGTCGGCTACATCGGCGTGCTGAAGATGGATCCGTTCGGCATCCTGTTCGCCCTCGGCCTCGCGATGGTGGCCTGCGGGGCCTACTACCGGACGCCGTTCCCGGTCCAGCCAATGAAGGCCATCGGCGCGATCGCGATCACCCAGGCCGCGCAGACCGCGATGATCACGCCGGCCGCGGTGGTCGCGGCCAGTCTCGCCACCGGCCTGATCTGGCTGCTGCTGGGCCTCAGCGGCGCCGCCGGCCGGCTCGCCGGCCACGTGCCGCGCAGCGTGGCGATCGGCATCGTGCTCGGCCTCGGCATGAGCTTCATGCTCGAGGGCGTCAGGATGATGGCGAGCCACTGGCCGATCGCGGCGGCCGGGCTGGCCGGCACGCTGCTGCTGCTCGGCAATCGCCGCATGCCGGCGATGTTCGTGCTGCTGCTGTTCGGCGCCGCCTGCGGCGCGCTGCTCGATCCCGCCGCGCTGGGCGCGCTGGCGGCGGTATCGCCCGACCTGCACGCGCCGCGATTCGTGCTCGCCGAGCTCGACGGGGACGCGCTGCTGGTCGGCGTCGTGTTCCTGGCGATGCCGCAACTGCCGCTGACGCTGGGCAACGCGGTGATCGCGATCCGCGACGAGAACAACCGGCTGTTTCCGGATCGCCCGGTCGGCGAGCGCGGCGTGGCGATCTCGACCGGGCTGATGAACCTGGCCGGCGCCATCATCGGCGGCATTCCGATGTGCCACGGTGCCGGCGGCATGGCCGGGCACGTCGCTTTCGGCGCCCGCACCGGCGGTGCGCTGGTCATCCTCGGCAGCGTGCTGCTGCTGCTGGCCGTCTTCTTCAGCGCCTCGGTCGGGGCGCTGTTCCACCTGTTCCCGGACGCCATCCTGGGCGTCATCCTGTTCCTCACCGGCGCGCAACTGGCGCTCGGCAATTGCGACTTCGGCAAGGACCGGGCCGAACGCTTCGTGACGCTGGCGACGGCTGCGTTCGCGATCTGGAACGTCGGCGCGGCATTCGTCGCCGGCCTGCTCCTCGCGGCCTTCGCCCGGCGCGGCTGGCTCGATCCGTAGCGCTCCGCCCGCCGGACGACGACCCGGCGAACGCGCTGTCGGCCTCCTCGAAGAGAGGCTTGACCTGTGTGCAACTCACAGGTCTAGCCTGCAATCGAGGACGCCACTGGAGAGCGAGATGACGACCGCCGAAGCGACGAAACACCACCACCACCACGCACCCGGCCACGCCGGCTGCGGGCACGGCGAGCACGCGGGCCGCGCGAGCGCCGACGGCAGCGCGACCGATCCGGTCTGCGGCATGTCGGTGACGATCGGGCCCGCCACGCCGCATTTCGAACACGGCGGCGAGCGCTACCATTTCTGCTCGCAGGGCTGTCGCGACAAGTTCGCCGCCGAGCCGACCCGCTACCTGTCCGATCGGCCGCGCCGGCACGAGCCTGCGCCGGCGGGCACGAAATACACCTGCCCGATGCATCCGGAAATCGTCCGCGCCGCGCCGGGCGACTGCCCGATCTGCGGCATGGCGCTGGAGCCGATGGGCGTGCCGGCCCAGGACGAGGCGCCGAATCCGGAACTGCTCGACTTCCGTCGCCGGCTGCTGACTGGCGCGCTGCTGGTGGTGCCGCTGCTGGCGCTGACGATGGCGCCGATGCTCGGCCTCGGCGCGCTGCGCGACAGTCTCGGCGAGCGCGCGGCGCTGTGGCTCGAGCTCGCGCTCAGCACGCCGGTGGTGCTGTGGTGCGGCTGGCCCTTCCTGCTGCGCGGCGCGAAGTCGGTCGCCAACCGCAGTCCGAACATGTTCACGCTGATCGGCATGGGCGTCGGCTCGGCCTACCTGTTCAGCGTCGTGGCGGTGCTCGCGCCGGGCATCTTCCCGGCCGGTTTCCGCGATGCCGAAGGCCATGTCGGCGTCTATTTCGAGGCCGGCGCGGTGATCGTGGTGCTGGTGCTGCTCGGCCAGGTGCTGGAGCTGGGCGCGCGCGAGCGCACCGGCTCGGCGATCCGCGCGCTGCTCGACCTGGCCGCCAAGACTGCGCGGGTGATCCGCAGTGACGGCCGCGAGGAGGAGATCGGGCTCGAGGCGGTGCACGTAGGCGACCGGCTGCGCGTGCGTCCGGGCGAGAAGGTGCCGGTGGACGGGGTGGTGCTGGAGGGCCGCTCGGCGGTGGACGAATCGATGATCTCGGGCGAACCGGTGCCGGTCGAGAAAGTCGCCGGCGAGCCGGTCACCGGCGCCACGATCAACGGCAACGGCTCGTTGATCATCGAGGCGCAGCGGGTCGGCGCCGATACGCTGCTGGCCCGCATCGTAGACATGGTGGCCAGCGCGCAGCGCTCCCGCGCGCCGATCCAGAAGCTGGCCGACTCGGTCGCCAGCGTCTTCGTGCCGGCGGTGTTCGGCGTGGCCGTGCTGGCCTTCCTCGCCTGGTCGATCTGGGGTCCGAGTCCGGCGCTGGCCTACGCGCTGGTGGCCGCGGTGGCGGTGCTGATCATCGCCTGCCCGTGCGCGCTCGGGCTGGCGACGCCGATGTCGATCATGACCGCCACCGGCAGGGGCGCCCAGCTTGGCGTGCTGATCCGCGATGCCGAGGCGCTGGAGCGCTTTGCGAAGGTCGATACGCTGATCGTCGACAAGACCGGCACGCTGACGCTCGGCAAGCCGGCACTGGTGGCGGTCGAAACCGGCGCCGGACACTACGAGGACGAAGTGCTGCGGCTGGCGGCGAGCCTCGAGCAGGGCTCCGAGCACCCGCTCGCCGAAGCGATCGTGGCCGGCGCCGCGGCGCGCTCGATCGGCACCGTCCGTGCCGAGGACTTCGAGGCGCTGACCGGCAAGGGCGTCACCGGCCGCGTGGACGGCCGCCGCGTGGCGCTCGGCAACGCCGCGCTGCTGGACGAACTCGGCCACGCGGCCGGCGCGCTGGCGGCGCTGGCCGACCGGCGCCGCGACCAGGGCGAGACAGTGATGTTCGTGCTGATCGACGATGCGCTGGCCGGCTTCGTCAGCGTCGCCGACCCGGTCAAGGAGACCACGCCGGAAGCGCTCGAGGCGCTGCACCGGGAAGGCCTGGCCATCGTCATGGTGAGCGGCGACAACCAGCGCACCGCGCGCGCGGTGGCGCAACGGCTGGGCATCGACGAGGTCCACGCCGACGTGCTGCCGGCCGACAAGGCCGGCATCGTGCAGCGGTTGCAGCAGGCCGGTCACGTCGTGGCGATGGCCGGCGACGGCGTCAACGACGCGCCGGCGCTGGCCCAGGCCGACGTCGGCATCGCGATGGGCAGCGGCGCCGACGTGGCGATCGAGAGTGCCGGCTTCACGCTGGTCAAGGGCGATCTGAACGGCATCGTGCGGGCGCGGCGGCTGGCCCGCGCGACGATGAGGAACATCCGCCAGAACCTGTTCTTCGCGCTGGTCTATAACGCTGCCGGCGTGCCGGTGGCGGCCGGCGCGCTGTATCCGCTGCTCGGCATGCTGATCTCGCCGATCTTCGCGGCCGCCGCGATGAGTCTCTCGTCGGTGTCGGTGATCACCAATGCCCTGCGGCTGCGTCGCGTGAAGCTGTGAGCGCGGGGTGCGCCCGAACATTACGGCACGGTCATGTTCAGGTCATGTTGGCGACGGCGTGGGCCGCGTAGGCTGAAGTCGATCGTTCCACGGAGGCGGATCATGAAAGCACGGGAATCGCTACTGATCCTGGCCGCCGCGCTTCTGGCATGGCCGGAGGCGCCGGCATGCCGGGCGACGTGGGTTCGCGCATGCACCGGGTGGAGCAGCGCCTGGACAGGATGCGGATGATGATGCAAGGCATGATGGCAGGCTCGGCGTCCGGCCGCATGCCGATGCACTAGCCGTGGCACGGCCTCGGATGGCGCCGTGCCGCCCGCTACCGGAGAAACAAGGATGATGGACCGGCTGAAACGAATGTTCGCCTCGCTGCGCCGCTGGATGCGGGCCAATGCGCACGCCCATGCCGCTGCGAAGCCGCACGGCTGCTGTTCGCAGCCGCCGCCCGGTGCCGGCCGCAAACGCTAGCATCGCCTCACCATTCGCAATGGAAAAGACTATGGACAGATTTCGCTGCACACTCGCGCTGGCCGCGGCGCTGCTTTCCCCGGCCGTGCTCGGCCAGGGCATCGACGTTCCGCAACCGTCGCGCGGCCTGATGCCGAATCCGGCGCAGGGCAAGACGCTGTTCGAGCAGCACTGCGCCGAATGCCATGGCGCGCGGCTGGACGGCAGCAAGCAGGGGCCGCCGCTGTTGCACAAGTACTACGTGCCCTCGCACCACTCCGACGCCTCGTTCCAGCTCGCGGTCAAGAGCGGCTCGCGTCAGCATCACTGGAACTTCGGCGACATGAAGCCGGTACCCGGGCTGTCGCCCGACGACGTGGCGCACATCACGGCCTTCGTGCGCATGCAGCAGCGGCGCGCCGGGATCTACTGACCGCCGCTGCGGCCGCGCCCCCGCCGGCGCGAAGGCCGGCCGGGTCCGGCGGCCGGGGCGGCACGGTCGTCGCCGAATTCCGCTTCGTGGGCCGCCTCGATCAGGCGGCACACCGCGTGGCCGTCGGGGTCGCCGTCCGGCATGCCGGACCATAGATCGAGCGCATGCTCCAGCCGCGACTGCAGCGCCCGCATGTCGGCCAGCCGCCGGCGGGTCTCGACGATGCGGCGTTCCACGATCGAGCGCACCAGCGGGCACGGCGTGCGGCCGTGATCGGACATCGACAGGATCTGCGCGATTTCGTCGAGCTGGAAACCGAGTTGCTTCGCCGACTGGATGAAGCGCAGCCGGACGAGGTCGCGCTCGCCGAAGCGGTGGTAGCCGTTGGCGGCGTCGCGCTCCGGCTGCAGCAGACCGATGCGCAGGTAGTGCCGTACCGTGTCGGGGGTCGCGCCCGCGGCGCGGGCCAGCTCTACGACCTTCATCGGCGGCGAACCTCGGGATGGGAGCTTGCCGATTCTCCCCCCGCAGTGCATCGGTGCCAAGCGGCCTGCGTCCTGCCGGCCCCGTGCATCTCGAACAGCCGTTGGAATGCACCCCCGACGGGATTGCTTCGGCGTCTCAGAAGCGATCGTTGTTGAACACGAAGTCGCCGCCCGGCGCAGCCTTGTGGCAGGCGATGCAGCCCTGCGCCGCGCCCTTGGCGACGCGGCCGGCCAGCGCCATGCCCTTCGGGTTGCGATCGAGGCTGCCGTCCGGCTTGTACTTGGCCCAGAACCAGTCCTTGTCGTCGGCGTCGTAGCCGGCTTCGCGCTTGAACATGACCGTGATCGCGGCCAGGTACTTGTCCGGATCGTTCGCGACCGCCGCCTTGCTGACGCCCTCGCCGCCGTAGTTGCGCTTGACGATCACCGCGCCGCTGCGGCCGCCGACCGTCAGCGTCGTGTCGAGCGTGTCGAGGATCGCGCCGTGCGGATGCTGGCCGGTGTAGGGCGTGCCCTGCAGCGCTCCCGGGCCAGCCAGCCCGGCCTTGCCCATGGCCTGCCACAGTTGGGCCGCGAAGGCGACGCTGGCCGGGCCGCCGAATGCCGCCTTGTCGTTCGTCGCGGCGCTTTTCGCCATTGGGCCGGCACAGGCCGCCAGCGTGCCGGCGGCGGCGATGGCAGTGATGATGGTGCTGATCTTCATGTTGTTGTCCCTCCTCTGGATGTGGGCGGTCGCTCAGCGCAGGCGGTCGTGGTTGAAGACGAAGTCGCCGCCCGGCGCGCCCTTGTGGCAGGCGATGCAGCCCTGCGCCGCACCCTTGGCGACGCGGCCGGCCAGCGCCATGCCCTTCGGGTTGAGATCGAGGCTGCCGTCCGGCTTGTACTTGGCCCAGAACCAGTCCCGGTCCTCGGGGTCGTAGCCGGCCTCGCGCTTGAACATCACCGTGATCGCGGCCAGGTACTTGTCCGGATCGTTGGCGACCGTGGCCTTGCTGAGCCCCTCGCCGCCGTAGTTGCGCTTGACGATCACCGCGCCGCGGTGGCCGCCGACGGTGATCGTCTTGTCCAGCGTCTCCAGCACCGCGCCGTGCGGGTGCTGGCCCTGGTAGGGCACCGCCTGGATGCTCCGCGCGCCGACCAGGTGCTCGTTTTGCAACACCTGCCACAAGGCCTTCGCATCGGCGACATCGTCGGCATTGCCGAACGGGGCGGCGCCGGCCGCCAGCGATGCGCCGGCGAGCGCCACGGCCGAGAGTTGTCTGAACATCGTGTATTTCATCGTTCTTCCTCCGTTGACTGCGCTGAATTTTTCGGCCCGGCACCGGTCGGCACGGACCACGACAGCACGCGCGGGCGCGCGTTGTTCGGGTCGATCAGCAGGACGTGTCCGCCGAGCACCAGCGGATGGGCCTCGGCCCACGCCGGCGGCAGCGGCAATCGCCAGCGCCAGCCGGCCGGCTCGCCGTCGAGCAGGCCGGCCTGGCCGGAGTCGGACAGCAGCAGCGCCCGGTCGCCGGCCAGCAGCGGCGGCCGGGTGATGCGCGAGCCGAGCGAGCCCCGCCACAGCGGGCGCCCGTCTGCCAGTGCCAGCAGGCGCAGACTGCCGTCGAGGCCGGTGACCAGTGCTTTGTCGCCGAGCGCCAGCGGGCTGCCGCTGGCCAGCGCGCCGTGCCGCCGCCAGCGCAGGCGGGCATCGTGACCGTAGAAGCTGGTGGTGCCGGCGAAGGTGGCGGCCAGCACGCCGCCGGCAACGGCGGTCGGGCTGAACACCAGTTCCTGATCCAGTGCCTCCGTACGCAGCAGGCGGCCGTCTTGTGCGTCCAGCCACCACAGCCTTGCCGCGCTGCCGCCGGTCACCAGCGCGCCGTCGCTCCAGGCCGGCGTGTACACCCAACCCGGCAGCACCCGGCGCCAGCGCAACCTGCCACTGTCGGCGTCGATCGCCAGCAGCTCGCCGTGGCGGCTGCCGGCGTACAAGGTGTCGCCGACCCGCAGTGGGCTGAAGATCGTCTGGCCGGCGCCGATCCGCCAGCGCAGCCGGCCGTTTGCCGGGTCGATCGCCAGCAGCCCGTCGCTGCTGCCGACGAACAGCGCGTCGGCCGAGGCGGTCGGTGCGAAGGTCTGCAGGCCTTGTAGTACCTGCCATTCGGGCAGGCCGTCGGGCAGCGTCACCGCCCGCACGCCGTCGCCGGCCAGGATCGCGTGCGCACCGAGCCGGGCCACCTGCTGCGGCAGCGCGACCGCCTCGGCGGCGACCGGTCCGGCCACGGCGCAGCGGACGAACGAGACGAACAACAGGATCCACGGAGCGGTGCGAAGCGTAGCCATACCGGTATGTCGCGGCCAGCCAGCATTTACTTACACGGATCGCCCCCATCGGGTCCGAGCCTGCAGCTCTGCGCCCAGGCCGATGCCGGTATCCCGGGCCGGGAAACGAAGCTCGCCACCCGCTCCGGCCGGCGGCGCGATGGAGACGACGCTCGCGGCTTGCGGTCGAGCCCGAGCCGCGCTGCGGCTGGTGTCAGCCTTGCCCCTTGCCGACCAGCTCGCCGTATTCCTCGGCCGTGATCGTGCCGAGCCGCTCGCCGATGTCGGCATCCCGCGCGGGCAGCACGTCCTGGATCGCGTCGATGCGTTTCCATTGCGGCGCCAGTGGCGATTC
>JBNLET010000107.1:0-4638 GCA_050305135.1 Rhodocyclaceae bacterium | reverse complement strand
CGTCGTTGGGCTGTGCCCTGGGCGGGCCCGACCGATTCTAGGCCAGATCCGCGCCGCCCCTGCCGGTCTGTGCATCGCGAGGGCCGTCGGCATCGCCCGCAGCCGGCAGCCAGCGCCGGGCGAACTCCCGCGCCGTGACCGGCCGGCCGAGCAGATCGCCTTGCGCCGCCGGGCAGCCCTCGGCGAGCAGGTAGGCCAGTTGCTCCTCGCGGTCCACGCCGTCCGCGATCACGTCCAGGCTCATGCTCCGGCCCAGCTGGACTGCCGCCGCCAGCAGTTGCCGCTCGCGGTCCTCGCTCACGCCCGAGATGAAGTGCCCGTCGATCTTCAGGGCGGCGAACGGGTAGCGGCGCAGATGGTCGAGCGAAGCATGGCCGGTACCGAAGTCGTCCATCACCAGGCCGACGCCGAGCGCGACCAGCGCGTCGAGCAGTTCGAGGACCTCCGGCCGACCGTCCGCCAGCAGTCCTTCGGTGATCTCGAGCCGCACACTGGCGGCCGCCGTGCCGCTGTCCGCAATGGCCGAACGCAAGGTTTCCAGCAGGGCCGCCCCCCTGAACTGGCGCGGCGAGACGCCGATCGACAGCCGGAAGTCCCCGCCCACCGGCCAGTCCGCCAGTTGAGCGAGCGCGGCGCGGATCGCCCTCTCGCCGATGGCCACCATCTGGCCGCTGCGCTCGGCAATGCCGACGAACTGCTCCGGCGGAACGACGCCGCGCTCGCCGCTGTTCCAGCGCGGCAAGGCCTCGGCCCCGATCAACTCGCGGCCGGGCAGCCGCCAGATCGGTTGGTAGGTCAGCTCGAACTCGCCCCGTTCGATCGCGTGCCGCAGCAGGTTCTCGAGCGCCGTCTGCTCGAGCGAGCGCTCGTGGATCGAGCGGTCGAAGAAACGGTAGCGGTTGCGCCCTGCCGCCTTGGCCTCGTACATCGCCAGGTCGGCGTGGCGCAGCAGCGTCGCCGGCTCGGCGCCGTCGTGCGGAAACACGGCCAGCCCGACGCTGACCGAGACGACCTCCTCGGTGCCTGCCACCTCGAACGGCTCGGCAAACACCGACACCACCTTGCCGGCCATCGCTTCGGCGCTCGCCAGATCGCCGATGCCGCCCAGCAGCACGAGGAATTCGTCGCCGCCGAGCCGGGCCACGGTATCGTTCGCGCGCACCAGCGAGCGCAGGCGATCCGCCGCACCACGCAGCAGTTCGTCGCCCGCATCGTGGCCGAGGCGGTCATTGACCTTCTTGAAGTCGTCCAGATCGAGGAACAGCACCACCGCCAGTTCGCCGTGGCGCCCGGCGTGGCCGACGATCTGCTGCAGGCGGTCGCCGGCCAGCAGGCGGTTCGGCAGCCCCGTCAGACCGTCGTACTGGGCCTGTTGCAGGATCTGCTCTTGCTGCCGCCTGTGCAGCGTAACGTCTTCGCGCACCAGCAGCGCGTGGGTCACCGCGCCGGCCGCATCGCGCACCGGTGCGGCGCGCATCGATTCCCAGCGCAACGCCCCGTCGCTCCCCGCCGAGCTGACCTCCCGGGACCATTCCGCACCGCTCAGCACTGCCATCCACATGTCCTGGAACAGGCGCAGCGACGCACTCTCGGAGGCGGCCAGCCGCGGCCGCTGGCCGACCACTTCGGCCAGTCGCAGGCCTGCGCCCTGCAGGTAGCTGCGGTTGGCGTGCAACACCTTGCCGCGCATGTCGAGCATCATCAGGCCCACCGGGCTCTGCTCGAGCGCTTCCGACATCAGCCGCAGGCGGCGTTCGGTCTCTTCCCGCACACCGACCTCCCGGGTCAGATCCGTGTTGGCCCGCCGCAATTCGAGCGTGCGCTCCTGCACCCGCTGTTCGACCACGTCGAAGGCATTGCGCAGATCCTTTTCGCGCGCCGCGACGCGCGCCTGCATCGTATCGAAGGCACGGCCCAGCTCGGCCAGCTCGTCGCGGCCGCTCAGCCCGGCCGAAACGTAGGCCTCGCCCTCAGCGATCGAGCGAGCGGCTTCGTGCAGCCGCCGCAGTCGTCGCAGCATCGAGCGCGCCATCACGACGGCCAGGCCGCCGACGCATAGGACCCCCAGCACCGACACCGCGATAAACAACCGCCGGTGCAGTCGACGGGCCTCCACCGACGCATCCAGCGCGCTCTCCGAGCGCCGCTCGACCAGTTCGCCGAGACGCTTCAACTGTGCCGAGATGGCCTCGAACCTGGGACCGGTCAGGTAGCTGGCGTAGCGGTCGGCCGCCGTCATGTCCATCCTCAGCGCAGCCTCGGTGACCCGCGACAGATCGGCGCGATAGCGGCGCCACTGCTCGACGATGCCGAACACCTCGGCCCGGTCGCCCTGCAACGGCCCGTCCGCGATGCCGTCCAGGTGGCGGTCGAAGCGTTCCGCCTCGGCCTCGATGCGGGCGACTTGGTCGGTCACCGCGAAGAAGTCGCCGAGCTTGACCAGTTCGCTCTCGAGCGCCCGGATTCGGGTTACTTCCTGCTGCAAGGCATTCAGGTCCGCCAATGGATGCACCAGACGGGCGACGATGTCCTGCTGGCGCGACAAGGAATCGCGCATGATCGATTCGCCGATCAACACCAGCGCCAGCACCATCGCGCACATCAGCGCGATGCCGGCCATCAGCCGCCGCGCAATGCTGCTGGAATCCTTCATCTCGCGGCCGCGGAGCCTTCCCGCATCCACGCCGCCCTCCCCTTGCCGGCCGGATAGAGTCGCCGGAAGCGTCGCCAGTATTCGCGCTGGGCGGCGCGTCCGCGGCGCTCGGTGATCTCTTCCCAGGCGGCGGCGGTGCGCGCCATCGCCGTGCGCGCGTCGATTTCACCGCGTGCCGCGCGCCAGAGGTTGTCCGACAGGGCCGCCAGGTACTCGGCGTCCCCCGGCAATCCGGTACCGGGCGGCGAGACGTCGGGCAGCGAGTCGGCAAGCGCCGCCAGCGCCTGCTCGCCATAGACGGAGCGCACGCGCGGATCCAGCAGGTGATGACGCCGATAGGGGTCGGCGAAGCCGCCGGTCACGCCCACCGAGCGCGTCGAGACGTCCACGTCGGTCAGCCACATCGCATACAGCAAGGCCAGTTCCTTGTGCCTGGCAGTGCGCGGAATCACCAAGTTGTTGCCATACATGATCACCGGTCGTCGCAGGATCCGCCCGCCCTGCAGTTCGACCCCCGGCACCGGCACCGTCGTGACCCGTCCGCGAATCTTCGAGGCTCCGCTGCCGGCCAGCTTGGCGGCCGCGATCGTGATGATCGTCGAATAGCCGCTGCCCTGCAGGAACATCGGCAGCGTATAGCTGTAGTCGCTGTGCTCGCCGGTGACGCCGGGCGGTGAATACGGAATCGTCGCCAGATAGCTGCGGGTCGCCTCGATGCCCTCGGGCGAATCGATCAGCGGATGCATGTCGTCGTCAAACAAGGGCATCACCGGTTCGCGCTGCACCAGGTAGCGCGGCAACCAGTACATCCAGCCGGTCGCCCGCTCGCGGGGTTCCAGCGCGCCATGAAAACCGTGCTCCGGGTCGTCGAAGAATTGCACCTGCCGCTCGTACTCGTCCCAGCTCCGCGGCGGCGCGAGCGGCCGGCCGAACTGCTCCAGATATGCGGCCTGCCGCGCGGGATCCTGCAGCAGGTCGCCGCGCAGGAACAGCATCGCGGCATCGAAGTCCGCCGGCACCGCTGCGACCGCGTCTCCACTGGTGGCCTGCATTTCGTACAGCAGGAAGCCGTACGCGCCGATACCGGATGGATCGAAGCCGAAGGATCGCAGCATCGGAGCGAGATTCTCGATCAAGCCGGCCGCCAGCAGATCGGGATATTCGTGATTGCGCGCGATGGTCAGATCGATGCCACGGTTGTCCCGAATGAATTCGAGCGCGGCCTGTTGCGGCATCACCGAGGCGTCGATCAGCACGCCGCTGGCCCGCTCCCATTCCCGCTGCAGTTCGCGGTCCCGGCCGACGAAGGAGGCGATGTTGCCCTGCTTGACGACGATCCGGAGCGACGTGCCGGCAGGAATACCGCCGGCCGCCCGGATGGCCGCCACCTCGGCCAGGGCGCGCTCGGCCTGCGCGCCCGCCCATGCAAGCGGCATCGCCAGCACGAACGCTGCCGCGATCAGCGATGGGCGCCCCCACCGGGCCGCTCGGCTGCTTTCTGGCACGCCACCTCTCCGCAAAGACTCCGCCGATGCGGGTCGATCATTCAGGGTAGCGGGAAAGCTCGGGCGCTGCGAAGTGCCAAGCGTCACGCGGCACGTTTACAGGTACCGGCGTGACGCGTAATCTTCATGACTTGCTAGGGGTGCTGTGGTGCGTCGTGCTGCGGCTGAGATAGACCCTTCGAACCTGTACGGGTAATGCCAACGCAGGGAAGCGCTTCGACCCGCTCCTTGTTGCCCGTCTCCAACAAGGAGAAGCCATGAACGCCACCGAAAAATTCGTCGCCGCCTCGGCCCACGTGGACGCGGCCGCGGTCAGCCCGCTGCCCAACTCGCGCAAGGTCTTCGTCGAGGGCTCGCGCGCCGACATCCGCGTGCCGATGCGCGAGATCTCGCAGTCCGACACGCCGACCGACTCAGTTGGCAACACTCGCGGGGAGCCGAACCCGCCGGTCTTCGTCTACGACTGCTCCGGCCCCTACA
>JBNLET010000106.1:0-16984 GCA_050305135.1 Rhodocyclaceae bacterium | reverse complement strand
CGCCCGCGGTCTGGCCCTGCTCGAGCTCGAAACCATCGAGCGACAGATCGACGCGCTGTCGGCCGGTACGCCGGCGAGCCAGCTCGAGTCGCTGCGCCAGATCGTCGACCTGATCGTCGCCGGGCATGCCGGCAGCTACTTCGGACGCATCCGCGAGGCGTGGCAGAAGGGCGATGCCGAGCGCCTGCTGGCGATGCTGTCGGAAGGCAGCGACCCGGCCGTGCTCCAGCCGTTGGTCGAGGCGCTGGTGGTCGAGCGCAATGTCGAGATGGCGCAGCGCATCGAGCGCCTGATGTGCCACGGCGCGCCGGTTTTCGTCGCGATCGGCGGCGCCCATTTCGGCGGCGAGCGGGGCGTGGTGGCCGAGCTGCGGCGGCGCGGCCTGGTGGTCGAGCCGCTGCGCTGAAACGCGGCCGGCTACTGGCCGCGCATGAAGAAGCGGTCCAGCTCGGCCAGCGTGAAGCGGGTCCAGGTCGGCCGGCCGTGGTTGCACTGGTCGGCCCGCTCGGTCGCTTCCATGTCGCGCAGCAGCGCGTTCATCTCCGGCAGCGTGAGCTGGCGGTTGGCCCGCACTGCGCCGTGGCAGGCCATCGTCGCGAGCAACTCGTTGCGCCGCGCGGTGACCACCTCCGAGGCCGGGAAGTCGTGCAGTTCCTGCAGCAGCGCGTGCAGCAGCTCGCTCGGCTGGGCGCGGGCCAGCAGCACCGGCACGCTGCGTACCGCCAGTTCCGAGGGACCGGCCGCGGCCACCTCGAAGCCCATCGCGAGCAGCGTCTCGGCGTGAGCCTCGGCGCTCGCCATCTCCTTCGCGCTGGCCGCGAAGACGGCCGGGATCAGCAACCGCTGCACCGACGGCGTGCCGTCGAGCACGGTCTTCAGCTTCTCGTACAGGATCCGTTCGTGGGCCGCGTGCATGTCCACCAGCACCAGCCCGTCGGCGTTCTGGGCCAGTACGTAGAGGCCGTGCAACTGGGCCAGTGCGTAGCCGAGCGGCGGCACGTCGTGGTCCTGCGGGGCATCCGCCGCACGCGCTGCCGCGCCGCCGGCCGCGGCGGCGAAATCGAAATAGGCGCGGCTGGCCGATTCCATCGCCAGCCGGCCCTGGCCGGATGGCCGAGCGCCGCCGTCCGGCCAGGGCGGCATCGGCCGGGGCGCGGGGTGGCGCTCGATCTCCGACGGCGGCGCGGCATCGCCCTCCGGCCGCGCGGCGCCGCTTTGCGCCAGCGTGCGCTTCACCGCGTGCAGCACGAACTGGTGCACCGCGCGCGCCTCGCGGAAGCGCACCTCGATCTTGGCCGGATGCACGTTCACGTCCACCGCGCTCGGATCCAGCGACAGGAACAGCACGAAGGCCGGGTGGCGGCTGCCGTGCAGGATGTCGGCATAGGCCTCGCGCAAGGCGTGGGCGAGCAGCTTGTCGCGCACGAAGCGGCCATTGACGAAGAAGTACTGGGCGTCGCGCCCGGCGCGCGAATAGGCCGGCAGCGAAGCCAGCCCGCTGAGCCGCAGGATGCCGGCGTCGGCCTCGACCTGGCGCGCCTGGGCGACGAAATCGTCGCCCATCAGCGCGCGCACGCGGCGCGAAGGCTCGCCCGCCGCCAGCCGGTGCACGACGCGGCCGTTGTGGGCCAGCTGCAGCGCCAGCTCCGGCCGCGCCAGCGCGACGCGGCGGAACATCTCGTCGCAGTGGGCGTACTCGGTGGCGTCGGTCTTCAGGAACTTGCGCCGCGCCGGCGTGTTGAAATACAGATCCGCCACCTCGACCACGGTGCCCTGGGCCAGCGCCGCCGGCACCGGCTCGGGCCGGCCGGCCTCGATGCGCCAGGCGTGGGCCTCGCCTTCGGCGCGGCTGGTGATGCTCATGCGCGACACGCCGGCGATCGCGGCCAGCGCCTCGCCGCGGAAACCCATCGTGTCGACCCGCTCCAGGTCGTCCAGGCTGGCGATCTTCGAGGTGGCGTGGCGGGCCAGCGCCAGCGGCAGCTCGGCGCGGCCGATGCCGCAGCCGTCGTCCGCCACCCGGATGCGCCGCACGCCGCCCTGTTCGAGCTGCACCTCGATGCTGCGGGCGCCCGCGTCGACGGCGTTCTCGAGCACTTCCTTGACGACCGAGGCCGGCCGCTCGACCACCTCGCCGGCGGCAATCTGGTTGATCAGCAGCTCGGGCAGGACTTGGATCTGAGGCATCGGGCGATTATATCGGGCTGCCGGGCGGGCGCGTCGTGCTGCGCCGCGACAAAAACGGGGCCGCGGCGCGCCTCGGGTAGAATGGGCAATTGTCCCGAAGCGGTATCCTCGATGGAGCTCATCGCCCAGTTCTTCGACATCGTCCTGCACCTCGACAAGCATCTCGAGTTGCTGCTTGCCGAGTACGGCACGTTCATCTACGTGATCCTGTTCCTGATCATCTTCTGCGAGACCGGCCTGGTGGTGACGCCCTTCCTGCCCGGCGACTCGCTGCTGTTCGTGTGCGGCGCGCTGGCCGCCGGCGGCGGCATGGACATCGGCGTGCTGTGCGCAGTGCTGCTGACCGCCGCGGTGCTGGGCGACAACACCAACTACTGGATCGGACGCTACATCGGTCCGCGCGTGTTCCGCTGGGAGGGCTCGCGCTTCTTCAACAAGGCCGCCTTCGACCGCACCCACCAGTTCTTCGAGACCCACGGCGGCAAGACCATCATCATCGCCCGCTTCCTGCCGCTGGTGCGCACCTTCGCACCGTTCGTGGCCGGCGTCGCGGCGATGACCTACCCGCGCTTCGTGGCGCTGGATTTCGTCGGCGGCTGTCTGTGGATCTTCTCGCTGTCGCTGGCCGGCTACTGGTTCGGCAACCTGCCGATCGTGCGCGACAACCTGAGCGTCGTGATCCTCGGCATCATCGCGCTGTCGCTGACGCCGCTGGCGCTGGCCTGGATACGGCAGCGCCTGGCTGCCAGGGTCGGCATGGAGCGCGGCTGAGGTGAAGCGCATCGTGATCCTGATCAGCGGCCGCGGCTCGAACATGCGGGCACTCGTCGAGGCCGCCATCCCGCAGGCCCGCATCGCCGCGGTGATCAGCAACCGGCCCGAAGCCGAGGGGCTGGCCTTCGCGCGGGCGCGCGGCATCGAGACGCGGTTGGTGGACCACCGCGCGTTCGCCGGGCGGGAAGCCTTCGATGCCGCGCTGGCGGCCGAGATCGACCGCTTCGAGCCCGACCTGGTGGTGCTGGCGGGCTTCATGCGCGTGCTGACCGATGCCTTCGTCGAGCACTACCGCGGCCGCCTGCTGAACGTCCACCCGTCGCTGCTGCCGGCGTTTCAGGGGCTGCACACGCACCAGCGCGCGCTGCAGGCCGGCGTCAAGGTGCATGGCGCGACCGTGCACCTGGTGACGCCGCAACTGGACGGCGGCCCGATCGTCGTCCAGGCCGTCGTGCCGGTGCTGCCGGACGACGACGCGGCCGCGCTGGCCGACCGTGTGCTGCGGGAGGAGCACCGCATCTACCCGCTGGCGGTGCGCTGGTTCGTCGAGGGGCGCATCCACACTGCCGCCGACGGCAGGGTCAGCGTGCGCGATGCAGCCTATCCCGAGCATGCCTTGTGCGTGCCTTGCGCCGATGTTTGCTGACGTGATCCTGCGCGGCATCGTGCGCACGCTGCTGTGCGCGCTCCCGCTGCTGACCGTGGCCGGGCCGGCGGCCGCCGAGGCCACGCTGGCCGCCTCGCAGCAGGCGCTTCGCGAGTGGCCGTCGGAGGGGCGCATCGAGTACGAGGTCCGCTACGGCGAGATGGGCATCTCGCTCGGCCGGGCGGTGCACGAATGGTGGCACGACGAGCAGCACTACCGGATGCAGTCGGTGGCCAAGGCGAGCGGCCTGCTGGCGGCCTTCGACAGCCTCAGCTACACGCAGCGCAGCGAGGGGCGGCTGGTGCGCTGGGGCCTGCAACCGACGAATTTCGAGGTCGAGCGCGGCGGCCGCCGGCGCGAATGGTCGGAGTTCGAATGGGACAAGGGCGAGGTGGCGCTGTACCGGGACGGCAAGGCGCGCCACGCCGGGATCGTGGCCGGCGACCAGGACGTGCTGACGCTGTGGCACCAGATCGCGCTGGCCGGCCCGTGGTCGGGGGAGCGCCGGCTGACCGTGGTCACCGGCAAGTCGGCGGCGCCGAGCCGGATCGAGTTCCTGCCGGACGAGTCGATCGAAGTGCCGGCCGGCCGCTTCGAGGCCCGCCATCTGCGGGCGGCGGCGCTGGACGGCAGCCTGACGCTCGAGGTGTGGCTGGCGAAGCAGCGCGACGAGGTGCCGCTGCGCATCCTGATGGTCGACCGCAAGGGCGAACGGCTGGACCAGCGGGCGCTGCGGATCCGGCTCGGCCCGGCCACGGCGGCGCAGGCGCGGGAGGCGGGCCGGTGACGCGCGAACACGAGCAGGTATCGCGCGCGTTGCTGGACCAGACCGTGCAGGTCCTCGGCAGCGTGCTGAGCTTTCGCCATCCGGCCGACGGCGTGCTGTCGCGCCATTTCCGCGAGCACAAGAAGCTCGGCCAGCGGGACCGGGCCTTCATCGCCGAGCACGTCTATGCGGTGCTGCGCCGGCTGCGCTGGCTGCGCCGCCTGGCCGGCTACCATGCCACGCCACGCGAGCTGCTGCTGGCTTGGCTGGTGCGCGGCGAGGGCATCTCGCTGCGCCGGCTGCACGAGGCGCTGAAGCCGCACGAGCGCGACTGGGCGGCCGGCGTCAAGGCGCGCGAAGTGGACAACGAGAGCCTGGGCGAGCGCTGCGACCTGCCGGACTGGCTGGTCGAGCGGCTGTTGCCGCTGCACGGCGAGGACGACTTGCTGGCGCTGGCGCGCAGCCTGAACCGGCCGGCACCGCTGGACCTGCGGGTCAATCCGCTGAAGTCCGATCGCGACGCGGTGCTGGCGGCGCTGGCGGCCGACGGCCTGGCCGCCGTGGCCGGGCGCTATGCGCCGCAGGCCATCCGGCTCGGCGGCAAGCCGCCGCTGGCCAGGCACCCGCTGTTCATGGACGGGCTGATCGAGGTGCAGGACGAGGGCAGCCAGTTGCTGGCCGCGCTGGTGGCGCCGAAGCGCGGCGAGTTGGTGGTGGATTTCTGTGCCGGCGCCGGCGGCAAGACGCTGCATCTGGGCGCGCTGATGAAGAACGGCGGGCGGCTCTACGCCTTCGACGTGTCCGAGCGGCGGCTGGCCAAGCTGAAGCCGCGCATGGCCCGCGCGGGGCTGTCGAACGTGCACCCGGTGGTGATCTCGGGCGAGAACGACGCGCGCGTCAAGCGCCTGGCCGGCAAGGCCGACCGGGTGCTGGTCGATGCGCCCTGCAGCGGGCTCGGCACGCTGCGCCGCAACCCCGACCTGAAGTGGCGCCAGACGCCCGACTCGGTGGCCGAGCTGTGCGCCAAGCAGGCGGCCATCCTGGCCGCCGCGGCGCGGCTCGTGAAGCCCGGCGGACGCCTGGTCTACGCCACCTGCAGCCTGCTCGGGGAGGAGAACGACGCGATCGTAGAGGCCTTCCTGGCGGCCCATGCGGAGTTCGCCGAGCGCAGCGCCGGCGAGATCCTCGCCGCGCAGCGGATCGAACTGGACTGTGGCGGACGGCTGGCGCTGCGGCCGGACCGCCACGACACCGACGGCTTCTTCGCCGCGGTGCTGGAGCGCGCGTCATCCTGAGCGCGACCCGCTGGCTGCTGCTGCTGGCGCTGGCTCTGCCGCTGGCGGCGGCGGCCGGCGGGCGGGTCGAGGCGCGCGGCAGCATCGAATTCCTGTTCTCGCCCTGGGACGACGCCGAGGCCGCGCTGCGGCAGGTGGTGCGCGAGGCGCGCGACGAGATCCTGGTGCAGATCTACATCTTCACCAGCCGCCCGCTGGCGCGCGAACTGATCGAGGCCTCGCGCCGCGGCGTGCGGGTGCGCGTGCTGGCCGACGGCCGCATGCACCGGCGCCCGGCCGGCAACGTGCTGCCGCGGCTGGTGGAGGCCGGCATCCCGGTGGCGCTGGAGAGCGACGACTACCCGGCCGCCCACAACAAGGTGATGATCGTCGATGCGGACGGGGCCCATCCGGTCGTCGTCACCGGCTCCTACAATTACACTTGGTCGGCGCGGCGCAGGAACGCCGAGAACCTGCTGATCCTGCGCGACAACCCGCCGCTCGCCCGGGCCTACGCGCAGAACTGGCGGCGCCACCGCGACGGCGCCCGCCGGGTGGACCGGCAACTGCGTCCGCTGCCCGCCCGCGAGGCGCCGGCCCAGCCCTGATTGGCGCCTACCGCGGTTTGCCTTAAGATGGCGCTACGACAATAAAAACATTACTCACATCAAGGATTTATAGATAAATGAACGGCATATTCGGTGACCTGCCCTGGTGGGGGCCGGTGCTCGTCGCGCTGGGCCTGACGCACGTCACGATCGCCTCCGTGACGATCTTCCTGCACCGCCACCAGGCCCACCGCGCGCTCGACCTGCACTGGCTGCCGAGCCACTTCTTCCGCTTCTGGCTGTGGCTGACGACCGGCATGATCACCAGGGAATGGGCGGCCATCCACCGCAAGCACCACGCCAAGTGCGAGACCGCCGAGGATCCGCACAGCCCGCAGGTGCTCGGCATCAACCGGGTGCTGTGGGGCGGCGTGCTGCTCTACAGCCGCGAGCGGCGCAACCGCGAGACGATCGAGCGCTTCGGCCACGGTACGCCGGACGACTGGATCGAGCGCAACCTCTACACCCCGTTCAATGCCTACGGCATCGTGCTGATGCTGGCGCTCGACGCGCTGCTGTTCGGCTGGGCCGGCGTGGCGATCTGGGCCGTGCAGATGGTGTGGATCCCGTTCTGGGCCGCCGGCGTCATCAACGGCCTCGGCCACTGGTGGGGCTATCGCAATTTCGACTGCGCAGACGCCTCCACCAACCTCGTCCCCTGGGGCATCCTGATCGGCGGCGAGGAGCTGCACAACAACCACCACAGCTTCGCCACCTCGGCCAAGCTGTCGGCGCGCTGGTACGAGTTCGACATCGGCTGGACCTACATCCGGCTGTTGCAGATGCTGGGGCTGGCGCGGGTGCGCAAGGTGATTCCGAAGCCGCGCTTCGGCGCCGCGCGCAGTGAGCCGGACATGGACATGCTGCACGCCATCATCACCCACCGCTACGACGTGATGCGGCGCTACATGGCCTCGCTGCGCCAGGTGCTGCGCGAGGAGCGCGACAAGCTGCGCAGCCGCGGCATCGAGCCGGCCGCCATGCTGCGCTTCATGACGCGCGGCGCGAAGAGCGTCAGCGCCGGCCAGCAGGCCGCCTGCGAGGGGGCCTTGTCGGCGATCCCGCGGCTGGCGCTGCTGATCCGGATGCGGGACGAACTGGCGGCGTTGTGGGCGCGCTCCAGCGCCACCAGCGAGCAACTGCTGCAGGATCTGCGCGACTGGGTGCGGCGCGCCGAGCAGAGCGGCGTGCGCCAGCTCGACGAGTTCTCGCGACGGCTGCGCAGCTACGCCACCTGAAGCCGGCTCAGGGCAGCTTGGCCGGGTGCGTGAACACGTAGTCGTTGTCCTTGACCGGCAGGTGGCAGCCGTAGCATTCCTGCACGAAGTCGGCGTTGTCGCCGTACGGCGTCTGCTGCATGCCCTTCCAGCGCGCGAAGCCCCAGCCGCCGGTGGCTTTGAAGCGCTTGCTGTCCTTCTGCATGAACTCCGCATGGACGAAGTCGCCCGGCACGATCGCGCTTTCCCAGGCGGGATGCCGGCTGTTCTTCCACACCAGCTTGGCGAGCACGCTGCCGTCGGGCCAGGGCCTCGTCCTGCCGGCGCGGGCGGCCGCGATCGCCACCTCGTTGCCGAGGATGACCCGCATCGTCTTGTTGTCCTCGCGCTGCGAGGAGGCGATCACGCGCCAGTCCTTGTAGCCGGCCGGCAGCTCGATGCCGTTCGGGGCCGGCGGCACCTGCGCCGCGGCCGGCCAGGCCGCCAGCAGCGCGGCGGCCAGTATCGATGCGGTGGAAGCGAAGGCTCTCATGATGTGCTCCTGAAGGGAATCGGTGGTGTCGGCATATGCCTGCATGCTGCAACAGCCGATATGGTGCCGATATTCCGCAAGGCGGCGTCGGGCGATGGGCGGCGCCGCCGGTGAGCCGCCTGGTCCTGCTCAACAAGCCGTTCGGCGTGCTGTGCCAGTTCAGCTCGGACGGCGCACGCCCGTGCCTGAAGGACTACGTGCCGGTGGCCGAGGTCTATCCGGCCGGCCGGCTCGACACCGACAGCGAGGGCCTGCTGCTGCTGACCGACGACGGGCGGTTGCAGCACCGCATTGCCGACCCGCGCCACAAGCTGCCGAAGACATATCTGGCGCAGGTCGAGGGTGTGGCCGACGAGGCCGCCTGTGCGCGGCTGAGGCGCGGCGTCGAGCTGGGCGATTTCACCACCCGCCCGTGCGAGGCGGCGCTGGCGTCCGAACCGGACTGGCTGTGGCCACGCGTGCCGCCGGTGCGCTTTCGCAAGACGGTGCCGACCAGCTGGCTGCAACTGGTGTTGCGCGAGGGCAGGAACCGCCAGGTGCGGCGCATGACGGCGCAGGTCGGACTGCCGACGCTGCGGCTGATCCGCGTCGCGATCGGGCCGTGGCGGTTGGACGGGCTGGCGCCCGGACAGTGGCGCGAGGTGCCGGCCCGGCTGCCGGCGGACGGCCGGCGCCGCCGCTGAGGCGGCGGGCGATGCCCGTATAATTGCGGCCTTTCGTTGGAGGTCTTCGATCATGATCGTCAAGCCGGCCGTTCTGACTGCGATGCTGCTGCTGGCCCTGGCCGCGCGGGCGGAGTTTCCGCAAGTCGAGCTGTCGGCCGGCATGTACCGGATCGAGGCGGAGTTCGCCGCCGACCTGCCGAGCCGGGCCCGCGGTCTGATGTATCGCGAGCAGATGGCCCCGCAGCGGGGCATGCTGTTCGCGTTCCCGCTGGACGACAGGCACTGCATGTGGATGCGCAACACGCTGATTCCGCTGTCGGTGGCTTTTCTCGACGCCGAGGGCCGGATCCTGAACATCGAGGACATGGCGCCGCAGACCGAGGACAGCCACTGTGCCGCGGCGCCGGCCCGCTACGCGCTGGAGATGAACCAGGGCTGGTTCGGCCACCGCGGCCTGAAGGCCGGCGACCGCATCCGCGGCGTCGCCGAGCTGCGCGCCGCCGATGCGCAGGCCGGGCGCTGAGTTCGAATAGGCGGCAATTTCTGCCGCTTTTCCGTCGCTGACCGCTGGGCGCCGCCGCCGATAATCGGCAGCGTCACAGGAGTGCCCCCGGATGGCCGAGGAAAGCGACCTCGAAAAAACCGAAGAACCGAGCGCGAGACGACTGTCGCAGGCCCGCGAGGAAGGGCAGGTGCCGCAGTCGCGCGAGCTGTCCACCTTCCTGATCACGATGACCGGCGTGGCCTCGATCTGGGTGCTCGGCGACTGGCTGTCGCAGCGCATGTTCGGCATCGTCGCGCGCGGCCTGACGCTGACCCGCGAGGAAGCCTTCGAGCCGGCGGAGCTGACCGCCATGCTCGGCCGGCTGGGCAGCGAGGCCGTGCTGACGCTGGCGCCGCTGTTCGCGGTGCTGCTGCTCGCCGCGGTGGCCGGGCCGCTGATGCTGGGCGGCTTCGTCGTCGCGCCGAAGGTGCTGCGCCTCGACCTGACCCGCCTCGATCCGCTCAAGGGCCTGGAACGGATGTTCTCGCTGCACGGCCTGGCCGAACTGGTCAAGGCGGTGCTGAAGGCCGTGCTGGTCGGCGGCGTCGGCGGCTGGGTGATGTGGCGGCAGAGCGACATGCTGTTCTCGCTGCTGAGCCAGCCGCTCGCGACCGGCATGACGAGTTTCGCCCGGTTGGTGCTGCTGTCGGCCCTGCTGATCACGGCCAGCCTGGCGCTGCTGGCGCTGCTCGACGTGCCGTTCCAGTTGTGGCAGTACCACCGCCGGCTGCGCATGACCAAGGAGGAGGTGCGCAAGGAAGCCAAGGAGACCGAGGGCGATCCTCAGATCAAGGCCCGCATCCGCGGCATGCAGCGCGAGATGGCGCGGCGCCGGATGATGACGAAGGTGCCCGAGGCCGACGTGGTGATCACCAACCCGACGCACTTCTCGGTGGCGCTGAAGTACGACGCCGAGCAGCACGGCGCGCCGGTGGTGGTGGCCAAGGGCCGCAACGTGGTGGCGCTGAAGATCCGCGAACTGGCCGCCGAACACGGCGTGCCGACGCTCGAGGCACCGCCGCTGGCACGCGCGCTGTACCGCCATTGCGAACTGGACCAGGCCGTGCCGACCGCGCTCTATGCCGCGGTGGCCGAGGTGATGGCCTACGTCTACCAGCTCAACGCGTTCCAGAGCGCCGGCGGCGCGGCGCCGCTGCTGCCCGACGACATCCCGGTGCCGGACGACATGGACCCCGGCAGTCCTGACGAGGCCTGAGGCCGGAGCAAGGCATGAACGACACACTCGACCTGCGCAAGCTGCTGAGCCCCGAGAACATGCGCCAGCTGGCGGCACCGCTGTTGATCATCATGGTGTTGTCGATGATGGTGCTGCCGCTGCCGGTGTTCATGCTCGACCTGTTCTTCACCTTCAACATCGCGATGTCGGTGATGGTGATGCTGGTCGCGATGTACACCAGGAAGCCGCTCGACTTCTCGGTCTTCCCGACCGTGCTGCTGGTGACCACGCTGCTGCGCCTGTCGCTGAACGTGGCCTCGACCCGCATCGTGCTGCTCGAGGGCCATACCGGACCGGACGCCGCCGGCAAGGTGATCCAGGCCTTCGGCCACTTCCTGGTCGGCGGCAATACCGCGGTCGGCATCGTGGTGTTCGTGATCCTGACAGTGATCAACTTCGTCGTCATCACCAAGGGCGCGGGGCGGATCGCCGAGGTCGGCGCGCGCTTCACCCTGGACGCGATGCCCGGCAAGCAGATGGCGATCGACGCCGATCTCAACGCCGGTCTGATCGAAGACAAGGAAGCCAAGCGCCGCCGCGCCGAGATCGCCGCCGAATCCGACTTCTACGGCGCCATGGACGGTGCCTCGAAGTTCGTCCGCGGCGACGCGGTGGCCGGCATCCTGATCCTGATCATCAACATCATCGGCGGCCTGGTGGTGGGCGTCGCGCAGCACGCCATGGGGCTCGGCGAGGCCGGCCAGCGCTACACGCTGCTGACCATCGGCGACGGCCTGGTGGCGCAGATCCCGGCCCTGATCATCTCGGTCGCGGCCGGCCTGGTGGTGTCGCGGGTCGGCGACGAGGGCGACATCGGCGGCCAGGTCGGCCGGCAGGTCTTCAACAACCCGCAGGTGCTGGTGCTGACGGCGGCGATCATCGGCATCCTCGGCATGATCCCGGGCATGCCGAACCTGGTGTTCCTGCTGCTGGCAAGCGTATTCGCCGGGATCGCCTGGTGGAAGCGCCGGCGCGCCGTGCAGGCGCCGGACGAGGCGGCGGCCGAGGCCGCAGCGGGTGCCGCGGCCGAATTGCCGCCGGAACTGCAGGAGGCCAGCTGGAACGACGTGCAGCCGGTGGACGTGCTCGGCCTGGAGGTCGGCTACCGGCTGATCCCGATGGTGGACAAGGCGCAGGACGGCGAGCTGCTGAAGCGCATCCGCGGCCTGCGCAAGAAGTTCGCGCAGGAGGTCGGTTTCCTGGCCTCGCCGGTACATATCCGCGACAACCTGGAGCTGAAGCCGAACGCCTACCGGATCACGCTGAAGGGCGTCGAGATCGGCACCGGCGAGGCCCACCCGGGCCAGTTTCTGGGGATCAACCCGGGCCGCGTCGCGGGGCCGCTGCCGGGGCGCGAGACGCGCGACCCGGCCTTCGGCCTGCAGGCCTTCTGGATCGACGCCAACCAGCGCGAGCAGGCCCACGCGCTGGGCTATACCGTGGTCGATGCCAGTACCGTCGTCGCCACCCACCTGAACCAGCTGGTACTCGACCATGCCGCCGAGCTGCTCGGCCGCCAGGAGACCCAGGCCCTGCTCGACCACATCGGCCGCGACCAACCGAAGATGGTGGAGGAACTGGTGCCCAAGCTGATGCCGCTCGGCACGCTGCAGCGCGTGCTGCAGAACCTGCTCGAGGAAGGCATCAACATCCGCGACATGCGCACCATCGTCGAGGTGCTGTCCGACAGCGCCGGCAAGGTCGGCGACGCGGCCGAGCTGACCGCGCTGGTGCGCAGCGGCCTCGGCCGCTCGATCATGCAGAGCCTGTTCCCCGGCCAGGCCGAGGTGCAGGTGATGGCGCTCGACCCGCAGCTCGAGCGCATCCTGCTGCAGGCCGTCAGCGGCGGTGGCGACGGCAGCGCGATCGAGCCGGGGCTGGCCGACGGCCTGCTCAAGAAGACCGCCGAACTGGCCCAGCGGCAGGAGGACATGGGCCTGCCGGCAGTGCTGCTGGTGCCGTCCCAGCTGCGCATGCTGCTGTCCCGCTTCCTGCGCCGCGCGGTGCCCAGCCTGAAGGTCGTCGCCAACTCGGAAGTGCCCGAGAACCGCACGATCCGGGTCACCGGCCTGGTCGGCGCGGGCTGATCCGAGGTGCAGGGCCGGCGGAAGCCGGGCAGTGGCGGCGGGCTGAAGCCCGCCCTACGCGTTCCGGCGGATGCCGGCGAAGGCGTTCAGCGTGCGCCCCTGCTCCAGGAATCCTTCAGCGTCACGGTGCGATTGAAGACCGGCCGGCCGGGCTGCGAATCGATCCGGTCGGCGACGAAATAGCCGTGGCGCTCGAACTGGAAGCGGTCCTCCGCCGCCGCGCCGCGCAGCGCGGGCTCGAGCTGGGCCTGCACGACCTGCAGCGAGGCCGGGTTGAGGTCGTCGAGGAAGTCGCGCTCCAGCTCCGGCGCATCGCCTTCGCGGCGGGCACCCGGCGCAGGAACCTGGAACAGCCGGTCAATGAGCCGCACCTCGGCCGGGCAGGCGTGGGCCGCCGAGACCCAGTGCAGATTGCCCTTGACCTTGTAGCCGTCCGCGCCGGGCGTACCGGACTTGGAGTCCGGCAGGTACTCGCAATGCACCGCGACGACCCTGCCGTCGGCGTCCTTGTCGCAGCCGGTGCACTTGACCACGTAGCCGTAGCGCAGCCGGGCCATGTTGCCCGGGTAGAGGCGGTGGTACTTCTTCGGCGGCTCCTCCATGAAGTCCTCGCGCTCGATCCACAGCTCGCGCGAGAACGGCATCGCCCGTTTGCCGAGCTCCGGCTTCAGCGGGTGGTTCGGCGCGAAGCACTCCTCGCTCTGGCCCTCGGGGTAGTTGTCGATGACGAGCTTGAGCGGATCCAGTACCGCGACGCGCCGCTCGGCCGCCTCGTTCAGCACCTCGCGCATGCATTCCTCGAGCACCGAGTACTCGATCAGCGAGTCGGCCTTGGAAACGCCGATCCGTTCCGCGAACAGCCGGAAGCCTTCCGGCGGGTAGCCGCGGCGGCGGCCGCCGGCCAGCGTCGGCAGGCGCGGATCGTCCCAGCCGGCGACGTGGCCCTCGTCCACCAGCTGGATCAGCTTGCGCTTCGAGAGCACCACGTAGGTCAGGTTCAGGCGCGAGAACTCGATCTGCTGCGGTGCCGGCCGCGGAAAGAAGCCGCCGGCGCACAGTTCTTCCAGCAGCCAGTCGTAGAACGGGCGCTGGTCCTCGAATTCCAGCGTGCAGATCGAGTGGGTGATGTTCTCCAGCGCGTCCTCGATCGGATGCGCATAGGTGTACATCGGGTAGACGCACCACGCGTCGCCGCTGCGGTGGTGATGGGCGTGGCGGATGCGGTAGATGGCGGGATCGCGCAGGTTGATGTTGGGCGCGGCCATGTCGATGCGGGCGCGCAGCACGTGGCTGCCGTCGGCGAACTCGCCGGCCTTCATGCGGCGGAACAGATCCAGATTCTCCTCGACGTTGCGGCCGCGGTAGGGGCTGTCCTTGCCGGGCTCGGTCAGCGTGCCGCGGTAGGCGCGCATCTCCTCGGCCGAGAGCGAGTCGACGTAGGCCTTGCCGACCGAGATCAGGTACTCGGCGAACTCGTACATGCGGTCGAAATAGTCGGAGGCGAAGAACAGGTTGTCGCCCCAGTCGAAGCCGAGCCAGCGCACCGCGTCCTCGATCGCATCGACGTATTCCTGCTCTTCCCTGGTCGGGTTGGTATCGTCGAATCGCAGGTGGCAGACGCCGCCGAATTCGGCCGCCAGGCCGAAGTTCAGGCAGATCGACTTGGCATGGCCGAAGTGCAGGTGGCCGTTGGGTTCCGGCGGAAAGCGCGTGCGCAGGCGCTGGCTGTCTCCGCGCGGCGCGTACTTGCCGCTGCGCAGGTCGGCATCGATGATGGCGCGCAGGAAATTCGAGCTGGCCGTCTGCTCTTTGGGTGCTTGGGTCACGTTCTTCGTTCGGTTTCAGGGCCGGTGGCAGCAAAACCGGGCAATGATAGCGCGGATCGCGCTGCACCACGGGGCGCGGCTTGGCTATCATGTGCGGCCGGAAGCATGCCGCCGGCGGCGATGGCCCGGTTCGGGGCCATATTTCACGGCCGCCAGGGGCGACCAACTAAAGTGATACCCGCTGCTTGCCGTTTAGAGTCGCTGAACCCGAGCGTCGGCATGCTCAACGCAGGGCCCGGAGCCGGTCCCGCCGCGGGGGCCGGCGAACCGAAAGCAAACGGAATGTCAAAATGAAATTGTCTCCGGTGCCGCTCTTCTTCGCCGTGCTCGCGACGGCCGCCAACGCCCAGAGCGACCTTGCCGCGATGAGCCTCGAAGACCTGTCGCGGATGGAAGTCACCACCGTTTCGCGCAAGGTGCAGCGCCTGGCGGATACGGCGGCAGCCGTGACGGTGGTGACCGCCGAGGACATCGCGCGCAGCGGTGCACGCTCGATACCGGAGGCTCTGCGCCACGTCCCGGGCGTTCAGGCCGCGCAGATCGGACCGGGGCAGTGGGCGGTCAGCGTGCGCGGCTTTAACGGCCGCTTCTCAAACAAGCTGCTGGTGCAGGTCGATGGACGTACCGTATACACGCCGTTTTTTGCCGGCGTGTTCTGGGAAGCGCTGCCCTTGCCGATGGAGGACGTGGAGCGGATCGAGGTGGTGCGAGGACCGGGCGCCTCGCTGTGGGGTTCGAATGCGGTCAACGGCGTCATCAATATCGTCACCCGCCGTGCCGCCACCACGCTCGGTGGACTGGCCTGGTTCGAAATCGGCGACGACGGCCGCAAGCAGGCTGCCGTGAGACAGGGTTTCGGCAGCGCCGAGGGGATGGCCGGAAGGGTCTACGCCCGCAGCGTAGGCCGAAGCGAGCTGCAGAACGCCGGCGGGGAGGGGCTCGACAACGCGCAGAACGGCTGGACGACCGGCTTCAGGGCCGACATGCCGACCGGCGCCCGCACCGCCTGGTCGCTGCAGGGCGATGCCTACCAGCTGAAGTCGCGCGAGCAGGCCACGTTCTTCAGCAATCCGTTCGGCTTCAACGACTCGGCCGCGCTGGATTTCACGTATCGGGGCGGCAATCTGATGCTGTCCGGCAACTGGCCGCTCGCCAATGGCGAGGCCGAGCTGCGAACCTATCTGGACCACCTGTCGGTCAACGTGCTCGATGAGGCCAAGGGGATCATCGACACCGTCGATGCCGATTTCCAGCACCGTCTCGATCCGATCGGCCGGCACGAGCTGATCTGGGGCCTGGGGGCTCGCCACATCGGCTACGAATTCGACGGGGTCCCGCCCATCCTGGCGTTCACGCGCGCCAAGGGCAACGAGCATGTCTTCAGCGGATTCGTCCAGGACGAGATCACGCTGCAGCCCAAACGCTGGAAGCTGACGCTCGGCACGCGGGTCGAGAACCACTCGCTGGCCGGCACCGAGTGGCAGCCCAACGTGCGCCTGCTGTGGACGCCGACCGATCGGGACAGCGTGTGGGCCCACGTCTCGCGCGCCTCGCGCACGCCCTCGATCGGCGAGCAGTATGCCTCGCTCATCTTCACGCTGGCGCCGGTGCCGCCGGCCTTGGCGCCACCCGCCTGCAGCTTGGCCGGTGTCGCCTGCACTGCGGCGATCGTGTCCCGCGCCGCACCGGGGAAGGATCTTCAGGCCGAGCATTTGACCGCCTTCGAGCTCGGGCTGCGCCGCCAGATCGGCGCGGGCAGTATCGAGGCGGTGGCCTATCGGCATAAGTTCACCGACCTCGAGATCAACCAGTTGGGTGAAATGGTGGCGCCGGGCTCGCTGCCGTTCCCGGTCATCGCGGACCAGTTCGTGAATCGGGTCAATGGCGGCGAGGCCCACGTCGTCGGGCTCGAATTGAGCTTCGACATGCCCGTCGGCCCCGGTCTGCGGCTGGGCGGTTCCTATACCCTTCAGGACTTGGAAAGCAAGGTTGTCGGCAATGCCGGCAGCGCCCAGGCCGGCAACGAGCAGGAGGCCGTGCTGCCGCACCAGATGGCCAGCCTGCGCGCCTCGATCGACCTCGGGCGGCGGCAGGACCTGGACCTGTTGTGGCGGCACGTGGGCGCGCTCGGTGCGTCCCGCTTCGGCCCGGGCATACCTTCCTACCAGGCGGTCGACGCCAACTACCGTTGGCGCGTGGTCGATGGTTTCGACGTTGCACTCTATGTGCAGAACCTGTTCGCCGAGCGGCACGCCGAGTCCGGTTGGTCGGGCGAGTCGCGCCGCTTCGGCGAGATTCCACATGGGATTCCTCCTCCCGCAGCGCAACGAAGATCGCTGCGCTCGTCCCATCGTGAACGACCTGGCGCGAGGGACCTTGAGCCCTCGATCACCACCAAGACCTCACTCGAAGAACGCGAGGAGGATGTCGATGAGGGCGAAGCTCCCCTCCACCGCGACCTCGACCGCCACATCGGTGGCGATGTCGCTCGCCAGCTCGCTCGTGCCCACCGCGGCGACCCCATAGACCGCCGGATCGTGCTGCGGCGCCGGAGGGTACCCCGGCTGCGGCGGGGGAGCCGGTCCTTGCCGCCAATCCCCAGCCTGCACATGGGCCGTGCG
>JBNLET010000105.1:0-11992 GCA_050305135.1 Rhodocyclaceae bacterium | reverse complement strand
TAAATGCGAAAAGGATAAGCTCCTCACTGCGCGAAACACTATGCCGGTGCAGTGTTGCGATCTCGGTGGAGCCCATGATTCGGGCGGAGTTCGGGTGCCGCTGGCCGGCTGAAGCCGGCCCTACGAACCCCACCGAGGCGTATTTCCCGATCGGGGGCGGCCTCGTCGGGTCCGCTCAGAGGTGGGCCGGCTCGTCGTCTCCGCGCACCGCACGGCCGACAGCCCGGCCGCCCTCGCCGGCCGCCTTGCCGACGGCCCGGCCGGCATCCGCGGCCGCGTGGCCGACGGCCTTGCCGAAGGATGCCGCGCCGTGGCCGATCTCGAGACCGATCTCCTTCGCGCCATGGGCGATCTGGCGCACCGCGCTACCGACCGCGCGGCCGGCCTCGCGGGCCCCTGCGGACAGATCGTCGCCGGCCTGGGCCGGCGGTGCCAGCAGCGCCATCGCCGCCACGGCGGCCAGCAGGCCGCGCCTCGCGGCCCCGCCCCGATGCGCGCCGCACGGCCCGCGATCGTCGTTTCGCAGCGTCTTCATGTAATTCTCCTGTCCGGGCGATGGATCAAGACCATCGCCGCAACGGAAATTTTGACAGCGCCGGCCGCTCGGGTGCGGTACAAAATGCAACAAGCCATGTGCCGCCCGGACGCCCCGTGGCGGACGCATCATGCCGCGTGGTCGGCGGTCGTGCTCGTCCGGGCCGCCGGAATGCGGTCACCGGCGAGAAATTCCGCCAGTTGCCAGTCGGCCAGCACGCGCCCGTCCATGAACAGGTCCGAACCCAGCTCCACCGGCCGGTCGCGGCCCGGCGCCTGCCAGGGCCCGGCGTGGGCCCCTTCGACCTTCCAGTCGTCGACGGGCTGCGCATCGCCGAAAGCGGCGGCGGCCAGGTAGAGATCGGAGCGGAAGCTCGCCGCGCACACCGGGCGCGGGTCGACCGGCAGACGCAGCTGGCCCCAGCGCACCATCTGTGAAAGCAGCCAGGCCGCCTGCGACTGCCACGGGAAGTTGGCCGCGCCGGCATGGAACACCTGCCCCGCGCGGCCCTCGCCGCAGCGTTCACCGAGCGATTGCAGCAGCAGTTCCGGCGCCACGTTCACGTAGCGCCCCTGCGCCAGGATCTCGCAGGCGGCCGCCCGGTTGTCCTCCTTGTCGAGCCACCAGCAGGCGTCCAGCAGCGCGCGCATCAAGGCCTTGTGGCTGTTCGGGTGGGCCTCGGCCCAGGCGCGCGTGACGCCGAGCACCTTTTCCGGATGGCCGTGCCAGATCTCGCGGCTGGCCAGCAGGATGTGCCCGACGCCGTCGTGTTCGGCCACCGTGTTCCACGGCTCGCCGGCACAGAAGCCGTCGATCATGCCGCTGCCGAGATAGCCGACCATCTGCGGCGGCGGGATCACCAGCAGCTTCAGGTCGCGGTCCGGGTCGATGCCACCGCAGGCGAGCCAGTAGCGCAGCAGGTAGTTGTGGCAGGAATGGGGCGAAACGACCGCGAACACCAGCGGACGCTGGCGGGCCTGCCGCCGTCGCGCCACCTCGGCAGCCAGCGCATGCGCGGTGGCCGAGGCGTTGCAATCGTCCGCCGGCAAGCCCCCCTGCATCAGGCGCTCGTGGAGCGGGCCCGACACGGTCACCGCGTTACCGTTGCGCCCCAGCGCGAGCCCGCTCAGCAAGGGCACGGCGCCGGGCGTCAGCGACGCCGCCAGCGGCATCGCAGCGGGCATCTGGGCACCATCCAGCAGGCCGAGCGAGACCTTGTCCTGCACGTTGCTCCAGGACGACTCGCGCGACAGCGTGACTTCCAGTCCGGCCGCGGCGAAGAAGCCCTCCTCCAACG
This sequence comes from Rhodocyclaceae bacterium, assembly GCA_050305135.1. Lineage (GTDB taxonomy): Bacteria > Pseudomonadota > Gammaproteobacteria > Burkholderiales > Rhodocyclaceae > Cognatazoarcus. The sequence continues at coordinate 10,160 of JBNLET010000105.1, read as the reverse complement.
CGACCGCCAGCGGCGCGCAATCGACCAGCGGTACGAAGCCGAGCGAGATGTCGCACTTCTCGAGTCGCTTGCCGCTGCGGGGCTGCCGCGCCGACACCCAGTCGGCCATCTTCACGACCGCTTCGCTGCGGCCCGATGCGGCCTGCTGCTGCGCGCGCGCGGCCCGGGTCCCGCTTTCGCCGTCGCCGAGCAGGCGGCGCAATTCCTGCAGGGCCTGCTGCGTCGAGCCGGTGCGGGCCAGATCGAGCCGCGCCCGCGGCCGGATCAGGTCGACTTCCAGCCAGTCGAGATGCAGCTCGTTCGGCGCCCCGGAAAGACACAGCACCCGGTCGGCGAACAGTACGGCCTGCTCCGGCTCGGCCGTGGCGAACACCATGCTGCACGACAGGCGGTGCTGCAGTTCCAGCACCAGGTCGATGAGCTGGCGGCAGGCGACTTCGTCGAGGCCGTCGAAGACGCGGTCGAAGAACAGGATCGAGGCTTCGCAAGCCAGTGCGCGCGCCAGTTGCACCCGCGCCGCCGAGGCGGCGCAGAGCGCTTTCAGCCGGTGGCCGGCCAGGTCGTCGCCGCCGGCCAGGTGCAGGCAGTGCCGTACCCAGCGCTCCAGCGCCCGGGGCGCCAGGTCCCGCCCGCCCGTGCGCGCGGCGGCGCTGCGCAGGTAGCCGAGCACCCGCCGCAGGCCGATCCCCTCGGGCCGCGGCCCGAGCAGCGCCAGCCGTCGGTCGCCGCGCTGCATTTCGCGGCCGTCGATCAGGATGCCGCCGGCCTCGCTCTCGATGCGGCCGCAGATGGTCCGCAGCAGGCCGGAGGACAGCACCGGATCGGCCGCCACGATGGCCAGCGACTCGCCCTCGCGCAGTTCCAGGTCGAAACCCCGCAGCGCAATACGCCCGGCATCGCCGGACGGCAGCTCCACGCTCAGCCGCGTTGCCTTCAGATGGGGCACGTCGATCTCCTGGCCGCCACAACGGGTTGCGCCGGCCGCCTTGTTCGAAACCCATTCTAACGCGCTTTTTGTGCAACGCAACAATCCGCCGTCGGAACAGGTGGTGCGAGAATCGTCCACGCCGCCAGGCATGCGAGCGAGCGTCGACAAGAACTTCGCGTGCGGCGGAGGTCTGAACTGCAGCGGCCGGCCGGCCGCGGCCGAACGACAGGAGAGACATCATGAGCGGACGCGAGACCGCGATGGACGAAGCCGAGGTCAAGGCCCGGCTGGAAAAGGAACTGCCCCACTGGTACCTGGAGAACGGCTGGATCCGCCGCAAGTACCGCACCGAGGGCTGGAAGGGCACGCTGATGGTGGTGAACACGGTCGGCCACCTGGCCGAGGCGGCCTGGCACCACCCGGACCTGACGGTCTCCTATGCCTTCGTGATCGTCAAGCTGATGACCCATTCGGCCAAGGGCATCAGCGACAAGGACTTCGCGCTGGCGAAGAAGATCGAGGAGGTGGTCGGCTGGCAGCCGGGCAAGGAAGGCGGGCCGCTCGAGGGCACGCCCTCGGACGACCAGCGCTTCCGCTACATCAAGTACGACTGAGACGAGCGGGGCCGCCCGTCGGCGGCCCCGGATGCTTTACGCCGCCGGGGCCTCGGCGTCGGCCGGCGACAGCCGGCAGGCCGCGTACTTGAACTCCGGGATCTTGCCGAACGGGTCGAGCGCCGGGTTGGTCAGCATGTTGGCGGCCGCCTCGACGTAGCAGAACGGCACGAACACCATGCCTTCCGGCATCAGCGGATCGGAGCGGGCCGTCAGCACGATCTCGCCGCGGCGGGTACGGATGCGCATCGAATCGCCCGGCGCGACGCCGATTTTCTCCAGCTGCGCCGGTGCCAGCGTGGCCACCGCCGCCGGTTCGAGCGCGTCGAGCACGCGCGAGCGCCGCGTCATCGAGCCGGTATGCCAGTGCTCGAGCTGGCGGCCGGTGATCAGCACCACCGGGTACTCGCCATCCACCGGCTCGTCCGGCGGCAGCGGCACGGTCGGCGAGAACTTGGCCCGGCCGCTGGCGCGCGGGAAGGCGTCGCCGAACACCACGTCCAGGCCGGGCTGGTCCTCGGCCGGGCTCGGATAGGTGACCGACTGCTCACGCTCAACGCGCTCCCAGCTGATGTGGTCGAGCGAGGCCATGCCGCGCTGCATCTCGGCGAACACGTCGCGCGGATGTTCGTAGTTCCAGTCCAGCCCGAGCCGGCGCGCGATCTGCTGGATGATCCACCAGTCGGGCCGGGCGTCGCCGGGCAGCGGCACCGCGGCGCGCCCCATCTGCACCTGGCGGTTGGTATTGGTGACGGTGCCGTCCTTCTCGGACCAGGCCGAGGCCGGCAGCACCACGTCGGCGAACTGGGCCGTCTCGGTGACGAACAAGTCCTGCACCACCAGGTGCTCGAGCTTGGCCAGCGCGCCGCGCGCGTGGTGCAGGTCGGGGTCCGACATGGCCGGGTTCTCGCCCTGGATGTACATGCCGCGGATCGTGCCGGCGTGGATCGCGTCCATGATCTCGACCACGGTCAGCCCCGGCTTGTCCTGCAGCGGGGTCTGCCACAGCTCCTCGAATGCGGCCCGGTACTGCTTGTCACCGATCGGGTGGGAGTCCGGCAAGACCATCGGGATCAGGCCGGCGTCCGAGGCGCCCTGCACGTTGTTCTGGCCGCGCAGCGGATGCAGGCCGGTGCCGGGCCGGCCGACGTTGCCGGTGGCCAGCGCGAGCGAGATCAGGCAGCGGGCGTTGTCGGTGCCATGCACGTGCTGCGACACGCCCATGCCCCAGAAGATCATCGCCCGCTCGGCCTTGGCGTAGAGCCGCGCGATGTCGCGGATGTCGTCCGGCGCGACGCCGCACAGCGGTGACATGGCCTCCGGCGTCATCGCCATCACGTGCTCGCGGAAGGCCTCGAAGCCCTCGGTGTGGGCCGAGACGTAGGCCTCGTCCACCAGGCCTTCGGTGACGATCACGTTGAGCATCGCGTTGAACAGCGAGACGTCGCCGCCGGGCTTGAAGCGCACCATGCGGTGGGCGTACTCGCCCAGCGTCAGGCCGCGCGGATCGAGCACGATCAGCTTGGTGCCGCGCTTGGCGGCCTGCTTGAAGTAGGTCGCCGCGACCGGGTGGTTCACGGTCGGGTTGCAGCCGGTCAGGATCACCACGTCGGCATTCTCGACCTGCATGAACGAGGCGGTCACCGCGCCGGAGCCGACGCATTCCATCAGCGCCGCCACCGAACTGGCGTGGCACAGCCGGGTGCAGTGGTCCACGTTGTTGGAGCCAAAGCCGGTACGCACCAGCTTCTGGAACATCCAGGCCTCCTCGTTGGAGCACTTGGCGCTGCCGAAGCCGGCCAGTGCCGGCGGGCCGTACTGCTGGTGCAGGCGCGCGAGGCCGGCGGCGGCCAGGTCGAGCGCCTCTTCCCAGCTCGCCTCGCGGAAATGGGTCAGCGGCCTGGCCGGATCGAAATCCGGGTCCATGCCCTTCGCCACGCCGGGCTTGCGGATCAGCGGCTTCGTCAGGCGCGAGGGATGGTTCGGATAGTCGAAACCGAAGCGCCCCTTGACGCACAGCCGGTTCTCGTTCGACGGCCCGTTGCGGCCCTCGACGAACAGGATGCGGTCGTCCTTGACGTGGTAGGTGAGCTGGCAGCCGACGCCGCAGAACGGGCACACCGAATCGACCGTCCGGTCGGCCACCGCCGAATCACCGCGGCCGGCCTCGTCCACCAGCGTGGCGGGCATCAGCGCGCCGGTCGGACAGGCCTGCACGCACTCGCCGCAGGCGACGCAGGTGCTGGCCCCCATCGGATCGTTGAAGTCGAACACGATCTTCGAGCGGTGGCCGCGGTAGGCCAGGCCGATGACGTCGTTGACCTGCACTTCGCGGCAGGCCCGCACGCACAGATTGCAGTCGATGCAGGCGTTCAGATTGACCCGCATCGCGCTGTGCGAAGCATCCTTCAGCGCGGCATGATCGCCGTCGCTGCCGTAGCGGCGGCGCACTGCCTCGGCATCCACCTCCAGCGCGTCGGCCATCTGCCAGAAATGGCTGGAGCGGTCGGGCGCTTCGTCGCGCGCCGGCTGATCGGCGGCGAGCAGTTCCAGCACGCCCTTGCGGGCCGCCCGGGCACGCTCCGAGGTGGCGCTCCTGACCTTCATGCCGGGCTTCGCCTCGCGATGGCAGCTCGCCGCCAGCACCCGCTCGCCCTCGATCTCGACCATGCAGGCGCGGCAGTTGCCGTCCGAGCGGTAGCCCGGCGCATCCTTGAAGCACAGGTGCGGGATGCGCTCGCCCTCGCGCTTGGCCACCTGCCACAGGCTCTCGCCCTCGTAGGCCGTTACCTCGCGACCGTCGAGGGAGAGCACGAAAGATCCCTTGTTGCCGTCGTTCATTGCTTCGCCTCCTGCCGCAGCAGGCGGATGCCCTGTGCCGCCAGTTGCGTCGGGAAATGCTCCAGTACGCCGAGCACCGGATTCGGCGCGGCCTGGCCGAGGCCGCAGATCGACGCGTCCATCATCACCTGGGCGAGCTGCTTCAGCGCCGCCACGTCCCACTCGTCGCGCTCGAGCATGGCGAGCATCTTCTCGGTGCCGACCCGGCACGGCGTGCATTGGCCACAGGACTCGTCGGCGAAGAAGGCCATCAGGTTGGTCACCACGGCGCGCAGATCGTCCTGGTCGGACACCACGATCACGGCCGCCGAGCCGATGAAGCAGCCATGCGGCTGCAAGGTGTCGAAGTCGAGCGGGATGTCGGCCTTGGAGGCCGGCAGAATGCCGCCCGAGGCGCCGCCCGGCAGGTAGGCCAGCAGCCGATGGCCGTCCAGCATGCCGCCACAGTATTCGTCGATCAGTTCCGCCAGCGTGATGCCGGCCGGCGCCAGATGCACGCCCGGCTTGTTGACCCGGCCCGACACCGAATAGCTGCGCAGCCCCTTGCGGCCATGGCGGCCGTGGCCGGCGAACCAGTCGGCGCCGCGGCGATGGATCTCGGGAATCCAGTACACCGTCTCGACGTTGTTCACCAGCGTCGGCCGGTCGAACAGGCCGCGCTGGGCCACGAACGGCGGCCGGTGGCGCGGCTTGCCGGGCTTGCCCTCGAGCGACTCGATCAGCGCCGACTCCTCGCCGCAGATGTAGGCGCCGGCGCCGCGCCGCAGCACGATGAAGCCGGGCTGCGCCAGCCCGGCCGCTTCCAGTTCGACGATCGCCTCGCGCAGCACCCGGTGCAGGCCGGGATACTCGTCGCGCAGGTAGATGTAGATGGCGCCGGCCTCGACCGCCTCGGCGCTGATCAGCGCACCTTCGAGGAACTGGTGCGGCGCGCGCTCCAGGTAGTGTCGGTCCTTGATGGTGCCCGGCTCGCCCTCGTCGGCATTGATCACCACGTAGCGCGGCGCCGGCTCGGCGCGCACGAAGCCCCACTTGCGGAAGGTCGGGAAGCCGGCCCCGCCGAGGCCGCGCAGGCCTGCCGTTTCCAGCGCGGCGGCGAGTCCGTCGATGCTCACCCGGCCGGCGCGCAGGTCTTGCAGCAGCGCGAAGCCGCCCTCGGCCCGATAGGCGTCCAGCCGCTGCCAGTCGATCGCCTCGGGCGCCAGCTCGCGGGCCGACAGCAGCGCCGCCACCGAGGCCCGCGTCGCATTGCCGAGGTGGCGGTGGCCCACTTCGACCACCGGCGCCTCGTGGCAGCGCCCCATGCAGGGCGCGCTGATCACCCGCACTTCGCCGCCATCGACACCGGCGGCCAGGCTTTCCTTCAAGCGCTCGGCGCCCGCCAACTGACAGGACAGCGAGTCGCACACCCGGATCGTCACGGCCGGCGGCGGCGCCTCGCCGTCGTCGACGATGTCGAAATGGGCGTAGAAGGTGGCGGTCTCGAACACCGCCGCCATCGGCATCCGCATCCACTGCGCCAGCGCGCGCAGGTGGCGCGCCGACAGGTGGCCGTAGTGGTCCTGCAGGCGGTGCAGATGCTCGATCAGCAGATCCGGTGCGTTGGAGCGGCCGGCGAGCAGTTGCTCGAGCTCGGCCATTGCGGCGGGGTCCAGCGCGCGCCCGCGGGGAAGCCCGCGAGTTCGCCCACGACGCCCTGAAGGCAGCTTGTTCGTCATCGGCCCTATCCGTGGAAGTCCGTCCGGCGCGGGGCCTGCAGGCCCCGTCAGGATGGTTTGAAACAAGTGTCGTGCCAAGCGGCGCCCCGGGGCAAGCGCCGAGTTCCTGTCGCCGATCGGCGAAAAAAGAGTCCGGCGCGAACCGCGGTGCACACACCTACCGAGGGAAGTCGGTGCGGGAGAGAGGAGAGGAATCGAACACCACGCCCGCTCGCACCGGACAGTGCCTAGGCTAACCGGAACGGCACGGCGCGAAAATCGAGATTTACTGGACGGCCGTCCGGCGTTTCCGAACACCGCCGCGTCGGTGTTCGGGCCAGCCGAACACGCGGCAGCGCCGCCGCCGGTGGCAATCCCGGTACAGGCTGTCACCCTCCGGCCGCGTGACAGCCGTCCCGTTCAGGCCAGCAACTCCTCCGCGCGGGGCCGCAGCATGAAGTCCTGCGGGCTGGCGCCGGCGGCATAGGCGCCCGACTGGTAGACCACCACCAGGTCGCCCGGCCCGGCCTGCGGCAGGCTCAGGTTCTCGGCCCAGGTGTCGTGCGGCGCGCACAGCGGGCCGCAGACCGTGACCGGCACGGTCGGACGTCCGGCGCCACCGACCACCCACAGCGGGAAATGCAGGTGGCGGCGGCCTTCGAGCGCGCCGGTAGCGTGCCAGTGGTGATTCAGGCCGCCCTGCAGGATCAGGTAGTCGTGGCCGCGCGACGCCTTGCGCTCCAGCACCCGCGAGACGTAGATGCCGGCCTCGCCGACCAGGTAGCGCCCGAGCTCGATGCGCAGCGCGGCACCGGGCAAGCGGCGCGCCGCGTCGTGCGACAGCGCCGCCAGCGCCTCGCCGAGCGGCGCGAGCTCGAGCGCCCGTTCGCCCGGGAAGCACGGGATGCCGAAGCCGCCGCCCAGGTTCAGCACCGACGGCGGCATCGGCGCCAGCGGTGCCAGCTCGGTCGCCAGCGACAGCGTCGCGCGCATCGCATCGGCGATCGCCTGCGCATCCAGGCAATTCGAGCCGGCGTAGATGTGCAGGCCTTCGAAGGCCAGCGGCAGCGTGGCCAGCTCGCGCAACGCGGCGCCGGCGATCTCCGAATCCACGCCGAACTTGCGCGGCCCGCCGCCCATGCGCGATTCGGCCGCCAGCTCGAACGGCGGATTGACCCGCAGCGCGACCCGCGGCCGGGCGCCGGGCGCCAGCCGGGCCAGCCGGCGCGCCTCGTCCACCGACTCCAGCACCACCAGCGCGCCGGCCGCGACGGCCGCCGCCAGGTCGTCGTCGCTCTTGCCGGGGCCGGTCATGCTGAGCGCCTCGCCGCGCACGCCTGCCGCCAGCGCGAGTTCGATCTCGGCCGCCGAGGCCACGTCGCAGCCGTCCGTCAGCTGCGCCATCTCGGCGACGACGCCGAGGTTCGGGTTGGCCTTGATCGAGTAGTACAGCTGCAGCCCGGCCGGCATCGCCTCGCGCAGCGCCGCCGTGCGCGATTGCATCATCGCCGCCAGCAGCAGGAAGAACGGCGTGCCCCGCTGCGCGGCGATCTCGCGCAATTGCCGGCTGCCGGCGTCCGAATCGGCGGCGAGCTGCCAGCGCTTGGTCAGGGTCTGGATCAACATCGGTGGGCAGGTGGTGGCGATCGAGATTCGATTCTAGGGGACAATGGCGGCCTTCCAAGTGCACGTCCGGAGCGATCCATGCAGAGCCAGGCCTACCTCGGACTCGGCAGCAATCTCGATCGGCCGCGCGCGCAACTGCGCGCCGCGGTCGATGCGATCGATGCGATCGACGGCGTCGTCGTCGAGGCCTGTTCGTCCCACTACGCCAGCGCCCCGGTCGGCTACGACGCGCAGCCGGATTTCGTCAATGCGGTGGCGCGCGTCGCCACGACGCTGTCGCCGCTGCAGTTGCTGGCGGCCCTGCAGGCGATCGAGCTGGCGCACGGACGTGAGCGCAGCTTCCGCAATGCGCCGCGCACGCTGGACCTCGACATCGTGCTGTTCGGCGAGCTGCAGCAGGACGATGCGCAACTGACGCTGCCTCATCCGCGCTGCCACCAGCGCGCCTTCGTGCTGCTGCCGCTGCTGGAGCTGTGGCCGGACTGCGTGATCCCGGGCCGGGGCCCGGCGCGCGAGCTGCTGGCCGGCTGTGCCGACCAGCGCATCGAGCGCCTGCCGCCGGAGTAGCGGCACGCACGGCGGCATCGGTCAGGCGGCCTCGAGCGAATCGACCACGCGCCAGCCTTCCTTCTCCGCATGCACGCGCAGCGCCTCGTCCGGCCGCACCGCGACCGGCTCGGTGACGAAGCTCAACAGCGGCAGGTCGCTGATCGAATCGCTGTAGAAGCAGCTCGACTCCAGATCGGCCCAGGCGAGGCCTTGCCGCGCCAGCCAGGCGGTGACCAGACGCACTTTGCCGAAGCCGTGGCAGGGCTCGCCCTCGATCGCGCCGGTCAAGCGCTCGCCGACCCGACCGACCCGGCTGCAGATCAGTTCGGCGCTGCCGAGCGCAAGGGCGAACGGCTGCGCGACCACGTCGCTGGTGGCGGTCACGACGCAGCAGATCTCGCCTCGCGCCCGATGCCTGCCGACCAGGTCGCGGGCCACCTGCGGCAGTCGTTCGTCCACCACGGCCTGCGCGAAACGGTGCTGCCAGAGCGCCAGCTCGTGCAGCGTACGATCGGCCAGCGGGGCCATCGCGCACTGGTGCAGCGCCACCACGTCGAGCTCGCCGGCCAGGTACTGGCGACAGCATTCCAGGTAGTCCTCGTCGCGACCGGCCGGCACCTCGCCGGCCTCGATCATGAAGCGCAGCCACTGCATCGTGCTGTCGAACGGGATCAGCGTATGGTCGAGGTCGAACAGCGCGAGGCGCATCAGCAGGCTCCGACGAGCCGCGCCGGCACGGCGCCACGCAGCGCATTGCTGAGCAGGATGGCCTCGGCCCGGTCGAGGTCGGCCGGCGTCAGCGCGCGCTCGCGCGCCGCCAGCGCCGGGTCGTCCAGCAGCACGCCGCGCATCACGCCGGGCAGCAGGCCGTCGGCGAGCGGCGGCGTGAACCACCGGCCGTCGAGCTTCACGAAGACATTGCTGCGCGCGCCCTCGGTCAGCCGGCCGGCGCGATTGACGAACAACACGTCGAACGCGCCGCGCGCCGCCGCCTGCCGGATCGCCCGGTCGTAGCGGCGGCGCAGCGTGGTCTTGTGGCGCAGGAACGGGTCGTCGCCGTCCACCGGCTCGCCGGCCAGCAGCAGGCCGACCCGGCCTTGCGCGTCGGTGGCGAGCGGATCCAGCGGCGCCACGACCAGGTCGAAGCGGCCGTCGCGATGCAGCGCCAGCCGCATCCGCGACGGGCCGTCCGCCGCCAGGCTGCGTGCCTGCGACGACACGGCCTCGCCGATGTGGCCCGCATCGCAGGCGAAACCCAGCTGCCGCGCGCTCGCCGCCAGCCGCGCCAGGTGCCGCTCCAGGTGGCGCACGCCGTCGTCGCGCACCGCGTGCATCGTCTCGAACAGACAGTAGCCCGGTTCCAGGTCGGTCAGGAAGCGGGCCTTCAGCACGCACTCCTCGTATTCCTCCTCGGCCCGGCTGTCGATCGTGATGCCGGCGCCGATCCCCATGCTGCCATGGGCCAGGCCCTCGCCGCGGGCCTCCAGCGTGACGGTACGGATCGCCACCGAGAGGCAGAAGTCGCCGCAGGCCGCGTCACGCTCGGGCGCGTCGATCCAGCCGATGCTGCCGGTGTACAGGCCGCGCGGGGCGTTCTCCAGCTCGGCGATGATCTGCATCGTGCGGTGCTTCGGCGCGCCGGTGATCGAGCCGCAGGGAAACAGCGCCCGCAGCAGCGTATCGAAGCCGGTCTGGGGCGGCAGCCGGGCCTCGATCGTCGAGGTCATCTGGAACACCGTCTGGTAGGGCTCGACCGAGAACAAGGCCGGCACCTGCACGCTGCCGGTCTCGGCGATGCGGCCCAGGTCGTTGCGCAACAGGTCGACGATCATCAGGTTCTCGGCCCGGTTCTTGGTGTCGTCGGCCAGCATGCGCGCGATCTCGCTGTCGCCCTCGGCCACCCGG
>JBNLET010000104.1:0-3336 GCA_050305135.1 Rhodocyclaceae bacterium | reverse complement strand
CAACGCCTTCGACTCCACCAAGGGCTGGGAGACGGTACGGCTGTCCTTCATCGTGCAGCGCCCGTCCGAAGAGCCCGGCTTCCGCCTGAAGCGCGAGGAGTGCGCCGGCCGCAACCTGCGCTACACGATGGAGAGCTACGCGGTCGCCCGCCAGCCGGAAGGCCGGCGCTACAGCCGCTGAGCGCCGACGAAAGCAGCGGCGGCGCCCTGCGCCGCCGCCCCTAGCCGAGGAGAAGAACCATGAGCGCCGATCCGCGGCAGGCCCTCGCCACGCCTGCCGAAACCACCGAAACGCCCGAGTCCGGTCCCGTCGACCTGGCCGCGGAATTCCGCGCCGCCGGCGTCGGCGAGGTGCTGGACGCGCTGGAGCGGGATCTGGTCGGCCTCGCCCCGGTCAAGCGCCGGGTGCGCGAGATCGCCGCGCTGCTGCTGGTGGATCGCGTACGCCAGCGGCGCGGCCTGTCCTCCACGCCGCCGTCGCTGCACATGAGCTTCACCGGCAACCCCGGCACCGGCAAGACCACGGTCGCCATGCGCATGGCCGAGATCCTGCAGCGGCTGGGCTTCTGCCGCCGCGGCCACGTCGTGGCGGTGACCCGCGACGACCTGGTCGGCCAGTACATCGGCCACACCGCGCCAAAGACCAAGGACGTGCTGAAGCGCGCGATGGGCGGCGTGCTGTTCATCGACGAGGCCTACTACCTGTACCGGCCCGAGAACGAGCGCGACTACGGCCAGGAGGCGATCGAGATCCTGCTGCAGGTGATGGAGAACCAGCGCGACGACCTGGTCGTCATCCTGGCCGGCTACGCCGACCGGATGGAGCGCTTCTTCGACTCCAACCCGGGCATGAAGTCGCGCATCGCGCACCACGTGGACTTTCCCGACTACAGCAACGTCGAGCTGACGGAGATCGGCGACCGCATGCTGGCCGAATGGAACTACCGCTTCGACGAGGGCGGCCAAAAGGCCTTCGCCGAGTACATCTCGCTGCGCCGCGCCAAGCCGGGCTTCGCCAACGCCCGCTCGATCCGCAACGCGCTCGACCGCATGCGGCTGCGCCAGGCGCTGCGGTTGTTCGAATGCGGCGAAGTGGTGGACGAATCGGCGCTGACCACGATCAGCGAGGCCGACGTGCGGGCCAGCCGGCACTTCCACGAGCCGCCGGGGCCCGAGCCGCAGGGCCCGCCGGCCGACATCTACGACCCGGAACGGGTCGGCGAGCGAGGCGACTACTGAGCGCCCCCGACCGCCGCGGAGAGACACAAAGACAAAGACTGGAGACTCCCATGTTCAGCATCGAGCGTCAGACACTGACGGAATACCTGATCGAGCAGCGCCGCATCCACCCGGACGCGACCGGCGCCCTGAATGCGCTGATCCTGCAGGTCGCGCAGGCCTGCAAGGCCATCTCGCGGGCCGTCGCCCACGGTGCGCTGGCCGACATGCTGGGCGACCAGGGCGCCGAGAACGTGCAGGGCGAGAAACAGAAGAAGCTCGACGTGATCGCCGACCAGATGTTCCTGCGCGCCACCCACTGGGGCGGCGGCCTGGCCGGCATGATCTCGGAAGAGAACGAGGATCCGATCCCGCTGCCGGACGGCAAGATGCGCGGCAAGTACCTGCTGGCCTTCGACCCGCTGGACGGCTCGTCGAACATCGACGTGAACGTCTCGGTCGGCTCGATCTTTTCGATCCTGCGCGCCGTCACGCCGCACGAGGAGGCCAAGCCGGAAGACTTCCTGCAGCCGGGCACCAAGCAGGTGGCGGCCGGCTACGCGATCTACGGCCCGTCGACGATGCTGGTGCTGACGGTCGGCCGCGGCGTCGTCGGCTTCACGTTCAACCCGGTGCTGGGCGACTTCTTCCTCACCCATCCGGACCTGACGATCCCGGCCCACACGCGCGAGTTCGCGATCAATGCGTCCAACGCCCGCTTCTGGGAGCCGCCGATCCGCCGCTACGTGAACGAGTGCCTGGCCGGCAAGAGCGGTCCGCGCGGCGAGGATTTCAACATGCGCTGGATCGCCTCGCTGGTGGCCGAGACCCACCGCATCCTGATGCGCGGCGGGGTCTTCATGTACCCGCGCGACCAAAAGGATCCGAGCAAGGCCGGCCGGCTGCGGCTGCTCTACGAAGCGAACCCGATCGGCTTCATCGTCGAGCAGGCCGGCGGGCGCGCCAGCACCGGCGCTCTGCCGGTGCTCAAGGTGCAGCCCGACTCGCTACACCAGCGCATCGGCTTCGTGTTCGGCTCGCGCGAGGAGGTCGAACGCATCGAGCGCTACCACAAGGATCTGCCGATGGGCGGTTCCGACCACGGCATGCCGCTGTTCCACGAGCGCTCGCTGTTCCGCGACGACGCCATCATCCAGTAAGGAGCCTGACCATGTCAGAAAGACACCCGATCGTGGCCATCACCGGCTCCTCCGGTGCCGGCACCAGCACCGTGCAACGCACCTTCGAAGAGATCTTCCGGCGCGAGGAAGTCACCGCCGCGGTGATCGAGGGCGACAGCTTCCACGCCTACGACCGCGTCGCGATGCGCGAGAAGCTGAAGGCCGCCGAAGCCGACGGCAAGCTGTCGCACTTCAGCCACTTCGGCCCGGAAGCGAACCTGTTCGGCGAGCTCGAGAAGCTCTTCCGCGAGTACGCGGAGACCGGCAAGGGCCGCCGCCGCAAGTACCTGCACGACGCGCTGGAGGGCGAGGTGTATGGCCAGGAGCCCGGCACCTTCACGCCCTGGGAGGCGCTGCCGGCCAACACCGACCTGCTCTTCTACGAAGGCCTGCACGGTGCCGTCAAGCACGGCGAAATCGACGTCTCGCGCTTCCCGGACCTGTTGATCGGCGTCGTGCCGGTGGTGAACCTGGAGTGGATCCAGAAGCTGCACCGCGACAAGAGCACGCGCGGCTATTCGACCGAGGCGGTGACCGACACCATCCTGCGCCGCATGCACGACTACGTGCACTACGTCGTGCCGCAGTTCGCCCGCACCCACGTGAACTTCCAGCGGGTGCCGATGGTGGCCACCTCCAACCCCTTCATCGCCCGCGCGATTCCGACCGCCGACGAGTCGATGGTGGTGATCCGCTTCGCCAACCCGAAAGGCATCGACTTCGCCTACCTGCTGAACATGGTGCACGACAGCTTCATGAGCCGCGCCAACACCATCGTCGTGCCGGGCGGAAAGATGGAGCTGGCGATGCAGCTGATCTTCACGCCGTTCATCTGGCGGCTGATGGAGCGGCGCAGGAAGCTGATGTGAGCGCGAACCGGCCATTTCCGACCGTGTTCCGGGGCTTCCGTAGGGCGGGATTCCGCCCGCCAGCCGCG
>JBNLET010000103.1:0-4441 GCA_050305135.1 Rhodocyclaceae bacterium | reverse complement strand
ACCATCTTTCGCGCGCCATGGCGCGCCTCGGCCATCGCGTTGCGCACCTGAGCCCGCCGGTGACACCGGCCCATGCGGTTCATCTGCGCGATCCGTTCGAGCGCCGCCGCATCGCGCGCTGGTGGTCCGGCGGCGAAATGGTGCATGGGGTGCTCGACCTGGTGCCGTTCAGTCCCTTGCCGTGGCCCGTGGCGCGACGCCTGTCGGCCGCGCCGCACCGAGTGTTCGCGCGGCTGGTGCGCTCCTCGGCGCTGCGCTGCCTGCGGCGGCACGGCCTGCTGGCGCCGGATCTGATACTGATCGACGAGCCGCGCTTGTGCGCGCTGCTGCCAGCCTTTCCGGCCGCCCGGGTGATCTACCGTCCGACCGACTTGTACGCCGAGATCCGCGGCGATGCCTCGATCCGCCCCGCCGAGGCCGAATTGGTACGGCGCGCCGACGGCTTCATCGCCACCTCGGAGCCGGTGGCCGCGCACCTGCGCGCGCTCGGCGCCGGCGAGGTGCTGCTGATGGAGAACGGCGTAGACCTCGAGCACTTCCTCGACGGCGTTGCGGCAGGCGTCGAGCCGGACCTGCGCCACGACGGGCCGGTGGCGATCTACGCAGGCGCCTTCGATCAGCGCTTCGGCTGCGAACACCTGCGGCAGTCGGCCGAAATGCATCCGCAGGTGCTGTTCGCGCTGATCGGCCCGGCCGACGCCGCGTTCCGCGCCGACTTCGCGGCGTCGGCGAACGTCCGCTTCCTCGGCCCGGTGCCGTTCGAGGATCTGCCGGCCTACTTCCGCCGCGCCTCGGTCGGCCTGCTGCCGCTGTCCGATCACCCGTCGAACGCCGGCCGCAGTCCGATGAAACTGTACGAATACGCCGCGGCTGGACTGCCGGTGGTGGCGTCGCACACGCCGGAGCTGGCGCGGCGCCGCCTGCCGTTCGTGCGCCTGGCGACCTCGCCCGGCGAGTTCGCCGGCTGCGTCGGCGAAGCGCTGCGGGAGGCCGGGCCGAGCGAGGAGGGCCTTGCGATCGCCCGCAGCCAGAGCTGGCGCGCGAAATGCGAGCAGGTGCTTGGCTTCGCATGGGGCGAGGGGGCGAAGGCGCTGTGAGCGCGGCGATCGCGATCGCGCCGGGGCCGGCGGCCGCGCCGCGGCCGCTCGACTCGTTGGCGGCCCCCGGGCTGTCGTCGCTGTGGCTCAAGGCGACGCTGCTGGTGCTGCCGGTGACCTCGTTCATCGCGATTCCGTCGGTGCAAGGCACCACGCCGGCCAACCTGCTGATCCTGCTCGCACTGTTCCCGCTGGCCGGGCCGCTGCTGTTCGGCCTCGAGGGCTATGGCCGCCTGCTGGCCCGGCTGCTGCCGTTCATGCTGGTGCTGGGCGTGCTGTTCATGGCCTCCCGCTTCGCGCTGCTGTATGCCACCGACGGCCTGACCGGGCTGAGCCTGACCAACCCGCGCTTCGTGCTGCCATTGACGATGACGGCCAACCTGACCCAGTCGCTCTACCTAGCGGTCGGCCTGACGCTGTTCCTGCTGGCGGCGCGCTATTACGACGCCGGCTGGGACAGCGCGATCTTCGCGGGCGCCTGGTTCCTGCTGGCCTACGGCTTCATCGACTGGTTTGCCCAGTCCTTCCTCGGCATCAATGCCGACCTGCTGTCGAACCGCAGCTTCGAGGTCGGGCGCTTCGAGATGCCGGGCTCCTTGCGCCAGACGCTGTCGATCGCCGGTCTGCCGCTGCTGCGCTTCAAGAGCTTCACCGGCGAGCCGTCGATGTTCGCGCTGACCGCGCTCTGCTATCTGGCGCTGGCCATCGCGCGCGGGCGCCACCGGCTGGCCGCGGCGCTGGTGCTGGCGCTGCTGTTGTCGTTCTCGGCGACCGCCTACGCGGGCCTGCTGGTCTATGCGCTGTTCTTCGGCCGCCGCCTGTCCTTCGGCCAGGTGGCGCCGGCCATCGGCCTCGCGCTGGCGGCACTGGCGATCGTCGCCTGGGCCGACTGGGACGGCTTCGCGCGCGGTGTCGATCACCTGTTCATATCCAAGCTGATGGGCGAATCCCATTCCGGCTCGGCCCGGCTGCATTCGCTGCTGCGCCATCTGCAGGCCTGGTGCAGCGCACCGCTGCCGTTCCTGGTCGGCTACGGCTTCGGCACCGCCCGCTCGACCGATCTGCTGTCCACGCTGCTGGTCAACGTCGGCCTGCTCGGCACGATCGGCGTCCTTGCGCTGCTCGGGCGGGTACTCGCGAGCGCCTACCGGCAGCAGCGCTGGGCCGAAATGCTCGGCCTGGCGACGGTCTTCGGGCTGATGCTGGCGGCGGTGCCCGAGTTTGCCTACCTGCCGCCCTGGCTGCTGGCCGGCATCGCGATGCGCCGACAGGTGCCAGAGGCCGGGACATGAAGCGACTGGCGCTCTCGCTGCTCGGGCTACTGTGGCCGCTGCTGGTGGCGGCCGCGCCGCAGCCGGGTTTCCTGCTCGGCATCGGCACCCACGCCGGCATGGGCCGCGACGCGGCCGACATGATTCGGCGCCACCTGGCGAAAAGCGGTTACGGCGCCATCCGTGATGATCTGACCTGGAGCCGGATCGAGCGCAAGGCGGGCGAATTCCGGCCCGGACGGGAGGGGGCCGAACTCGACCGGCTGATCGATGCGGCGCAGCGCTCCGGTTGCCAAGTGGTGCTGATCCTCGCCTACGGCAATCGCGCCGCCGGCGTGCGCGGGCTGCCGGACAGCGCCGCGGAGCGGGCGTCCTTCGCGCGCTACGTGCGCTGGGTGGTGACGCGCTACCGCGAGCGGGTGCGCTACTTCGAAGTCTGGAACGAGTGGAACTACGGTCTCGGCTCCGGCCCCAAGCCGTGGCGGCCCGGTTCGGCCGCCGATTACCTGAAACTGCTGCGTTCCGTCTATCCGCTGATCAAGACGCTGGCGCCGGAGTCGGTCGTGCTGGGCGCGGGCATCGCCGGCACCGACAGCCGCTGGCTGCGGGCCTTCGTCGAACTGGGCGGGCCCGATCACCTGGACGGCATCTCGGTGCACCCCTACGTCCATATGAAGGGCCGCAAGGGCGTGCCCGAGCGCGCCATCGGCTGGCTCGACGAGGCCCGCGCGACGGTCGCCGCCGAGCCGCGCTGGGCCTCCAAGCAGTTCTTCGTCACCGAGATCGGCTGGCCCAGCAGCAGCGGTCCGCAGGGCGTCGCCGCCGACACCGTGGCCGACTACCTGATGCGCTTCACGCTGCTGGCGAGAACGCGCAGCGAATGGATCGGCGGCGTCTGGTGGTACGAGTTGATCGACGGTGGCGGGCGCGCCGACAACAACGAGCACAACTTCGGCCTCTATCGCCGCCACGGCGAGGCCAAGCCCGCGGCGGCGGCGCTGGCCCAGGTGGTCGAGCTGCTGGCGCGCTTCCCGCTGTGGCGCGAACTGGACGTCGGCGACGGTGCGCGGCTGGTGCTGGCGCGCGGCGCGGCCGGGGGCGGCAGTTGCGCCGCGCTGTGGTCGGTGTTCGGCCGCGCCCGGCGCATCGAACTGGCGGCGCCCGGGCAGCCGCTGCGGCGGATCTACGGCGCGGGCCGGCTCGAGCGGGGTGGAGCCGGCACGGTCCGGCTGGCCGCGCAGCCTCGACCGCAGATCTGGTGTGCCGACCACGGCGAGATCGGCCTGCGTGCCGCTTCCGGCCGGCGCATGGGACGCGTGCCGGCATGACGGCGCGCTACCTGCACGTCGATGCGCTGCGCGCGGTGGCCGCCCTGCTGGTGGTGTGGCTGCATTCGATCGAGTACTTCGGCCGGCTGTACCAGGGCAGCGGCGGCGTCGTCCATCTGCTTGCCGGCGGGGCGCTCGATCTCGGCCGCATCGGCGTTGTGATCTTCTTCGCCATCAGCGGCTTCGTGATCCCGGCCAGCCTGTCCGACGCGCCGGGCGGCTGGAAGCGCTTCGCCACCAAGCGCTTCTTCCGGCTCTACCCCGCCTACTGGGTGTCGGTCGCGCTGGCGGCGCTGCTGAGCGTGTCGATCGCGGCACGGCCGGACCCCTCTGCCGCCCAAGTGCTGGCCAACCTGACGATGCTGCAGGAGTTCGCCGGCGTGCATTCGCTGCAGGGGCTGTACTGGACGCTGCACGTCGAACTGGTCTTCTACCTGCTGTGCGGCCTCGCCTGGGCGGCCGGACTGGGGCGGCGGGCGGGCCTGCTGCCGGGCGCGGTGGTGGCGCTGGCGGCGCTGTTCGTGCTCGGGCTGCTGCTGGCGCGCGTCGACGGCGGCGGCAAGGACAGTGTCTTCCACGGCATGGGCATGTATTGCCTGCACCTGTCGATCATGTTCTGGGGCGGCCTGGTGCGGCGCTGGTACGACGGCGGGCGGCTGGGCCGGGCCGGCGCCGGCGTGCTCGGCCTGTTCGTCGCCGGCTGGCTGCTGCTGGCGCTGGCGACGCTGGCGGCGCGCGCCGGCGG
>JBNLET010000102.1:0-5667 GCA_050305135.1 Rhodocyclaceae bacterium | reverse complement strand
GCTGTCGGTCGGCTACACGGCCTTCCTGACATTGCAGGCGCGCAAGGCGTCGGCCCGCATGCGCGCCGAAGTCGAAGCCGACCTGCCGCCGGCAGCCGGCTGGGACCGGCACTGGTCGGTACAGCTGCTGCTGGTACTGGCTGGTTTCGGCATGCTGGTGCTGGGCGCCGACTGGCTGGTCGAGTCGGCCGTGACCTTTGCGCGGGCACTCGGCGTCAGCGACCTGGTCGTCGGCCTCACCGTGGTCGCGATCGGCACCTCGATGCCGGAGATCGCCACCTCGATGACGGCGGCGCTGCGCGGCCAGCGCGACATTGCGGTCGGCAACGTGGTCGGCAGCAACCTGTTCAACATCCTGGCCTGCCTGGGAACCGCCGGCCTGGTCTCGCCGGTCGGGCTGGTGGTGCCGGAGGCGGCGCGCAGCTTCGACCTGTGGGTGATGCTGGCGGTGGCTTTCGCCAGCCTGCCGATCTTCCTGACCCGGCGCGAGATCCGCCGCTGGGAAGGCGTGCTGTTCCTCGGCTACTACGGCGCCTACACGGCCTACCTGATCCTGTCCGCGCAGCACCACGAAATGCTGCCGATGTTCTCCGGCGCGATGCTGTTGTTCGTACTGCCGCTGACCACGCTGACCCTGGTCGCCAGCTTCGTGCGGCACACCGTGCGCAGCCGCCGGCAGCAATAGCGATATTGTTTTTGCATAACTTTGCACTTGCCGATGGCATATGCCATCGGCAATGTATATGTTCGTCCCCTGCACGCGGGCAGAAGTGCCCGCCCTTCCCACAGCAACCACAGGCAGACGACATGAACCTCACTTCCGACGAATCCGAAATCCGATTCCCCAGACTCCTTCGGGCCGCGCTGCTGGCCCTGGCGCTGGCCATTGCCGGCTGCGGTGGAGGCGGAGGGGGCAACGACAACGCGGACAGCAGCAACGCGGGCGACACGGCCGGCGCCAATGACAGCGACGGCACCCAATCAAGCAACGCCACCACCACTCTCACGGCCGCGGACCTGGCCGGCAGCTACGCCTCCGACTGCGTCGAGAACAGCGAGGTAAGCGTCCCCGCCGGCCAAGTCCGGCAGATCGTTACGCTCACTTTGAGCCAGTCGGCCGGCGATCGACTGGCCTTCAACCGCCTCGAGGAATACTTCGACCCTGCCGACGTCTCCTGCACCGGCAACTCGATCGGCGACTATCAAAACGGGAGCAGCGAGAACAGCTGGCAGATCGACGGCGGCAAGGATGCGAGCTTCGACTCGAGCATCGTGTCGGCCACCGCGATCACCGTGACCACCGGCATCAGCACCAACTTCTCGGCCGGCACCATCATCGTGCTGAAGGGCATCACGTTCCCGGGCGACTACTTCGTGCGCTCCGGCGAAACCAAGGACCTCGCCTACATCGACTCGACCGGCGCGCTCCACCTCGGTAGCGGTGCCGCCGGCAGCGACGGCTACCCGGACGCGGTCGACGACGGCAGCGGCCTGAAGAAGCAATAGCCGACAGGCATGCGGGCTCCGATGGTGGGGCCCGTTTTGCAGATCCCGCCGCTGCGCTATACTCCGCTCTTCCCGAGGAGCGCTGCGAGGTTGCCCGGTCCCAGCACCGGCCCCCAGGCTCGGGAAGCGCCCGGCGCAATGCCGGCGAAAGGACGAACGGCGCTCACCTGTAACCCGTGCCGGGCACGGGGTGACGAGGTGGGCCACACTGCCGTTTCACCCTCCCCGGCCACAACGTTCAAGGAGTTCGCATGAACACCGTGGCTGACAACATGCAGGATTTCGTCGTCACCGACCTGAAGCTGGCCGATTGGGGCCGGCGCGAAATCGCCATCGCCGAGACCGAGATGCCGGGCCTGATGGCGATCCGCGAGGAATATGCCGCCAGCCGGCCCTTGCAGGGGGCGCGCATCACCGGCTCGCTGCACATGACGATCCAGACCGCCGTGCTGATCGAGACGCTGGTGGCGCTCGGCGCCGAAGTGCGCTGGGCCTCGTGCAACATCTTCTCGACCCAGGACCACGCCGCCGCCGCGATCGCCGCCGGCGGCATCCCGGTCTTCGCCAAGAAGGGCGAGTCGCTGGCCGAATACTGGGACTACACCCATCGCATCTTCGAGTGGTCCGACGGCGGCCACTCCAACATGATCCTCGACGACGGCGGCGACGCGACGCTGCTGCTGCACCTGGGCGCCCGCGCCGAGCAGGACATCTCGGTGCTGGCCAAGCCGGGCAGCGAAGAGGAGACCGTCCTGTTCGCCGCGATCAAAGCCAAGCTGGCGACGGATCCGGCCTGGTATTCGACCCGGCTGGGCAAGATCAGGGGCGTCACCGAGGAAACCACCACCGGCGTGCACCGGCTCTACCAGATGCACCAGCGCGGCGAGCTGAAGTTCCCGGCCATCAACGTGAACGATTCGGTCACCAAGTCCAAGTTCGACAACCTGTACGGCTGCCGCGAGTCGCTGGTGGACGGCATCAAGCGCGCCACCGACGTGATGATCGCCGGCAAGATCGCGGTGGTGTGCGGCTACGGCGACGTCGGCAAGGGTTCCGCGCAGGCGCTGCGCGCACTGTCGGCCCAGGTGTGGGTGACCGAGATCGACCCGATCTGCGCACTGCAGGCGGCGATGGAGGGCTACCGCGTCGTGACGATGGAAGAGGCCGCCCCGCTGGCCGACCTCTTCGTCACCACCACCGGCAACTTCCACGTCATCACCCACGACCACATGGTGGCGATGAAGGACCAGGCGATCGTCTGCAACATCGGCCACTTCGACAACGAGATCGACGTCGCCTCGCTCGAGCAGTACCGCTGGGAGGAGATCAAGCCGCAGGTCGACCACGTCGTCTTCCCTTCCGGCCGCCGCATCATCCTGCTCGCCAAGGGCCGGCTGGTGAACCTCGGCTGCGCCACCGGCCACCCGAGCTACGTGATGAGTTCGTCCTTCGCCAACCAGACCATCGCGCAGATCGAGCTCTACCAGTACACCGACAAGTACCCGATCGGCGTTTACACGCTGCCGAAACACCTGGACGAGAAGGTCGCCCGCCTGCAGCTGAGGAAGCTCAACGTCAAGCTGACCCGGCTGACGCAGCAGCAGGCCGACTACATCGGCGTGCCGATCGACGGCCCGTACAAGGCCGAGCACTACCGCTATTGATACGAGGAAACGCTGGAGCCACAATGGAACCAAAGTGGTTCCATTGTGGAAATCCCGATGGCCGTAACACTGACGATCAAGCACGTACCCGATGAACTCGCCAAGGCGCTGCGCGCCCTAGCGGCGAAGCACCATCGCTCGCTTCAGGGTGAATTGATGTCGATCATCGAGGCAGTCGTGGCAAGTCACGACGCCGGCAAGCCGAGCGAGGGCTTCCAGGAGCGGATGTCCGCCGATTCCATTGCACGCCCGGCGCGTTCATCGTCCGCCGAACAAGGAAAGAGCGACGCACTGCTCGAGGAATTGGACACCATCGTAGCCGACAGCCATTGGGGCGAGGCACCCATTCTGAGCCGGGCTCAAGCCAACGACCGCGACTCGGCGCGCAGACCCGGGCGGCCGGATCGGGAGACCGGCAACGGGAACGAGAAGTGAAGCCGGCGTACTTCCTCGACACCAATATCCTGATCTATGCCACTTCGCTGGCGTCTGACCACACGCTCAAGAAGCCGGTCGCCCGCCAATGGGTGGCGCGGACGGATTGGGGCATTTCCAGCCAGGTTCTGATGGAGTTCTACGCCAATGCCAGCCAAGCACGCCACGGCCTGCCGCCGACGGCTCCACTGCGCTACTTGGAGCGAATCGCCGCCCGGCGGCCGGTACAGTCCGTCGACAAGGAATTGGTGCTGGCAGCCCTGAACCTGCGCCACCGCTACCGATTGAGCCACTGGGACGCCGCTATTTTATGCGCCGCGCAAAGGCTGGGCGCCCATACCGTCGTTAGCGAGGATCTGGGCAACGGACAAGTATACGAAGGGATTACGGTCATCAACCCCTTTCTGTCGTCGGACTAGTCCGATGTGGAATCATCGCATCCTCCGCCGCGGCACACCCATTTTTTCGATCGGGTGGACACGAGCCGATTCCCAACCGGGGGCGGCCGGCCTTCGACCGCCCTGTCCGACCTCTTGCAAGCTTCGTCGGCCCCGATGTCCATGAAATCCTTTCACAGACGCAATCCGCGCCCCGGCCCGAGCCGGCCGGCGGAAAGGCGTCGCGCGGATGAGCGCCACGGCGTGCTGCGCGTGGACAGCCTGCTGGTCGAGCGCGGCCTGGCGCCGTCGCGCACGGCGGCCCAGCGCTTGATCTCGGCGGGGCGCGTAACGGCGGACGGAGCTCCGGTGGCGAAAGCCGCGCTCGAGCTGCCCGAATGCGCCGCCCTCGCAGTGAGCGCAGACGACGCCGACCGCTACATCTCGCGCGGCGGCCTGAAGCTGGCCGGCGCGCTGCGCCACGCCGGCCTCGACCCGCGCGGCATGCGCTGCCTCGACGTGGGCCAGTCGACCGGCGGCTTCACCGACTGCCTGCTGCAGGCCGGCGCGGCGGCCGTCTGCGGCGTCGAGGTCGGACACGGCCAGCTCCACCCGCGGCTCGCGGACGACCCACGGGTGCGCTGCCTGGAAGGTCTCAACGCGCGGGATTTGGCGCCGCAGGATCTGACCGATGCGCTACCTGCCGCGGGCTTCGACCTGCTGGTGTGCGATGCGAGCTTCATTTCGCTGCGCCTGCTGATGCCGCGCTGGCCGGCGCTGCTGAGGCCCGGCGGGCAGGTCGTCGCGCTGGTCAAGCCGCAGTTCGAGGTCGGTCCGCAGGGCCTCGGCAAGGGCGGCATCGTGCGCGACGCGAGCCTCTATCCACAGCTCGAGACGACGATTCGCGCCGCGGCGCGGGCGGCCGGCCTCGAGGTGCACGACTATTTCGACAGCCCGATCACCGGCACCGACGGCAATCGGGAGTTCTTCATTCACGCCTCCGCCGGCCCGGCCGGCGGCCCAGCAGGATCCATCGCATGACTCGCAAGACCCGCTTCAGCGTCGAATTCTTCCCGCCGCAGACGCCGCAGGGCGTCGACAAGCTGCGCGTCACCCGCGGTCGTCTGGCCCGCCTGGGGCCCGAGTACTTCTCGGTCACCTTCGGCGCCGGCGGCTCGACCCGCGACCGCACCTTCGAAACCGTGCTCGAGATCCAGCAGGAGGGGCTCGGTGCCGCACCGCACCTGTCCTGCATCGGCTCGACCCGCGACGGCATCCGCGAAATCCTCCACCGCTACCGCGACGCCGGCATCGGCCGGATCGTCGCGCTGCGCGGCGACCTGCCCTCGGGCGTGGTCGATCCGGGCGAGTTCCGCCATGCCAACGAACTGGTGGAATTCATCCGCCAGGAAACCGGCGACGCGTTCCACATCGAGGTCGCGGCCTACCCGGAATACCATCCGCAGGCACGCTCGCCGCGGGACGACCTGCTGGCCTTCAAGCGCAAGATCGATGCAGGCGCCGATTCCGCCATCACGCAGTACTTCTACAATCCGGACGCCTACCTGCACTTCGTGGACGCGTGCCGCCGGCTCGGCATCGACGCGCCGATCGTGCCGGGCATCATGCCGATCGTCAGCTTCTCGAAGCTGGCACGCTTCTCGGACGCCTGCGGCGCCGAGATC
>JBNLET010000101.1:0-8729 GCA_050305135.1 Rhodocyclaceae bacterium | reverse complement strand
CAGCGCCTCGGGCAGGCCGAGATTGCCCAGCTTCGGGATGTCGCCCTGGATGAAGCGCACCACGACCCCGATGCTGTTGCGCTGCCAGAACACGTTGACGCGGAAGTTGCCCAGGTCGCGGCGTCCGAACGAGAGGTTGAGTTCCTTCTCGCGCTCGAACTTCTCGATCTGCTCCGGCTGCATCATCTCGTACACCATGCGCTGGATCATGGCCGGATCCATGACCTGTTGGTTGACCGGAAGCGTGTTCCCCTCGATCTTGATGTGGATCGGTGCGCCAGCGGAGATGAAGATGTCCGAAGCCTGTTTTTCGGCCATCAGCTGGAACAACTTGTCGAGGATCATGGGCGGGCTCCGGTCGGGCTGGCGTCAGGTGCGCAGCAATTCGTTGATGCCGGTCTTCGCGCGGGTCTTGGCGTCGACCTTCTTGACGATTACGGCGCAATACAGGCTGTATTTGCCATCAGCCGACGGAAGGTTGCCCGAGACGACGACCGAGCCGGCCGGCACCCGGCCGTAATGCACCTCGCCGGTCTCGCGGTCGTAGATCTTGGTGCTCTGGCCGATATACACGCCCATCGAGATGACCGAGTTCTCCTCGACGACGACGCCCTCGACGATCTCGGAGCGGGCGCCGATGAAGCAGTTGTCCTCGATGATCACCGGGCCGGCCTGCACCGGCTCGAGCACGCCGCCGATGCCGACCCCGCCGGACAGGTGCACGTTCTTGCCGATCTGGGCGCAGGAGCCGACCGTGGCCCAGGTGTCCACCATCGTGCCTTCGTCCACGTAGGCGCCGATGTTCACGTAGGAAGGCATCAGCACCACGTTCGGCGCGATGAAGGTGCCGCGGCGGGCGGTGGCCGGCGGCACGACACGAAAGCCTCCGGCGCGGAACTGCTCGGCGGTGTAGCCGGCGAACTTGGTGTCCACCTTGTCCCAGTACTGGGTCGAACCGCCCGGCATCAACTGGTTGTCGCGCAGCCGGAAGGAGATCAGCACGGCCTTCTTGACCCACTGGTTGACGACCCACTGGCCGTCGCGCTTTTCGGCCACCCGCAGGCTGCCGTCGTCGAGGCCGGCGATGACGCGTTCGACTGCGTCGCGCACTTCGGCCGGCGCCGACGTGGGGGACAGGGTGCTGCGGACCTCGAAGGCCTCGTCGATGATTTGCTGCAGATCTTGCATGTCGGGGGGTTTCCAGATCAGAGTTTTTGACAGAATTCGGCGATGCGCCCGGCGGCCTCGAGGCATTCGTCGAGATCGGCCACCAGTGCGATGCGGACGTAGCCGGCGCCCGGGTTGCGGCCGTCGACTTCGCGGCCCAGGTAGCTGCCGGGCAAAACCGTCACATTATATTCGGCCTGCAAGGCGCGGGCGAAGTCGGGGTCCGGCAGCGGCGTCCTGGCCCACAGGTAGAAGCCGGCGTCGGGCCGGCCGCAGTCGAGCCAGCGCGCGATCAGCGGCGTGACGCGCTCGAACTTCTCGCGGTACAGGCGTCGGTTTTCGGCGACGTGGGCCTCATCGTTCCAGGCCGCGATCGAGGCGGCCTGGAAGGCCGGACTCATCGCGCAGCCGTGGTAGGTGCGGTACTGCAGGAAGCGCTTCAGCACGGCGGCATCGCCGGCCACGAAGCCGGAGCGCATGCCCGGCACGTTGGAGCGCTTCGACAGGCTGGAGAACATCACCAGATTGCGGTAGTCGTCCCGCCCGCACAGCCGAGCCGCCTGCAGGCCGCCGAGCGGCTTGGCGTCGTCGTCGAAGTAGATCTCCGAGTAGCACTCGTCGGCCGCGATCACGAAGCCGTGGCGATCGGACAGTTCGAACAGCGTGCGCCAGTCGTCCAGCCCCATCACCGCGCCGGTCGGATTGCCCGGCGAGCAGACGTAGACCAGTTGCACGCGCGACCATTCGCTTTCGTCGAGGTGCGCGAAATCCATCGCGAAACCGTGCTCGGCGACGGTCTCGAGGAAGGCCGGCCGGGCACCGGCCAGCAGCGCGGCACCTTCGTAGATCTGGTAGAAGGGGTTCGGCGATACCACCAGCGCCCCGGGCCGGCTGGCATCCACGACGCACTGGGCGAACGCGAACAGCGCCTCGCGCGAGCCGTTGACCGGGATCACCTGGCTGGCCGGGTCGATCCGCGCCAGGCCGTAGCGGCGCTGCAGCCAGTCGGCGATGGCCCGGCGCAGCGGCTCGCTGCCGAGCGTCGCCGGGTAGTTTGCCAGTCCGGCGAGGTTTTCGGCCACCGCATCGAGGATGAACTGCGGCGTCGCATGTTTCGGTTCGCCGATCGACAACCGGATCGGCGCGAGTCCGGCCGGAGCGGCGAGGCCCTCGAACAGGCGGGCGAGCTTCTGGAACGGGTAGGGCTGCAGGCTTTCAAGCAGGGGATTCACGGCGCTCCCACGGGGCAGGCGGCGGTACTGGGCCGCCGGCGGAAAAAAACAAAAATGGTATCATGCCGCGCCTGCACGACGGCCGCTCCGGCCGCGGCAGCGACCGTCCGCCCACGCAACGCATCGTGCGACTCTCAAAGCTCAAACTCGCCGGATTCAAGACCTTCGTGGACCCGACCACGGTCCATGCCCCGGGCAATCTGGTCGGCGTGGTGGGGCCGAACGGCTGTGGCAAGTCCAACATCATCGACGCGGTGCGCTGGGTGCTGGGCGAATCGCGCGCCTCGGCGCTGCGTGGCGAATCGATGCAGGACGTGATCTTCAACGGCTCGACGACCCGCAAGCCGGTGTCGCGCGCCAGCGTCGAACTGGTGTTCGACAACGGCGAGGGCAAGGCCGCCGGGCAGTGGTCCCAGTACGCCGAGATCTCGGTCAAGCGGGTGCTCGACCGCAGCGGCGAATCGACCTATTTCATCAACGGCAGCAAGGTCCGCCGCAAGGACGTGGTCGATCTGTTCCTCGGCACCGGGCTGGGACCGCGCGCCTACGCGATCATCGAGCAGGGCATGATCTCGCGCATCATCGAGGCGCGGCCGGAGGAGATCCGCGGCTTCCTCGAAGAAGCCGCCGGCGTCACCAAGTACCGTGAGCGTCGGCGCGAGACCGAGGGGCGGCTCGCCGACGCGCGCGACAATCTGGCCCGGCTCGACGACATCCGGCTGGAACTCGGCGAGCGGATCGAGCACCTGGCGGCCCAGGCCGAGGTGGCCGAGCGCTACCGCAGCCTGCGCGAGGCCCACGCCCAGCGCCAGGACCTGCTGTGGATGCTGAAGCGCAAGCAGGCGGGCGACGAAGTGCAGCGCCTGCAGCAGGCGGTGGCGGATACGGGCCGCCAGATGGAGGCCGACAGTGCCCGGCTGCAGGCGCTGGAATCCCGCGTCGAGGCTGGCCGCGAGACCCATCTGCAGGTCTCCGAGTCGGTCAATGCAGCCCAGGGCGAGCTGTACTCGGCCGCATCGGAGGTCAGCCGGCTCGAGGCGGAGGGCCAGCGCCTGCGCGACAATCGCGAGCGGCTCGAGCACCGCCTGAAGCAACTCGGCGAGGAGGCCGATCACTGGCAGCGGCGCAAGCAAGACCTGGTCGCCGAAGGCGAGCGCTGGCGCGAGCTGCTGGAAAACGCCCGTCTTCGCGCGCAAGAATCCCAGGCCCGCCACGAGCTGGCCGCCGAGCGTCTGCCGGAGCTGGAGGAGATGGCGGCGGCGGCGGAAGCCACCATGCAGTCGATCCGCCGCGAACTGGCCCAGGTGGAACAACAGGTCCGGGTGCAGGAGGCGCATCGCGCCAGCGCACTGCGGGCGCTGGACGCCCTGGTGCAGCGGCGGGCGCGGCTCGGCAGCGCCGAAGGCGTCCCCGCGGCGCCCGATGCGCTCGAGATCGCGCGCATCGAGGGTGAGCTGGAGGTCTTGCAGCGGGAGCGCGAGGAGCGTCAGCAGTCGCTGCAGCGGATGCAGTCCGAGCTGCCGCAACGGCAGGACGCGCTGAAGCGCGCGGTGGCCGACGAGCGCGAGGCGCAGAAGGCCAGCACCGAAGCCAGGGCGCGGCTGCAGGCGCTGATGCAGCTGCAGGCCCGGCTGCGCGAGCAGGGCGAACTCGGCCACTGGCTGCAGCGGCACGGCGTGGACGCGGGCAGGCCGCTGTGGCGGCGGATCCGCATCGAAGCGGGGTGGGAAACCGCGCTGGAGGCGGTGCTGCGAGAGCGCCTCGCGGCCTTGCCGCTGGACGATGCCGAACGGCTGCGGGCGGCGATCGCGGACCCGGCGCCGGCCAGCGTCAACCTGATCCACCTGGCCGGCGCCGCGGCGCAGCCGCCGGCCGGCGACTGCCCGCCCGGCTGCCGCTGGCTGCGTGCGCTGGTGGAGACGGACGACCAGGTCGCGTCGCGCCTGCTCGACCACTGGCTGGCCGGCGTCGCCTGCACCGAGGTGCTGGCCGCGGCGGAGGGTGCACGGCACGAGCTGCAATTGGTCTCGAAGGACGGCCAGATGCTCGACGCCACCGGACTTGCGCGCTACCTGCAGGACGACCGCACCCACGGCGTGCTGGAGCGGCAGCGCGAGATCGAAGCGCTGCAGGCGCGCATCGCGGAACTGGCCGAGCGGCAGGAGGCGGCCCACCGGCACATGCTCGCGGCCGAGGCTGCGGCGGCCGATTTGCAGCGGGCCATCGCCGGCCGCAGGCAGGACGAGCAGGGCATGCAGCAGCGCATCCATGCGCTGCAGGTGAGCCAGCTGAAGCTCGTGCAGGCGCGCCAGCGGGCCGAAGAGCATGCGGAGCGGGTGGCGCGCGACCTGGCCGAGGTGGCCGAGATCGAGCAGCGCGAGCAGGCCCACCTGGCGAACGCCGAAGCGGAGCTGGCCCGCGCCGGCGAACTGGCCGAGCTGCAGGCCGAGCGGCTGGCGGCGGCCGAAGAGGCCTTGCACGACCGGCGCGAGGCACTGCGCACGGCGCGCGCCAGCGAACAGGCGATCGCGCGCGAGGTGCAGGAACTGGGCTTCACCGAGCGCGAATGCGGCGGCAAGCTGGAGGACAACGCCCGCAACCTGGCGCTGGCCGACGAGCAGTTGCGCCGATCCGGCGAGGAAAGCGCGAACCGGCAGGCGGAACTCGATGGCTGCGACGACGGCGCCAGCCGGGCTGCGCTGCAGCAGGCGCTGGAACTGCACGCGAGCCGCGAAGTGATCCTGGCGGATGCGCGCGACCGGCTGGCCGAGGCGACGCGGCGGCTGAAGGAAGACGAGGCTGCGCGGCTGTCGACCGAGCAGGCCGTGGCGCCGCTGCGCGACCAGTTGTCGGAGCTGCGGCTGGCATTGCAGGCGGCCGAGATGTCGGTCGGCCAGTACCAGGAGCGCTTGGTCGAGAGCGGCGCCGACGAGACGGTGCTGGCGCCGCTGCTGACGCCCGACCTGAAGGAAGGCTCGCTGAATCGCGAGGTGGCGCGGCTGGCGCGCGAGATCGGCGAGCTGGGCGCCGTCAACCTGGCCGCCCTCGACGAACTGGCTGCGGCGCGGGAGCGCAAGGGCTACCTGGACGCGCAGAACGACGACCTGACGATCGCGATCGAGACGCTCGAAGACGCGATCCGCCGCATCGACAAGGAGACCCGCGAACAGCTGCAGAGCACTTATGACTTCGTCAATCGCCATTTCGGCGAGCTGTTCCCGCAGCTGTTCGGCGGCGGGCAAGCCAGGCTGGTGCTGACCGGCGAGGAAATCCTCGACGCCGGCGTACAGATCATCGCCCAGCCGCCGGGCAAGAAAAATGCAAGCATTCATCTCCTGTCCGGCGGCGAAAAGGCGCTGACCGCGATCGCGCTGGTATTCTCCATGTTCCAGTTGAACCCGGCCCAGTTCTGCATGCTGGACGAGGTGGATGCGCCGCTGGACGACGCGAATACCGGCCGCTATGGCGCGATGGTGCGGAGGATGTCGGCGCAGACCCAGTTCGTCTTCATCACGCACAGCAAGATCACGATGGAGATCGCGCAGCAACTGGTCGGCGTCACGATGCAGGAGCAGGGCGTGAGCCGGGTCGTCGAAGTGGATATCGAAGAAGCATTGCGGCTGGCCGAGACGGTGCCGGCGTAGGGCAAGGGACAGCAATGGCAATCAGCGAATTGCAGATGGGGCTCATCGCGGCCGGCGTGGCCGCCGTGGTGGGCGTGGTGGCTTACAACAAGTGGCAGGAAAGCCGCCACCGCAAGCGGGCCGAGCAGGCCTTCGGCGCCGGCCAGCGCGACGTGCTGCTCGAGCCCGGCCTGCTCGAGCCCGATGGCGCGGGCGGATTCGCGGCGGAGGATGGCCAACACGAGCCGGTGGCCAGGCCGGTGCACGAACAGGCCGGCGGGCGCACCTCGCCCGGCAGCCCGAAGGCGGCCAGCGATCTGGCCGACTGCGTCGTGCGCATCGAATCGATCGAGGCGCTGGCCGCCTCGCGGCTATGGACGGCCTCGGCCGAGTCGATGGGCGACGTCGGCAAGCCAATGACCTGGTACGGCTTCGACGACGGTAGCAATCTGTGGGTCGAGATCGACAAGGACTCGACCGGTACCCACCACTGGTTCGCGGCGGCGCTGCAGCTGGTCGACCGGCGCGGTCCGCTCGGCGAGACCGAGCTGGTGCGCTTCTTCCACGGCCTGCAGCGGGTCGCCGACCAGTTCCTGGCAGTGCCGGCCGAGTTGCCGCCGCGCAACGAGGTGTTGTTGCGGGCCAAGGAACTGGACAGCTTCTGCGCCGGCGTGGACGTTCAGATCGGCCTCAACGTGGTGGCCCGCGGCGAGCCCTTCGCCGGCACCAAGATCCGGGCCCTGGCCGAATCGCGCGGCTGGGTGCTGGCCGACAACGGCAGCTTCCACGCCGTCGACGCCGAGGGCCGGGAGCTGTTCTCGGTCAGCAATCTGGACGGCGCCGCGTTCTCGGCCGCCGACATGAAGCAGCTCGCGACCCGCGGCATCACGCTGCTGCTGGACGTGCCGCGCACCGTCAACGGCATGCACGCGTTCGAGGCGATGCTGGCCGGCGCCCGGCAGCTCGCCGAAGGGCTCGGCGGCGCGGTCGTCGACGACAACAATGCGCCGTTCGGAGACCAGGAAGCGATGGTCATCCGCGGTCAGATCGAGCATTTCCAGGGCCGCATGGCGAAGCGCGGCCTCGAGCCGGGCGGCGAGGTCGCGCAACGCCTGTTCGCCACATGAACAACGGCGCGGCCGAGCGGGTCGCGGAGCTGCGGCAGACGCTGTCGCGCTACGACCACGCCTACTACGTGCTGGACCAGCCGCTGGTGCCGGACGCGGAATACGACCGCCTGTTCCGCGAGCTGGCGGCGCTGGAAGAGGCGCACCCGCAACTCGTCAGCGAGGATTCGCCGACCCGCCGCGTCGGCGGTGCGCCGGCGCCGATGCTGGCGCAGGTCGGCCACGCGGTGCCGATGCTGTCGATTCGCACCGAGACCGACACCAGCGCCGAGGGCGCGCGCAATTTCGACCAGCGGGTGCGCAACGCGCTCGGGCTGGACGAGGCGGCAGCGGCCGTCGAGTACGCCGCCGAGCTGAAGTTCGACGGCCTGGCGATCAGCCTGCGCTACGAGCGGGGGCGCCTGGTGCGCGCCGCGACGCGCGGCGACGGCCAGACCGGCGAGGACGTCACCCACAACGTGCGCACGATCCGCCAGGTGCCGCTGCGGCTGGACGGCATCACGGCCGAGGTGCTCGAGGTGCGCGGCGAGATCTACATGCGCCGCGACGCCTTCGAAAAACTCAACGCGCAGCAGCGCGAGGCCGGCGCGAAGACCTTCGTCAATCCGCGCAATGCCGCGGCCGGCGCGGTGCGCCAGCTCGATCCGGCGGTCGCCGCGCGGCGTCCGCTGTCCTTCTTCGCCTACGGCATCGGCGAGGTGCAGGGCTGGACGCTGCCGGATACCCACTCCGGCATCCTCGATGCCCTCGCCGCGGCCGGCCTGCCGGTCTGCGGCCATCGCACGGTCGGGGCCGGGCCCGAGCCGCTGATCGCGTTCCACGACCGGATCGAGGCCGGCCGCGATGCCTTGCCCTACGACATCGACGGCGTGGTCTACAAGGTCGATTCGCTGCGCCTGCAGCAGGAACTGGGCTTCGTCTCGCGCGAGCCGCGCTGGGCGGTCGCCCACAAGTACCCGGCGCAGGAGGAGATGACCGAACTGCTGGCGATCGACGTGCAGGTCGGCCGCACCGGCGCGCTGACGCCGGTGGCGCGGCTGAAGCCGGTCTTCGTCGGTGGCGTCACGGTCACCAATGCCACCTTGCACAACCAGGACGAGATCGATCGCAAGGACGTGCGCGTCGGCGACTGGGTGATCGTGCGGCGGGCCGGCGACGTGATTCCGGAGGTGGTCGGGCCGGTGCTGGAGCGCCGTCGGGGCGATCTGCCGCGCTTCGATCTGCTGGCCGCCTACCCGAGCTGCCCGGTCTGCGGTTCCCAGGTCCACCGCGCCGAGGACGAGGCGGTGGCGCGCTGCAGCGGCGGGCTGGTGTGTCCGGCGCAGCGCAAGCAGGCGCTGCTGCACTTCGCCGGCCGCCGCGCGATGGACATCGAGGGCCTGGGCGAGAAGCTGGTCGTGCAGCTCGTCGAAACCGGCAGGGTGCACTCGATCGCCGACCTCTACCGGCTGGAACGCGAGGCCCTCGTCGCGCTGGAACGCATGGGCGAGAAATCGGCCGACAACCTGCTGGCCCAGCTGGATCGCAGCAAAAGACCCACGCTGGACCGGTTGCTGTACGCACTGGGCATCCGCGAGGTC
>JBNLET010000100.1:0-3781 GCA_050305135.1 Rhodocyclaceae bacterium | reverse complement strand
GTGGGGTGCGTCAAGCCTGGATGCCGAGCTGATCGCGCCTACGCTTGCGCCGGGTAGCTATCTTGTCACCGCAGCAAGCCTGGATGAAGCACCGGCGTTTGTCGGTGCGCGCGTAAGCCTGTTCGTTGGCAGAGCCTACCGCGGAAAATAGCGAAGCCATGCACTTCGGTTGGCGGCAGCAATGTGCTGACGAGAGCCGACCTCGCACCGTCCAAGCCTGCTAGGGGATCGAGACGTGGCCTCGGGTCTTGCTCAGCAGAGGCAGCGTTCAGGACGACCGCATGCGGCGCCAGGAAAACGCTACGCAGACCCTGCAGGTCGTGCCCAGCCACCCTCGCCCGGGCACGACCGTCCACACATGAGGCTGGCTCCACATCGAACTCAGGCGCGTCGGCTGACGTCGGGAAGGACGGATGCGCATGCGGGCACGCAAGCTCGATGACGTTCGAGTGAGCCGGCCCGGCTACCGAGGCTGCGCGCGGGCGGGGGAGGCCGATGGCTTGAATCCTTGCCGGCAGGATCGTATCTTGCGGTTTGCGCGGCCCGTAGGCTTGCAGCGGGTCGGCGCTCGCGCCCCTTCGGGACCAGGCGGAAATCGAGTCAGGGCAAGGACTTGCAGGCTGACCCAGTAGTACAGGCAACTATTTTCAAAGCACTTTCGGATCCCGCGGGCGATCCGAACCACTCGGAGCAGGTCCCGGGGCATGGCGGTACTCAAGAGCGTGGCAGGGTCCGAAAACCTCGAAGTCATGCGCGAGGCGGAGAACTACAACGCCTTTCTGCGCGACCAGATCCGCCGCCATTTGAATGGCTGCGCACGGGTGCTGGACTTCGGCGCCGGCACCGGCGATTTTGCCCGGGCCTTGCAAGGCAGGGATTTCGAAGTGGTTTGCGTCGAGCCCGAGCCGACACTCCGAGCCGCGATCGCGCTGACGGGAAACGAGTGCCACGAGAGCCTGGATCAGGTGCCGCCGTGCAGCATCGAAGGCGCATATTCGCTCAACGTGCTCGAGCACATAGAAGACGACGAGGGCACGCTGCGGCAGCTCCATGCCCGCCTGCGGCCCGGCGGGGCGCTCTACCTCTACGTGCCCGCCTTCGAGGCGCTCTTCTCGGCGATGGATCGCCGCGTCGGACACTTGCGCCGCTATCGCCTCGGCGACTTGAAGGCGAAATGCGTGCGTGCCGGGTTCGTCGTGGAAGATGGCGGCTACGCCGACAGCCTGGGCTATTTCGCGAGCCTGGCGCTGAAGTGCCTCGGCGCCGCCGACGGCAGCTTGAGCGCCCGCAGCGTGCGCCTCTACGACCGGGCGTTCTTTCCCGCCAGCCGACTGATGGACAGGGCTTGCCAGCGACTGTTCGGCAAGAACGTCTGGGTCCGGGCTCGCCGGCCGCAGGCGCATCGCTGAGCCACGCCCCTGCCCGCCGGGCGCGAGCCGTTGCCGCGGGTTTCGGCTCGCTCCACTGCAATGTTTCGCGCGGTGAGGAATTCATGCGTTTGGCAGGTATCGACCGCCCGAGGCCGGCTGAAGCCGGCCCTACCGGAAAGCACGCTTCGGTCGAGTTCGCAGGGCCGGCTTCATCCGGCCTGCAGCGCCCGGGTTCCGCCTGGATCACGGGCTCCACCAGGAACGCAACACTACATTCTCGGAACCGCCGACCGACGGCTCATTTCGACGCCTCCAGCGCGGTGCGAGCCAGCGCGAGATTCCGCACCGTGGCTGCGCTGTCCGGGTAGTCGCGCAGGTTGCGCTCGAGTTCGCCGATGGCCTGCTTCCATGCGGCGCTTGCCGGCAGGCCGGCGATTTCGTTTCGATCGTCCGGCACGAAGGTCAGTCCCGCCTCCTCCACCGCCGCCAGCTTCCAGTCCGGCGAGGACACCAGTGCCACCGCGAGGGGCACGAAATCGCCGGACAAGGGCATCGTCATCGGCGTGACGACGGCCGCGATTCGCCTCAGCCGCAGTTCGTCCCGCCAGCCGGCGGGCGCGGAGAAGAGGTAGTCGTGCAGCTGCAGCGCGGGATTGAAGCCGAAGTGGCGGGCGTCCGAAATGACCTGCGCGCGCGGATACTGGGTCCACGCCATGTAGTTGCCGAGGTGAAAGAAGGCCAGGATCGGGCCCCGCAGGTCGCGTGCCGCGAGTACCTCGCCGGCCTTGACCGGGGTGCCGAGCAGGTCCAGGCCGGCCCCCCATTTCGGTTGAGCGATCAGGTACGCCCCGATTGCAAGCGAGGCGACGCACGAGATCCGGGCGGCGTACGCGCTCACGATCCGCCAGCGCAGCGCAGCGAGGGCCGACGCCGCGGCGGGCAGGACCAGCAGGCCGAACAGGGCGACGTTGCGGGCATGGCGGTAGGCCAGCCAGCCGAAGAACAGAACGACCAGCAGGTCGCCGATGCGGCTGCGGCTGCGGGTCACGGCCAAGGCGCCGGCGGCGAGGCCGGCGGCCAGCACGAAACGCGGCCAGACTTCGGTCTGCATCGCCGGCAGCAGCTCGGTGATGCCTTCCATCAGCGATTCGTCGAGCGCGAACCTGATCGGGAGCACGACCTGCTCGTAGCCGTAGGGGTTGAGCCCTGCGACCAGCACGGCCAGGACCGACGCCGCGGCAATGGTCAGCAATCGCCTGCGCCAGTCCTGCCGCAGCAAGGTGTCGAGCGAGTGCGCACCGACCACGATCAGGCAGACCAGGATGCTTGGATGGAACTGCGGCAGGATCAGTCCCGACAGGACGATCGGCGCCAGCGAAATCGCCCGCGCATCCCGCCGGTAGCGCTCGACGGCCCACCAGCTGGCGAACACCGCCAGATAGGTCATCATCTCCGGGCGGAAATTCAGCCTGAAGTCGGCGAACCAGACACCGAACATGACCAGCCCCAGCGCGATCCAGGGCTGGCCATCGAGCCTCATGCGGAGGATGTCGAAGAGGAACGCGAAGGTCGCCGCCGCAATGAGGCCGTTCACAACGGCCAGCGCCGGGATGCCGCCCAACTGGTAGGTCAGGTACAGCATCAGGCCGTAGCCCCATTCGTTGAAATGTCCAGGCTGCCCGGACAGCGGGGCGACATAGAACTCCGTCGCAGGGATGCCGCCGCCCTGCATCACCTCGCGACCGATCGTCAGGTGCGTCCAGATGTCGGGATCGGTGACGCCCCGCAGGACGACGAGCAAGACCAGCGCAAGGACTGAAAGCGGCCATATCGCCCCGGCGCGGGCGCCAAGCCTGACCGCCTGCATGTCAGGCGTCCGCGCCGCCGCGCCGGGGGCCATCGAACGGGCGGAGGCTGGAAGGCTTGAATGGCATGGCGCGGATTCTAGCTCATGCAGGCGTCGCCGACGGGAGCGCGCTCCCGCTACGGCGCGGCCCCGGCCTCGGGTACCGACCCCTCGCGCGCGCGCAAGCCTCGGCCCGGCCCGAACACCAGGCGGCAGCTATCCGCCGGCCCGCATCCTCTGCCCGCGCGAGTTCGCCACCTCGTCCTGCAGGCCGTAGTCCTTCAGCTTCTGGTACAGCGTGCTCTTGGCGATCGCCAGCTGGCGGGCGGCTTCGGTCAGGTTGCCGCCGGAGGTGGCGATGGCGCGGCGGATACAATCCGCCTCGGCCTCGCTGAGCCGGCCCGGCTGCGCCAGCGGGGCGAACGGCGTGACCGTGTCGGCCGCCGCCGGCGTCGCCTCGAACTCGGGCGGCAGGTCGTCGAGGCCGATGCGTTCGCCGTCGCTGACCAGCAGCATGTTCTCGACCACGTTGCGCAGCTCGCGCACGTTGCCGGGCCAGGCGTAG
>JBNLET010000099.1:0-5052 GCA_050305135.1 Rhodocyclaceae bacterium | reverse complement strand
ATCGCGACGATACCGGCGCCCCTAAGGATGCACTCTTCGGTGGTCATCGCCGTGCGCGGGTCAGCAGCCAGTGCTTCAAGCGTGCGATCCGCCTGACGGCCAAAGACCATGCCACCGTGCCGGCCGAATACCTGGGCGTTCGGACGAAGAAACTCGTCCAGTTGATCGAAGAGCGCCTGTCCGAGACCGGTCGCGATGGTGCGCGTCCACGCATCGAAGCCGCCCTCGCTGCGGCTGGCCTGAAGGTCAAGGACGACGGACGGACCGAGTATCTGCTTTTCCTCGGCGCCAACGAGATCGACGGCTTCGCCCGCCTCGTCGCCGAGTACTGGGACGGCCTGGCGCCGCCGGAAACCGGCGGGGGTGAGAAGAAGAGCAAGAAGGAAGCGAAGGCCAGCGCGCCGGCCGAAGTCGTCAAGAAGGCCAAGACCCTGCTCGACGGCGGTAAGGCCGTCGACGTGGCTCTGTTCGGCCGCATGCTCGCCGACCTGCCGGAAGTGAACCAGGACGCCGCGTGCCAGGTCGCCCACGCTATCAGCACGCACCGGGTCGAACGCGATTTCGACTACTTCACCGCGGTGGACGACAAGGGCGATGCCGACGAGACCGGCGCCGGCATGATCGGGCAGGTCGAATTCAACTCGGCCACCTTCTACCGCTACGCGGTGATCGATGTGGCCAAGCTGCTCGGCAACCTGCAGCAGGATGCCGCGCTGGCGCTCACGGGCCTGGAAGCCTTTACCAAGGCGATCGCAACAGCCATCCCCAGCGGCAAGCAGAACACCTTCGCCGCCCACAACCTGCCGGCCTTCGTCGGCGTGACCCTGCGCCGGTCGAGTCCCGCCAATCTCGCCAATGCGTTCGAGAGGCCGGTCTGGCCCGAGCGAAAAGAGGCCCTCAGCAGTCTCTCGGTCAAGGCCCTGGCCGACTACGACGACAAGGTGAGCGGCTTCTACGGCGACGGCCAGGATGCCTGGGCCTACCTCGACCTGTCGGGTGTCTGGCCCGCCACCAAAGGCGTCGCGCAAGCCAATCTGGAAGGTCTGGCGAACTGGGTCAAGGAACAGGTCGCGGCGCGGCTGGAGGCCTGAGCCATGCCGACGCTGCTGATCCGACTGGCCGGGCCCATGCAGTCCTGGGGGACGACCAGCCGATTCGACGAACGGGATACCCAGTTGGAGCCGTCCAAGTCCGGCGTGCTGGGCTTGATCTGCGCCGCACTCGGGCGCGATCGCGGCGAACCGGTGGACGATCTGGCGCGCCTGCGCATGGGCGTCCGCGTCGACCGGGAAGGCGTGCTGATGAGGGACTACCAGACGGCCACCGGCGTGCTGACCGCGGCCGGCAAGGCCGATGCCAAGCGAACCGTCGTCAGCCCTCGCTACTACCTCGCCGATGCCGCCTTTCTGGTCGGCCTGGAAGGCGGAGATCACGGTCTGCTGGAAACGATCCAGCAGGCGCTGCAGCAACCGGTCTGGCCGCTGGCCCTGGGGCGCAAGAGCTTTCCGCCGGGGTTGCCGATCTGGCTCCGGGGCGGCCTGCATGAGGGCGATCTGGAGCGCACATTGCGCGAGGCTGAGCCGATTGCGACGCCGCTGGCAGAACATCGGGGCCGCCCACTGCGGCTGCTGCTCGAAGACCCATCGCAAGGGGCCGTGCGGCTGGATCAACCCATTGCCCCCTTCTCGGAGCGGCGCTTCGGCCCGCGTTACGTCCGCTCAGGAGCGATCGATGCACCTCGCCAAACTGAAACTTGATCCCCGGCTGCCGCAGGCGCGGCGGGACGTGGCGGATGCCTACCAGATGCATCGCACGCTATGCCGCGCATTCGTCGATGGCGACACCGACACGCCGGCCCGCTTCCTGTGGCGGCTGGAGTCGCCCGCGACCGGCGACGGAGCGGATCAGGTGGTGGTCCTGGTCCAGTCTGCCCGGCCCGGCAATTGGCAGGGAATCGAGGAACGGTCCGGCTACCAACTCGCTGGCGAGAAGGAGGTGGACCTCGGGCACCTGCTTGCGCCCGGCCGGCTCTTCCACTTCCGCCTCAATGCCAATCCGACCGTCACTCGCGCGGGCAAGCGCTTCGGCCTCGTCGGCGAGGAGGCGCAGCAGGCCTGGCTGCTGCGGCAAGGGGAGCGCTGCGGATTCCGGGCCGGGGAGGCTGTGATCACCGCTGCTTCCAGGCTCGTGGTCAAACAACCCGGTCGGGGCCATCGGATCACCGTGGACTGCGTGCGCTTCGACGGCGTGCTGGAAGCCAAGGACACGGACGCGATGGGCGGTGCGCTGGTTCAGGGCATCGGGCATGCCAAGGCCCTCGGCCTCGGCCTGTTGTCGCTGGCGCCATTGCAACGATGAGCGTTCGGGCGAAGGCAATGCACCTTCGGTTGCGCGGAGTGCCATCGTGACGATTTGTTCTATCATTTGATGGCACAAATACCCCTGGGCTCGATCATGGAATCCTTCACCGTCCGAGACCTGCGCGAACGCACCGGTGAACTCGTTCGCGGCGCGGAGGCCGGCAAGCTGTCCCTGGTCACCAAGCATGGCAAGCCGGTGTTCCTCACCGTGCCGTTCGACGACATGCTGCTGCGCGAGGGTGTCGCGGTGGCGTTGGCAGTGCGCCTGTTCGACGAAGAACACGTTTCGCTCGGCCGGGCCGCACGCATCGCCGGCTGCTCGGTCAGTGAGATGACCGACGTGCTGCTCAGGAACGGCATTCCGGTCATCCGCACCGAGCGGGCGGAACTGGAGCGGGAGATTGCCGAATTCGAATGAGCCGTCCCGCATCGTCGTCGCGGATGCCGGCCCGCTGATCGCGCTGGGCCGGATCGATGGCATCGGGTTGTTGCCGCGACTGTTCGCACGGATCGAGGTGACCGAGACGGTCATTGCCGAATGCCTGGCTCGGCCCGATCTGCCCGATGCAAAGAGGGTTTCGGCGGCAATTCAGGCCGGCTGGCTGACACCGTGCCCGGACGTGCCCGGCCTGGTCGAGGCGTGCATCGATGCGGGCGAGGCCAGCAGCATTGCCCGGGCGCGGGAAGCGGGCATCGACCTCTTGATGGACGACCGGGCCGCCGTCGCTTTCGCCCGCCGGGCAGGCCTGAAGGTGATCGGCACGCTGGGCGTTCTGATCCTCGCCAAACGCAGGGGCTTGCTGGATCGGATCGCGCCGACGATCGAAAGCCTGTCTGCCGCCGGCCACTACCTGAGCCGTTCGGCGATACGGGCTGCGCTCGAACTCGCCGGCGAAACCGCGGAGTTCTGATCCCTGTGCTGCCACCGCTGAAGCCGATCCCCATCAAGGACCGCCTGTCGGTCATCTTCGTCGAGAAGGGCGAGATCGACGTCATCGACGGCGCCTTCGTGCGCGTCGATTGCGACGGCGAGCGGGTGCGCCCGGTGCTCACCCACATTCCGGTCGGTGGCGTCGCCTGCATCATGCTCGAGCCCGGCACACGGGTCTCGCACCGGGCGGCGGCGTTGGCGGCGAGGGTGGGTACGCTGCTGGTGTGGGTCGGCGAGGCGGGTGTGCGCCTCTATTCCTCCGGCCAGCCCGGCGGCGCACGGGCCGACCGGCTGCTGCACCAGGCGCGCCTGGCCCTGGACGAGAGCCTGCGGCTCAAGGTCGTGCGCAGGATGTATGCGCGCCGTTTCGGCGAGGAACCGCCGGCTCGGCGCAGCGTCGAGCAGTTGCGGGGCATCGAGGGCGCACGCGTGCGGCGCACCTATCAACTGCTGGCGAGCAAGTTCGGCGTGAAGTGGAAGGGGCGGGACTACAACCCGGAGAACTGGGACGTCTCCGATCTTCCGAACCGCTGCCTGTCTTCGGCCACCGCGTCGCTGTACGGCGTGACCGAAGCCGCCGTGCTGGCCGCCGGCTACGCGCCGGCCGTCGGTTTCATCCATACCGGCAAGCCGCTGTCCTTCGTCTACGACGTGGCGGACATCTACAAATTCGAGACGGTCGTGCCGGTGGCATTCAAGATCGCCGCCAGCAAGCCGCCGAACGCCGAGCGGGCGGTGCGCCTGGCGTGCCGCGACGTGTTCCGGCAGACCCGCCTGCTCGAACGGATCATCCCCGACATCGAATCGCTGCTGTCGATCGACGGAGATGCCGCCAGTGCCGCGCCGGAAGGTGTGGTCGGCCCGGCGATACCGAACCCGGAGAACATCGGCGATGCTGGTCATCGTTCTTGAGAATGCGCCACCGCGCCTGCGCGGCCGGCTGGCGATCTGGCTGCTGGAAATCCGGGCCGGCGTGTATGTCGGAAACTACTCGAAGAAGATCCGCGAGCACATCTGGGAACAGGTGCGCGACGGCATCGAAGACGGCAACGCCGTGATGGCCTGGCGAAGCAACACCGAAGCCGGGTTCGAATTCGACACCCTGGGCGCGAACCGCCGCATGCCTGTCGATCTGGACGGCGTACGCCTGGTGAGCTTCTTGCCCGCGGCGGATTCGAGCGCTCCTTGACAATCTGCTTATCCAAATCGCATGCGAGGCGGTTGGTGGAAATTTCTCCGCTTGATTCCATTATAAGAATCAATGGGATAGAGTAAGTGTGTTCCCCACGGGCGTGGGGATGAACCGTCGCATACGTGCCGAGTGCGGATCTCGCTGGCGTGTTCCCCACGGGCGTGGGGATGAACCGTAGCGCACCGTCAGATCAGCCGTCGCCTGCATGTGTTCCCCACGGGCGTGGGGATGAACCGTGATATCCCGGCGGGTTTTTCCGCACGGTCGTGTGTTCCCCACGGGCGTGGGGATGAACCGTAGGACAGGATTTCGCGGATGTGGCCCGCGCTGTGTTCCCCACGGGCGTGGGGATGAACCGGCGCTGGCCGGCGAGGCGTGGTTCAACGATACGTGTTCCCCACGGGCGTGGGGATGAACCGCCATCTGGAGCCGGTCCTGCTCCTGATAGGACGTGTTCCCCACGGGCGTGGGGATGAACCGACCCACTGATCGCGTTCGATTCGACCGCTGCGGTGTTCCCCACGGGCGTGGGGATGAACCGTTCTTCTCGCAGCGCGGAGAGCGTGACA
>JBNLET010000098.1:0-5420 GCA_050305135.1 Rhodocyclaceae bacterium | reverse complement strand
GCCGCCGGCGACGGCCAGGTGCACTACGCCGCCAAGCTCGAGAGCGTGCTCGACGTGGTGCTGGCGCCCTTGTACCTGGAGCAGGAGAAGACCTATTCCGCGCCGCTGGCGACGCGAGCCTTCGTCAAGGACACCGT
Organism: Rhodocyclaceae bacterium; assembly: GCA_050305135.1. Taxonomy (GTDB): domain Bacteria; phylum Pseudomonadota; class Gammaproteobacteria; order Burkholderiales; family Rhodocyclaceae; genus Cognatazoarcus. The sequence goes on along the minus strand of JBNLET010000098.1, from coordinate 5,283 downwards.
CGAGCGGGAGGGCCGCGTGGCCGGGCGCGACTATCCCCGCCTGAAATACGGCGGCGCCCAGCTGAAGAACGAGGACGCGCATTGGACGGACGTCGCGCTGCGGGCCGCCACCGGCGCCGTGGCCGGGCTGGTGGCGGCCGTCGCACTGGCGCTCGTGGCGGGCAGGCTGCTGGCGGCACCGCCGGGCGATGGCGCGCGGCCGGCGCTGCGAGCGGCGTGGCTCACGTTCGCGCTGCTGGCCGTGGTGATCGGCGTGGGCGTCGCGCTGGCCGGCGGCTACCACGTCTTCGGTACCGACAAGGTCGGCCAGGACGTGCTCTACCTGAGCCTGAAGAGCGTTCGCACGGCGCTGGTGATCGGTATCGTGACCACCCTCGTGACGCTACCGATCGCGATCGTGCTCGGCATCACCGCGGGCTACCTGGGCGGCTGGGCGGACGACCTGATCCAGTACCTCTACACAGTCATCAATTCGATTCCCGGCGTGTTGCTGATCGCCGCCGCGGTGCTGATGATGCAGGTCGTCATCGAGACCCACCCGGAGTGGTTCGAGACCGCCACCGAGCGGGCCGACGCGCGGCTACTGGCGCTGTGCGTGATCCTCGGCATGACGAGCTGGACCGGCCTGTGCCGACTGCTGCGGGCCGAGACGCTGAAGCTGCGCGAACTCGACTACGTGCAGGCGGCGCGGGCCTTCGGCGTCGGCACCGCGGCAATCCTGCGTCGCCACGTGTTGCCGAACCTGATGCACATCGTGCTGATCGCGCTGGTGATGGATTTTTCGGCGCTGGTGCTGGCCGAGGCGGTGCTGTCCTACGTGGGCATCGGCGTCGATCCGAACACCATCAGTTTCGGCACGATGATCAATGCCGCGCGGATGGAGTTGGCGCGCGATCCGGCCGTGTGGTGGTCGCTGGTGGCGGCCTTCGTCGTGATGTTCGCGCTGGTGCTGGCCGCCAACCTGTTCGCCGACGCGGTGCGGGAGGCCTTCGACCCACGCGCGGCCTGAGGCGGCCGCCGCCGCGCTAGCGCTTCTCGCGCATCAGCCGGGCTTTCTCGCGGTCCCAGTCGCGCTTCTTCTCGACCTCGCGCTTGTCGTGCAGCTTTTTGCCCTTGGCCAGGCCGATGTTGACCTTGACGCGGCCCTTACTGAAGTGCAGATCGAGCGGCACCAGCGTGTAGCCGGCGCGTTCGACCTTGCCGATCAATTTCGAGATCTCTTTGGCGTGCAGCAACAGCTTGCGGGTGCGGGTCGGATCGGTGCGCACGTGGGTCGAGGCGGACAGCAGCGGCGTGATGTGCATGCCGAAGATGAAGACCTCGGCGTCGCGCACGATGATGTAGGACTCCTTGATGTTGGCGCGGCCGGCGCGGATCGCCTTCACTTCCCAGCCTTCGAGGACCAGGCCGGCCTCGAAGCGCTCCTCGATGAAATACTCGTAAAAGGCCTTCTTGTTTTCCAGGATGCTCATCGTTCGTATGCTGCCGGGCGCGGGCGGGCCGCCCTTTGGGCTAGAATCGCGCATTCTAGCAGCGAGCTGACCCACGCCCGCCAAATGGCCTCAGTCAAGAAGATCGTACTCATCGAATTCACGCCGGCACAGATGTTCGACCTGGTGGACCGGTGCGAGGACTACAAGCAGTTCCTGCCCTGGTGCGGCGGGGCCGAGGTGCATGAGCGGACCGAGCTGCAGACCCACGCCACGCTGCACGTCAGCTACCACGGCATCAAGACGCACTTCACGACGCGCAACGAAAAGAGCGCACCGTCGCTGATGCGCATCCGCCTGGAGCAGGGGCCGTTCCGGCAGCTGGACGGCACCTGGCGTTTTATCGCCCTCGGCGACAAGGCGTGCAAGATCGAGTTCGAGCTGCACTACGAGTTCTCCAGCCGGCTGCTCGAAAAGGCGCTCGGGCCGGTGTTCAACCACATCGCGAACACCTTCGTCGAGTCCTTCGTCAAGCGCGCCGAGAGCGTCTACCGGGTGTCCGAGTGAGGAGCGGTCGATGAACGAAATGATCGAGGTCGAGGTGGTCTACGCGCTGTCCAAGCGGCAGGAAGTGGTCCGCCTGAGGTTGGCCGAAGGCGCCACCGTGCAGCAGGCCATCGAGGCCTCCGGCTTGTTGCAGAGACACCCCGAGCTGGTGCCCGGCAAGGCCAACAAGATCGGCATCTACGCGAAGCTGACCAAGATGGACGCCACGCTAAGGCACTGCGACCGGGTCGAAATCTACCGGCCGCTGATCGCCGACCCGAAGGAGGTCCGGCGCAAGCGGGCCGAGCAGGGCAAGGTGATGAAGAAGGGGGGCGGCGAAGCCGACGGCGCCGACGGCTGAGCGCGACGCCGGGACGGGATGGGCTAGCTGCAGCGTTCCTTGATCAGCTTGCGCAATTCGTCGGCGTGGGACTTGCGCGCTTCGTCGGACAGGTACTCCGGCTCGCCCTTGCTGTTGTAGCGCACCATGCGCCGGCCGGATTCGATCGCCGCGAGTTGACCGCGCGCGCTTTCGCACTGGGCCGCCGTACGGGCATTGCGGGCGCTTTTGTCGGCGTCCTTCTGCGCGTCTTCCTGACGCTGGGTGCGGCGCTGGCGGAATTCCTCCTCCTGCTCGGCCAGCGACTTGCCGGCTGCGGCGCCCGCCGCGCTGCCGGCCGGCGCATTGATGTTTACTTCGGTCGACTCGACGCCGGGCGGCGGCACGTCGGCGTAGTGGGTCTGACCCTCCGCGTCCTTCCAGACATGAACCTGTGCCAGCACGGCCGGCGGCAGAACGAGGAGCAGCGCCAACGCTGCGGACTTGAGCTGTGAACGGATAGACATTGCGCGAATTTCCCGAGACTTGGGGCGGTCTGTATAATACGGATTTGGTGTCGAGGAAAAAAGCCATGCGCGTGAGCCAGAAGGCGCTGACGTTCGATGACGTCCTTCTCATACCCGCCCATTCCAACGTACTGCCCCGCGACGTATCGCTCGCAACGCAGCTTACCCGCAACATCAGGATCAACATTCCGATGGTGTCCGCCGCGATGGACACCGTGACGGAAGCCCGCCTCGCGATCACGCTGGCGCAGGAAGGCGGCGTCGGCATCATCCACAAGAACCTGTCGCCCGCCGAGCAGGCGGCCGAGGTGCTGAAGGTCAAGCGCTTCGAGTCGGGCGTGCTGAAAGACCCGATGACGGTCTCGCCGAACGACTCGGTACGCGAGGTCGTGGCGCTCACCAACCGCAACAAGTTCTCGGGCCTGCCGGTGGTCGAGAACGGCCTGGTGGTAGGCATCGTCACCAACCGCGACCTGCGCTTCGAGAACAATCTCGACCAGCCGGTGGCGGCCATCATGACGCCGCGCGAGAGACTGGTCACGGTGCGCGAAGGCGCCAGCCTGGACGACGCCCGGACGCTGATGCACAAGCACCGCCTGGAGCGCGTGCTGGTGGTGGGCGACAACTTCGAGCTGCGCGGCCTGATCACCGTCAAGGACATGCTGAAGTCCCACGAGCACCCGAACGCGGCCAAGGACGATCACGGCAGCCTGCGGGTCGGCGCCGCGATTGGCGTCGGCGAGGGCACCGAGGAGCGCGCCGCGCTGCTGGTCGAGGCCGGCGTCGACGTGGTGGTGGTCGATACCGCCCACGGCCATTCGCAGGGCGTGATCGAGCGCGTCGCCTGGGTCAAGAAGAACTTCCCGCGGGTCGACGTGATCGGCGGCAACATCGCCACGGCCGACGCCGCCCGGGCGCTCGCGGATGCCGGTGCAGACGCCGTCAAGGTCGGTATCGGCCCGGGATCGATCTGCACCACCCGCATCATCGCCGGCGTCGGCGTGCCTCAGATCACCGCCATCGACAACGTCGCGACCGCGCTGGCCGGCAGCGGCGTGCCGATGATCGCCGACGGCGGCATCCGCTTCTCCGGCGACATCTCCAAGGCCATCGCGGCCGGCGCCAACTGCGTCATGCTCGGCGGACTGTTCGCCGGCACCGAGGAGGCCCCGGGCGAGACGGTGCTCTACCAGGGCCGCTCCTACAAGTCCTACCGCGGCATGGGCTCGCTCGGTGCGATGCAGCAGGGCGCCGCCGACCGCTACTTCCAGGACGGCGAGGTGAACGTGGACAAGCTGGTGCCCGAAGGCATCGAGGGCCGGGTGCCGTTCAAGGGCCCGGTGACCGCGGTCATCCACCAGCTCACCGGTGGCCTGCGTGCCTCGATGGGCTACGTCGGCTGCGCGACGGTCGACGACATGCGCGCCCGCGCCGAGTTCGTCGAGATCACTTCGGCCGGCGTGCGCGAGTCGCACGTGCATGACGTGCAGATCACCAAGGAAGCCCCGAACTACCACGTCGACTGAGCGAGAGCGACGTTCGACCAAGGCGGCCTGCGCGGCCGCCTCGCTTCATTTCAGAGACGCGAGATGTCCCACAAGAAGATCCTGATCCTCGATTTCGGCTCCCAGGTCACCCAGCTCATCGCCCGCCGCGTGCGCGAGCAGCAGGTGTTGTGCGAAATCCACCCGTTCGACGTGGGCGAAGACTTCGTGCGCGACTTCGGCCCGGCCGGCATCATCCTGTCGGGCGGCCCGAACTCGGTGTACGAAGCGCTGGACTGGAAGGCGCCACAGCTGGTGTTCGAACTGGGCGTGCCGGTGCTCGGCATCTGCTACGGCATGCAGACCATGGCCGAGCAACTGGGCGGCAAGGTCGAAAGCGGCGGTCGGCGCGAGTTCGGCTATGCCGAGATCCGTGCGCGCGGTCATTCGGCGCTGTTCCGCGGCATCGAGGACCGGAGCAACGAGCAGGGCCATGGCCTGCTCGACGTCTGGATGAGCCACGGCGACAAGGTCACCGAGATGCCGGCCGGCTTCAAGGTGATCGCCAGCAACGAGTCCTGCCCGATCGCCGCGATGGCCGACGAGGCACGCCGCTTCTACGCGGTGCAGTTCCACCCGGAAGTCACCCACACGCTCAAGGGCAAGCAGATCCTCGCGCGCTTCGTGCACGAGATCTGTGGCTGCGGCCACGACTGGAACATGCCGGACTACGTGGACGAGGCGGTGGCCCGGATCCGCGAGCAGGTGGGCGCGGAGGAGGTGATCCTGGGCTTGTCCGGCGGCGTCGATTCGTCGGTGGCTGCGGCGCTGATCCATCGCGCGATCGGTGACCAGCTCACCTGCGTGTTCGTGGACAACGGCCTTCTGCGGCTGAACGAAGCCGAGCAGGTGATGGAGACCTTCGCCCGCAACCTGGGCGTCAACGTGATCCACGTGGACGCCTCCGAGCAGTTCAT
>JBNLET010000097.1:0-30760 GCA_050305135.1 Rhodocyclaceae bacterium | reverse complement strand
CCAGCGCCTCGATCAGCGGCGCCTGGCCAAGCGCGTAGCCGACCCGCATGCCGGCCAGCGCGCGCGACTTGGACAAGGTGTGGACGACCAGCAGGTTGGGATGTTCTGGCACCAGCACGGCCGCCGAATCACCGCCGAAATCGATGTAGGCCTCGTCCACGACGACCACCGAGTCCGGATTGCCGGCCACGATCCGCTCGACCTCCGCCAGCGCCAGCAGGCGGCCGGTCGGCGCATTGGGGTTGGGGAAGACGATGCCGCCGTTCGGGCCGAGGTAGTCCTCGACGCGCAGCGCGAAGTCACCGTCGAGCGGAACCGCCCGGAAGTCCACGCCGTAAAGGCCGCAATAGACCGGGTAGAAGCTGTAGCTGATGTCCGGGAACAGGATCGGCTGCGGGTGCTTGAGCAAGGCCATGAAGGCGTGGGCCAGCACTTCGTCGGAACCGTTGCCGACGAAGACCTGTGCGGCCTCCAGCCGGTAGCGGCCGGCGATGGCGGCCTTCAGCGCATCGGCGTTCGGATCCGGGTACAGGCGCAGGCGGGCCGCGTCGGCGCCGAGTTCGTCATGGATGGCCTGCAGCACGCGCGGCGAAGGCGGATAGGGGCTCTCGTTGGTATTGAGTTTGACCAGGCTCTCGCCCTTGGGCTGTTCGCCCGGCACGTAGGGGGTCAGGCCGTGTACGACGGCACTCCAGTATCTGCTCATCTCGGGGCTCGAAAAGGCGCGCGACAAACGCGGATCAGGCCGAAATGCTATCATGGCGGGCCATACCAGAATCCACCGGGCGCCGTCGCGCAAGGGCACATGAGGCAAGCCGAAATCACCCGCAACACGCTGGAAACCCAGATCCGGGTGAAGATCGATCTGGACGGCAGCGGCACCTCCAGGCTCGCCACCGGCATCGGCTTCTTCGATCACATGCTGGACCAGATCGCCCGTCACGGCGCCTTCGACCTGGAGGTCGAAGCGCAGGGCGATCTGCACATCGACGGGCACCATACGATCGAGGACGTCGGCATCGCGATCGGCCAGGCCTTCGCCCGGGCGGTCGGCGACAAGAAGGGCCTGACCCGCTACGGCCACGCCTACGTGCCGCTCGACGAGGCGCTGTCGAGGGTGGTGGTGGACCTGTCCGGGCGGCCCGGCCTGGTGTTCGAAGTGGAATTCACCGCCGCCAGCATCGGCGGCCTCGACACCCAACTGGTGTACGAGTTCTTCCAGGGCTTCGTCAATCACGCGCTGCTGACGCTGCACGCCGACAACCTGCGCGGCCGCAACGCGCACCATCAGTGCGAGACGCTGTTCAAGGCCTTCGGCCGGGCGCTGCGCATGGCGGTGACGCCGGACGAGCGGCTGGCCGGCACCATTCCATCGACCAAGGGGACGCTGTAGCGCGCCATCGACCGCTGCCGTCGACAACACGTGAACAGAGAACAATGAACAGGATCGCCGTCGTCGATTACGGGATGGGCAACCTGCGCTCGGTGCAGAAGGCCGTCGAACACGTGGCCGGCGCCGGCACCCGCGTGGTCGTCACTTCGGAGGCCGCCGAACTCGAACAGGCCGACCGGATAGTCTTCCCCGGCCAGGGCGCGATGCCGGACTGCATGCGCGAGCTGGAGCTGCGCGGGCTGCGCCCGGCGGTGGTCGATGCGGCCGCCAACAAACCCTTCCTGGGCATCTGCATCGGCCAGCAGATGCTTTTCGATCACAGCCGGGAGGGCGACGTGGCCGGACTCGGCATCTTTGCCGGCGAGGTACGGCGCTTTCCCGACGCGGCAATGCATGCGCCCGACGGCAGCCGCCTGAAGGTGCCACACATGGGCTGGAACCGGGTGCGCCAGGCCAAGCCGCACGCGTTGTGGTCGGGCATCGCCGACGATGCCCGCTTCTACTTCGTGCACAGCTACTATGTCGACCCGCGCGACGCCGACCTGGCGGCGGGCACCACCGGCTACGGCCTGAGCTTTACCAGTGCGGTGGCTAGGGCTAATATCTTCGCGGTTCAGTTCCATCCCGAGAAGAGCGCCGAGGCGGGCCTGCAGATGTTGCGCAACTTCATCGCATGGCAACCCTGATCGCGCCAATCCTCAATTCAGTTCCGAATTCCAGATCCGGTTTCCCGCAATGCTTCTGATACCCGCCATCGATCTCAAGGACGGTCATTGTGTTCGCCTCAGACAGGGCGAGATGGAAGATGCCACGGTCTTTTCCGAAGACCCCGTCGCGATGGCCCGCCACTGGGTCGAGGCCGGCGCGCGGCGCTTGCACCTGGTGGACCTGAACGGCGCGTTTGCCGGCAAGCCGAAGAACGAAGACGTGATCAAGGCGATCGTCGCCGAGGTCGGCGACGCGATCCCGGTCCAGCTCGGCGGCGGCATCCGTGACCTGGACATCATCGAGCGCTACCTCGACGACGGCATCGGCTACGTCATCATCGGCACCGCGGCGGTCAAGAATCCCGGCTTCCTGCAGGATGCCTGCACGGCTTTCCCGGGCCACATCATCGTCGGCCTGGACGCCAAGGAGGGCAAGGTCGCCACCGACGGCTGGTCGAAGATGACCGGGCACGACGTCATCGACCTGGCGCAGAAGTTCGAGGACTACGGCGTCGAAGGCGTGATCTACACCGACATCGGCCGCGACGGCATGCTCACCGGCGTCAACGTCGACGCCACCGTCAAGCTGGCCCGCGCGCTGCGCATCCCGGTCATCGCCAGCGGCGGCATCGCCAGCATGAAGGACATCGAGGCCTTGTGCGCGGTCGAAGAAGAGGGCGTCGAGGCGGCGATCACCGGCCGCGCGATCTACGAGGGCACGCTCGATTTCGCGGCCGCCCAGGCGCGCGCCGACGAACTCGGCGACTGAAGGCCGCAATGCTCGCCAAACGCATCATTCCCTGCCTCGACGTCAACGCCGGCCGCGTCGTCAAGGGGGTCAATTTTCTCGAACTGCGCGACGCCGGCGATCCGGTCGAAGTGGCCCGCCGCTACGACGAGCAGGGCGCCGACGAAATCACCTTTCTCGACATCACCGCCAGTTCCGATGCGCGCGACATCATCCTGCACGTGGTGGAGCAGGTCGCCGAACAGGTCTTCATTCCGCTCACCGTCGGTGGCGGCGTGCGCACCGTCGACGACGTCAGGCGCCTGCTCAATGCCGGCGCGGACAAGGTCAGCATCAATACCGCCGCGGTGGACAATCCGCAGGTGGTGGCTGAAGCCAGCGGCAAGGTGGGCAGCCAGTGCATCGTCGTCGCGATCGATGCCAAGCAGGTCGAGCAGGGGCGCTGGGAGGTGTTCACCCACGGCGGACGCAAGAGTACCGGCCTGGATGCGGTGCAGTGGGCGCGCCGCGTCGAGTCGCTCGGTGCCGGCGAGATCCTGCTCACCAGCATGGACCGGGACGGCACCAAGAACGGCTTCGACCTCGGCCTGACCCGGGCGGTGGCCGACGCGGTGCGCATCCCGGTCATCGCCAGCGGCGGCGTCGGCAATCTCTCGCACCTCGCCGACGGCGTCTCGGAAGGGCGCGCCGACGCGGTGCTGGCGGCCAGCATCTTCCACTTCGGCGAACACACGGTGCGCGAAGCCAAGGAGCTGATGCGGGCGCGCGGCATCGAGGTCCGGCTGTGAGCGGCGCGGCGCATAAATGGCTCAATGACGTCAAATGGGACGAGCAGGGCCTGGTGCCGGCGATCGCGCAGGACGCCGACAGCGGCGAAGTGCTGATGTTTGCCTGGATGAACCGCGAGGCGCTGGAGCGCACTGCCGAGAGCGGCGAAGCGGTGTATTGGTCGCGCTCGCGCCGCAAGCTGTGGTTCAAGGGCGAGGAATCCGGCCACGTGCAGCGGGTGCGCGAGATCCGGGTGGATTGCGACGCCGACGTGGTGCTGCTGAAGATCGAGCAGGTCGGCGGTATTGCCTGCCACACCGGGCGGCGCAGCTGCTTCTTCCAGAAATTGTTGCAGGAGGGCCGCTGGGAAACCGTCGAGCCCGTCCTCAAGGATCCGAAGGAAATCTACAAATGATCGACATCGAAGTACTTCACCGCGTGGCCCGCACCTTGACCGAGCGCAAGGAGGCGGACCCGGATTCGTCCTATGTTTCGGGCCTGTATGCCAAGGGGACCGACGCGATCTGCAAGAAGGTGGCCGAAGAGGCGGCCGAGGCGATCATGGCGGCCAAGGACGGCGACCGGCTCCACCTGGTGTGGGAAGTGACCGACGTCTGGTTCCATACGATGATCCTGCTGTCGCATTTCGGCCTGACCGTGGACGACGTGCTGGCCGAGTTCCGCCGCCGTGAAGGCGTTTCCGGCATCGACGAGAAGAAATCCCGCGCCGCGGGTTGAGGAGCGCGAGGTGTCCGACTGCATCTTTTGCAAGATTGCCAATGGCGAGATTCCGGTCAAGCCGGTCTACCAGGACGAGGATATTGTCGCTTTCCCGGATATCCAGCCGCAGCGGCCGGTCCATATCCTTGTGGTACCGCGCCGGCACATCGCCTCGCTGGCCGAGGTCGGCGCCGGTGACGAGGCGCTGCTCGGCAGGATGCTGGCGGTCGCCAACCGGATCGCGGTCGAACAGGGCAGTCCCGACGGCTTCCGTATCATCATCAACACCGGCCCGGTCGGCGGGCAGGAAGTGATGCATCTGCACATGCACATCGTCGGCGGACCGGATCCGGTCGGACCGATGCTCAAGCGGAATTGAGGAGAAAGAGATGGGTTCCTTCAGTATTTGGCACTGGCTGATCGTGCTGGTCATCGTGATGCTGGTCTTCGGCACCAAGAAGCTGCGCAACATCGGACAGGATCTGGGTGGCGCCGTGAAGGGCTTCAAGGAGGGCATGAAGGAGGCGGCCGACGAGGAGCCGGGCAAGCTGTCCGACGCTGCGCCCGGCCAGACCATCGAGGGCGAGGCCAAGCAGAAGACCAACTCCTGAGGCGTTGCGGCTAAGTCCCGCGCCGGAGCGAATTCCGCAGGATCATGTTCGACATCGGCTTTTCCGAATTGATGCTGATCGGCCTAGTGGCGCTGGTCGTGATCGGCCCCGAGCGCCTGCCGAAGGTGGCGCGCACCGTCGGCCACCTGCTCGGGCGGCTGCAGCGCTACGTCTCCGACGTCAAGTCGGACATCCGGCGCGAGATGCAGCTCGACGAGCTGAAGAAGCTGCAGAGCGAGATGCAGGATTCCGCGCGGCAACTGGAATCGACGATTCGCAACGAGGTGTCGGAGGTCAAGTCCTCGCTCGACCGCAGTACCGCCGACGCCAAGGCCAGCATCGCCGAACTGGAATCCCAACTGGCGGCGGCCAAGGCCGCCGCGGCGCAGCCGGAAAGCGCGCCCGCAGCCGAGCAGGGCCAGGCCGAACCGGCCGCAGCCGGCGGCGGATCGCAACTGGAGCTGGGCCTGAACAAGGATGCCGGCCAGCTCGGCAAGTCGGCCTGAACGCCAACGGACGCGGAACGTGCAGGAAACCTTCTTCTCCCACCTGATCGAGCTGCGTTCGCGCCTGGTGCGGGCAGTGACTGCGGTGCTGCTGGTGTTCGCGGCGCTGAGCTTCTGGGCCGGCGACATCTACGACCTGCTCGCGCAGCCGATGCTGCAAACCCTGCCGACCGGCACGCGGATGATCGCGACCGGCGTCGTGACGCCGTTCTTCGTACCGATCAAGGTGACCTTGATGGTGGCCTTCGTGGTCTGCCTGCCGATCGTCCTCTACCAGGCCTGGGCCTTCGTGGCGCCGGGTCTGTACTCGCACGAGAAGCGCATCGCGCTGCCGCTGGTGCTCGGCAGCACGCTGCTGTTCCTGCTCGGCATGGCGTTCTGCTACTTCTTCGTGTTCCGCATGGTGTTTCGCTTCATCGCCGATTTCGCCCCCGACAGCATCAATCTGGCGCCGGACATCGAGCAATACCTGTCCTTCGTGATGACCTTGTTCCTGGCCTTCGGGCTGACCTTCGAAGTGCCGGTGATCGTCGTGTTGCTGACCAAGATCGGCGTCGTCGACATCGACAAGCTGAAGCTCGCGCGGCCCTACGTGATCGTCGGTGCCTTCGTCGTGGCCGCGGTCATCACGCCGCCGGACGTGATCTCGCAGTTCATGCTGGCGGTGCCGATGTGGCTGCTGTACGAAATCGGCATCGTCGTCGCCCGCAGCGTCTCACCGACGCCGGAAAAGGACGGCGACGGCGCGGTGGTGCCGAGTTCCGGTTCGGAAGAGGGTTGAGCGCTATTCGCCGCGCGGCCCGGCCTCCGTCGGGCGCGTGCCGACTTCCAGTTCGAGGTCCAGTTCGCGGCCGCTGCGGCGCACGTGAAAGGCGTCGCGGCTGCCCGGCGCCATGCGGGAGATGACGTCGAGCATCTGGCGCGGCCCACTGATGTCGACCGTGCCGATCGCCAGCAGCACGTCGCCCGGCCGCATGCCGGCCCGGTCTGCCGGACCGTCGCGCACGACGCCGGCGATCAAGGCGCCGCGCTCGTCGCTCAGGCCGAAGGATTCGGCCAGCTCGGGCGTCATCTCCTGGATCTCGACGCCGATCCAGCCGCGCGTCACGGTGCCGGTACGGATGATCTGGTCCATCACCTCGCGCGCCAGCGAGGTCGGAATCGCGAAGCCGATGCCGAGCGAACCGCCGGAGCGGGAGAAGATCGCCGCGTTGATGCCGACCAGGTGACCGTTGGCGTCCACCAGCGCGCCGCCGGAGTTGCCGGGATTGATCGCCGCGTCGGTCTGGATGAAGTTCTCGAAGGTGTTGATGCCCAGATGGCTGCGACCGAGGGCCGAGACGATGCCCATCGTCACGGTCTGGCCGACGCCGAACGGATTGCCGATCGCCAGCACCACGTCGCCGACCGCCAGCGAATCGGGCTGTGCGAACGTGATCGCCGGCAGTGTGCCGGCTTCCTCGATGCGCAGCACCGCCAGGTCGGACTCCGGATCACGGCCCACTTCGATGGCGTGGAACTTGCGCCCGTCGTTGAGCGAGACCTCGATGTCGTCGGCTGCCTCGACGACATGGTTGTTGGTCAGGATGTAGCCTTCGCGGCTGACGATGACGCCGGATCCCAGTCCGGACGAGCGCCGTTCCGGGCGGTTGTCCAGCCGGTCGCCGAAGAAGTGGCGGAAGATCGGATCGTCCAGCAAGGGGTTGCGCGGTGTGCGAACATCCTTGCTGGTGGCGATGAAGACCACCGACGGCAGTACCCGTGCGGCCGCTTCGGCGTACGAGGCGCGGCTCGTCGCGGCACTGCCGGCGGCCGGGGCCGCCTCGCGCAATGCGACGATCGCAGGCCCGCTCGGCGATGGCTGTTGCGAGGGCAGCCAGTCCGGTCGCAGCGTGGCGATCACGAACAGCACCGCAATGCTGACCGTCACGGCCTGGGCGAAGATCAGCCACAGCCGACGCATGTTCAGGCGGCCCCGGGCAGGCGGTCGGAGCGCAAGGAGAAAATGGAATGCTGCGGGAAGAACTGGAGAGGCATCTGGGGGAACTGCTGGCCGTCGACCGTGCGCGGGATTATTGCCCAAACGGTCTGCAAGTGGAAGGTTGCCACCGCATCCGGCGCGTGCTGTGCGGCGTCACCGCCAGCCAGGCGCTGCTGGACCTGGCGGCGCAGGAGGGCTACGACACGATCGTCGTACACCACGGCTATTTCTGGAAGGGCGAGGATGCCCGGGTGCGCGGCGTGCGCAGGCAGCGGCTGAAGACGCTGCTGGCCCACGACATCAATCTGTTCGCTTACCACCTGCCGCTCGACATGCATCCGGAACTCGGCAACAACGCTCAGCTCGGGCGCCTGATGGGCTGGCACGGACGGGCCGGCTTCGGCGAGCAGGAACTGGGCTGGATCGCCGAACTCGCCGCGCCGGTCAGCGCCGCGGCGCTGTGCCGTGCGCTGACCGCCAAGCTCGGACGGGAGGCGCTGCTGGTCGGCGACGAGAGCCGGCAAGTGGCCAGGGTGGGCTGGTGCACCGGCGGTGCGCAAGGCTTCTTCGAGGACGCCATCGGAGCCGGCGCCGAGCTCTACGTGTCGGGCGAGATCTCGGAGCAGACCACGCATCTGGCGCGCGAGTCGGGCGTGCCCTACATCGCGGCCGGCCACCATGCCACCGAGCGTTACGGCATCAAGGCGCTGGCGGCCCATCTGGCCGGGCACTGTGAATTGGAGGTGCGCTTCGTGGATCTGCACAACCCGGCCTGAGGGCACGCAGGCGGGTCGGCCGCCAGTGTAGTGTTTTGGTCTTGGCGGAGCCTATGGTCAGGCGGAACCCGGGCGCCGCCGGCCGGCTGAAGCCGTCCCTACGAACCCGACCGAAGCGTGTTTGCCGGTAGGGCCGGCTCGAGCCGGCCTCGGACGGCCGGCGCGTGCAAAGCGCACAAATACCTCACTGCGCGCGCAACACTACACTACTCGACCGGATCTTCCTGGCCGTCTTCGGCGGCGGCCGGAGCTTTCTCGTCCTTGAAGTCGCCCGGCTGCGCGCGGAATGGTCCGGCCAGTTCGTTCAGCAGGCTGAGCAGGCACAGGATCTCGTCCACGACCGCGATCGGGAAGCCCTGGCGGGTGCCGTCGCGGTTGTCGCGCAGCAGCGTGTGCAGATAGACCTGGCATTCGCGGCTCGGCCACAGTTCGTTCAGCCGGGCCACGATGTGCGGCATCGATTCGAGCGTCTCGGCGGCTACGCGCACCGCGTCGAACTCGTCCCAGGACACCACCTTGACGTTGAAGGTGGCGTTCAGCTGGCGCGTCAGGCCATCGAACTCGCCGCGCATGTCGGCGGCCTTGTACACGTCGAGCAGCTTGATCCAGGGAGAGACGCCCTGCTTCGGATTGTGGCGGATGAAGTCGGCCAGCGTCTGCGCCGCACCCTGTACGCGGCCGAAGGACATCATGATGTCGGCCAGTTCGACCGCCGATTCGTGCTCTTCCTCCAGCGCCTCCTCGCCCGGCAGCGGCGCCGAGCTGTGCGCGGACAGGTCGTCGGCCGGCGGCGTCCAGTCCATCGGCGCGAAATCGACGCTGGGCGCCTCCGCCCCTATCTCCCCGGTGGGCAGGTCGATTTCGCTGCCGACCGCCTGTTCGTCGCCGTCTTCGTCGAGCGGGAAATCGAGCTGCAGCTCATCGTCCGGCGCGGTCGCGGAGGCCTGAGCCCCGTTGTCGGCCGCGTCGTCGGCCGTCGTGGCCTCGGGTTCGCCCGCTTCGGCCGTGCGGCGGCGCAGGCGGAACAACAGCAACAGCAGCAGTGCTGCCGTCGCGGCCAGCGCCGGCCACAGCCAGTCGCGCGGCGGTTCGAGCGGCGGAGCCTGTTCGGGCGGCTCAGTTGGCGCCGGCGTCTGCCGGGCGAGTTCCGCCACCGGGCCTTCGGCACGCTCGATCGCGCCGCCGCTGGCAGCGTTCGGGGGTTCTGCCGGGTCGGCCTGCGCCAACGCATCGAGCTGCCGCGACTCCTCCGTCAGCCTGGCCTGCAGCGCCTCCAACTCGTGGATGCGCGAGGCCAGTTCCATCTGGGTCATGATCTTTTCGTCGAGCGCCATGACCAGACGCTGTTCCTTGCGCAGGCGCTCGCGTTCCTGTTCGCCGACCGTACCGCCGCGTCCCGGCGCGGACAGCGCGAAACTCAGCTTGAGGCGGGTCTCGGGGGCGCCACCGAACAACACCAGGCGATCGTTGCCGGCGGGGCGCTCGGCGGCGTGGGCTGCCGGTGGTGCTGGCGCTGGCTGAACCTTGGCGGCCGCCGATGGTTTCGTCGCTGCCGGCGCTGCCGGCGGATGCGCAGGTTTGGCTCGTGGCCTTGGCGCCGCCGCCTTCTTGAGTCGTTCCACATCGAGTTCGATACCCTGCGGCAGCGGTGCGCGCAGCGAGGCTGCGTCCGGGAAGGCACCGGGGGCACTGCGCCGGGCGGCGGCGATGAAGCGCCGGCGTGCGCTGCGGCTGCCCGGGAAAGCCTCGTGGGCGAGGTCGAGCAGGGACGGCGTGGCGGCCGGCGGCGCCATCGCGCGCCCGGCCGCTTGCGCCGCCGGCTGCTCGGCTGTCGTGGCGCGCTCGAGCGCCGGATTGGCCGGCAGCAGCAAGGTGTACTCCCGCCTCATGCCGCCTTCGCAGCCGGTGGCGATGCCGAGCATCAGGATCGGGTGGTAGATCGGCGCCATGCCGGTCACCAAGAGGTAGGACTCGCTCGTGCCCCGCTCGATGGCCAGCCGGGCATCCCGCACCCAGGGCAGGTCGCGGCCCTGGCCCGGCGCCAGTCTCATGCACGCCGGATCGAGGTCCTGTCCTGCGCTGACCAATCGTATCCGCAGCCGCAGCGGTTGTCCGACCGCCGACTGCTCGACCAGCTCGCCGAGGCCCAGTGTCCAGGCACTGGCGGCATGCAAAATGCCCAGGCCTGCGATCAGGGGCGACACGAGTTTGCGCAGTGTCATCAAGACTGGATTGCCGGTTGGATGCCGCGAAAAGCGCCTGTCCAGAACAAAATTCCGCTCATTGTAATGAACTCGCACCGCGCATTGCGGCCCGATCGCGCTGCCAGTGTGAATTCCTTCGGCCGCGGGGTTGTCGCGCTTGCCGGCGGGGGCCGGCCGGCACCGGGTCGGAGCACTGATTGCTGCGGTGCACATGCACACCAAAACAGCGCTTGCTTTCCGCTATAATTACGGGATTCTCCGGGTTGCATGAATGATTCTGAGATGCGCGCGTGAGTCGCACGCGCGGGAGCGGTTGCGAGTCCGGCTGAGGGAGGGCGGAGTCGCGACTGCGGAGGCTTGCCTCCGAACGTCCCATAAACCAAAGCGTTCGCGGCCCGTGCAGGGCCGCGGCAACGACCAAAGGGCTACCATGAAGATTCATGAGTATCAGGCAAAGGAAGTACTGAGGAAGTATGGCGTCGTGACGCCGCGCGGCGTGCCGTGCTTCACGGTCGACGAGGCGGTCAAGGCAGCGGAGTCGCTCGGCGGCTCGGTCTGGGTGGTCAAGGCCCAGATCCACGCTGGCGGCCGTGGCAAGGGTGGCGGCGTCAAGCTGGCGCGCTCGCTGCACGAAGTGCAGACCAATGCCGGGCAGATTCTCGGCATGCAGCTGGTGACCCACCAGACCGGGCCGGAGGGCCAGAAGGTCCGCCGTCTGCTGGTGGAGGAAGGCGCCGACATCAAGAAGGAGTACTACGTCGCCGCGCTGACCGATCGCGCAACCCAGAAGGTCGCGATGATGGCCTCTTCGGAAGGCGGCATGGACATCGAGGAAGTGGCCGCCAAGACGCCTGAAAAAATCATCAAGGTGTTCGTCGACCCGCTGGCCGGCCTGTCGGATGCACAGGCCCAGGAGCTCGCCCGCGGCATCGGCGTGCCCGACGCCTCGATGGACAAGGCCGTAGACACCTTCAAGAAGCTCTACACCTGCTACATGGAAACCGATGCCTCGCTGGCCGAGATCAACCCGCTGATCCTGGAAGGCAACGGCAACATCAAGGCGCTCGATGCCAAGTTCAACTTCGATTCGAACGCGCTCTACCGCCATCCCGAGATCGTCGAGATGCGCGACCTCGACGAGGAGGATCCGGACGAACTGGAGGCCTCGAAGTTCGACCTGGCCTACATCAGCCTGGACGGCAACATCGGCTGCCTGGTGAATGGCGCCGGCCTGGCCATGGCGACGATGGACACGATCAAGCTGTTCGGCGCTTCGCCGGCCAACTTCCTCGACGTGGGGGGCGGCGCTACCACCGAGAAGGTCACCGAAGCGTTCAAGATCATGCTCAAGAACCCCAAGGTGAAGGGCATCCTGGTCAACATCTTCGGCGGCATCATGCGTTGCGACACGATCGCCACCGGCGTCGCCGCCGCCGCCAAGGAAGTCAATCTCTCCGTCCCGCTGGTGGTGCGGATGAAGGGCACCAACGAGGAAATCGGCAAGAAGATCCTGGCCGATTCCGGTCTGCCCATCATTTCCGCCGACAGCATGGCCGAAGCCGCGACCAAGATCGTCGCCGCGGTCCAGTAAGGAGAGAGAAAGAATGTCCATCCTGATCAACAAAGACACCAAGGTCATCACCCAGGGCATGACCGGCAAGACCGGCATGTTCCACACCTCGAAGTGCCGCGAGTACGCCAACGGTGCCAACTGCTTCGTCGCTGGCGTCAACCCGAAGAAGGCGGGCGAGGATTTCGAGGGCGTGCCGATCTACGCCAGCGTGCAGGAAGCCAGGCAGGCCACCGGCGCCACCGTATCGGTGATCTACGTGCCGCCGGCCGGCGCGGCCGGTGCGATCTGGGAAGCCTGCGAGGCCGACCTCGACCTGGTGATCTGCATCACCGAGGGCATCCCGGTGCGCGACATGCTGACGGTGCGCAACCGGATGAAGCAGAAGGTCGACGCGGGCGGCAAGGAAACCCTGCTGCTGGGCCCGAACTGCCCCGGTCTGATCACCCCCGACGAGATCAAGATCGGCATCATGCCGGGCCACATCCACAAGAAGGGCCGCATCGGCGTGGTGTCCCGCTCCGGCACGCTGACCTACGAAGCCGTCGCGCAGTTGACCGAGCTGGGTCTCGGCCAGTCGTCGGCAGTCGGCATTGGTGGCGACCCGATCAACGGCCTGAAGCACATCGACGTGATGAAGGCCTTCAACGACGATCCGGACACCGATGCGGTGATCATGATCGGCGAGATCGGCGGGCCGGACGAGGCCGAGGCCGCGCGCTGGTGCAAGGACAACATGCGGAAGCCGATCGTCGGCTTTATCGCCGGCGTCACGGCGCCTCCGGGCAAACGCATGGGTCACGCCGGCGCGCTGATCTCGGGCGGTGCAGATACTGCCGACGCCAAGCTCGCGATCATGGAAGAATGCGGCTTCAAGGTGACCCGCGATCCGTCCGAGATGGGGCGCGTGTTGAAGAGCCTGCTCTGAGATCGGGGCAGGATCGTGCGAAAGGCGCCGGTGACCGGCGCCTTTTTTCCGTGACGCGGTGCGTTGTGCACCGCAGGGAGAGAGTCCGGATGACTGGAGAGCGCTTGCGCAGCGGGGCGGGAACAGCTCGATGACCGAGGCCCGTGACGGCGGACCGGTCCGGCTGGCGATGGTCAGCGACGTGGGGCGGGTCCGGGCCCGCAACGAGGATGCCATCGACGGCTGTGCCGAATCGGGTTGGGCGCTGGTGGCGGACGGCATGGGTGGGCACCGCGGCGGCGACGTCGCTTCGGCCATCGTGGTGCGGGAAGTGCGCGCGGAGGTGAGCGCCGCACTGGCCGGCGGGGGCGCCGGCGTCGATCGTGCCGGCCTCGTCTCGCAGGCGATCCGGCGTGCGAACCGTGCCATCTTCAGCGAGTCGAATCGGGACCTGAAGCTGTATGGCATGGGCTCGACCGCGGTGCTCGCCTGTTTTGCGGGATCGACGCTGATCGTCGGCCATGTGGGCGATTCGCGTGCCTATCTCTTCCGTAATAGAGTGCTGAAGCGATTGACGGTCGATCACTCGCTGTTGCAGGAGCTTCTGGACGGGGGCATGATTAGCCCGGCTGAAGCCAGCAGGGCGCCCGGCAGAGGAGTTCTGACGCGCTCGCTGGGCGTTGATCCGGACGTCGCTGTAGAGGTGGCCAGCCTGCCGCTCCAGCCTGGCGACCTGGTGCTGCTGTGTTCGGACGGGCTGACCGAAATGCTGTCCGACGAGGAGTTGTCGAAAGAACTGGGCGATGGCGACGGCGATCTGGAGGGACTGGCCGCTCGGCTGGTCGATCGTGCTAATCGGAGCGGCGGCAGGGATAATGTCAGCGTCGTATTGGCCGCGCCATGACCTGCCCGTGCGCCGGCCGGGCGCAGCAGGGCCGCGTGGATGAAGGACGGGGAAAGTTAGGATGCCGAAGCTGATTTTGAGCATGGACGGGCTCGTATTGAAGGAAATCGAGCTCACCAAGGAGCGCCTGTCCATCGGACGCAAACCCCACAACGACGTGCAGATCGACAATCTGGCTATCAGTGGCGAGCACGCGGTGATCACGACGATCATCGACGATGCCTTCCTCGAAGACCAGAACAGCACCAACGGCACCTACGTGAATGGCCAGCCGATCAAGAAGCACGTGCTGCAGAACAACGATCTGATCGAACTCGGCAAGTACCGGCTGAAGTTCATCAAGGACAGCGGCGAGAAATCCATCAATCCGTCGGAATTCATCGAGACCGCCGCGCTGAAGCCGCTCGAGCTCAATGCAGACGGCGGTATGGTCGAGACCCACGTGATCGACCGTCCGGCGGCCGGATCGAAGAGCAGCGCCTCGACCCAGATCATCGGTCGCCAGTCGATCGATCTGCCCACCGGTACCGCCTCGCCGGGCGCCCTCGGTTCGACCGCGGCGCCGGTGGCCGACGCGTCGTCCACCGCCTCGGCCGCCGCGCCGGGCGAGGCCGGAGAGGGCGTGCTGCAGGTGCTGAACGGCAGCAATGCGGGCAAGGAACTGGCCCTGACGAAGAGCCTGACGACCATCGGCAAGCCCGGCGTGCAGGTGGCGGTGATCACCCGCCGGCCCCACGGCTTCTTCCTGACCCACGTCGAGGGCGCGAGCTTCCCGTCGGTGAACGGCAAGACGCTGGATGCCCAGGCGCATCGGCTGAACGATCAGGACGTGATCCAGATCGCCGGCGTCAAGATGTCGTTCTTCCTTCGTTAACCGGTTTCCGGGCACGGCGTGATTTACTACGCGACCCGATCCGGCCAGGCCGGGTTATCGTTGCCGGATGGGCCCATACTCGCCGTTTTTTCCGCGATCGGAAACGCGGATCCCGGTCGCCGCCTGACATGAAGCTCACGGTGCTCGGATGCAGCGGCGGCATCGGCGGTGCGCGCCGTCGGACGACCGCCTACCTGATCGACGACGACGTCCTGCTCGACGGCGGCAGCGGCGTAGGCGACCTCGACTACGAGCGGTTGCTGCGCATCGATCACATCTTCGTCTCGCATGCGCATCTGGATCACGTCGCGTTCATCCCTTTCCTGGTCGATACCGTCGGCGAGGAGCGTGCCCGGCCGATCACCGTGTACGGCAACGCGGAAACGCTGCGCATTCTTCGTTCGCACCTCTTCAACTGGTTGATCTGGCCTGATTTTTCGACCATTCCCGATCGGAACGCACCGTTCCTGCGCTACCAGGAAGTCCGCATCGGCGAAGCGGTACGGCTCGGCGAGCGCACGATCCGGCCGCTGCCCGCGCTGCACACCGTGCCCGCGCTCGGCTACTGCCTCGACAGCGGAGCGGGCAAGCTGGTCTATACCGGCGACACGACGTATTCGGACGAACTCATTGCAGAGATCAACGCTCTTTCGAACCTGCGCTACCTGATCATCGAAGCGGCCTTTCCGGACGCGCAGCAAGGGCTCGCGCTGGCATCGCGCCACATGTGCCCGAATCTGCTGGTCCGCCTGCTGGAACAGGTGGATGGTGACCCCGAGGTGCTGATCACCCACCTGAAGCCGGGCAAGGGTGAACGGATCATGACCGAGATCCTGTCCTACGGCGGCCGCTTGTCGCCGCGGCGGCTGGAGCCGGGCATGGTGCTGGAATTCTGACGCCGGCTTCCATCGCTTGGCCGCAGCATTAGAATGGCCGCAGGCCCCCGATGCCGAGGCGCCGCAGGCAATAGCAGAGGGAGACAGGACGAGATGAATTCCCCCAGCGCGCAGCGCCCGGATGCGGCACCGGACGTCGGCTCCCGCCTGGCGTTCTTCAAGGGCTTGCAGAGCATCACGGCGAGGATTCACGCGACCAAGCACATCGACGAGATCATCTTCGAGCTTTCGCCCGACCTGTGCGGCCTGTTCCACGCGGAACGGATCACGATCTACACGCTGGACGATTCGCGTACCGCGATCGTGTCGAAGGTCAAGAGCGGGCTGCACAAGATCAACTCGATCCGCCTGCCGATCTCGCCCGACAGCATTTCCGGCTACGTGGCGATGAGCACGCACTTGCTCAATATCGCCGACGTCTACGACGACGCCGAGCTGCAGGCGATCCATCCGACACTGCATTTCCGCAAGGAAGTGGACCAGCGCTCCGGCTTCCGCAGCCGCCAGATGCTGGTGGCGCCGGTGGTGGATGCCCACAAGGGGCAGTTGCAGGGCGTCGTCCAACTGATCAACACGCGCGACGGCAAGCCCTTCCCGGCGCTGGCGCAGGAAGGCCTGATGGGGCTGGCGCAGACGCTCGGCACGGCCTTCGCCCAGCGGGTCCAGCCGACTGCCGGCCTGCGTTCCAGGTACGAGTCGCTGGTCAAGGACCAACTGATGTCGGAGGAGGATCTGGCCGAAGCCTCGCGCAAGGCTCGCGCCGCAGGCATTCGTACCGAGGAAGTGCTGCTCGGCGACTACGCCCTGCAGCCGGCCCAGATCGGCGAGGCGCTGTCCAAGTTCTACAAGATCCGCTACGAGCCTTTCCGCCAGGACCGGGTCAGGCCGCTCGACCTGCTGCGCAACCTGAAGCGCGAGTTCGTCGAGCAGAGCCAGTGGGTGCCGCTCGAGGAGACCGACGAAGGCGTCGTCGTCGCGACCGCGGATCCGGACCAGGTGCTGGCCTCGAAGGTCGCCAACAACGTCTTTCCGAAGGCACGCATCGCCTACCGGGTGATGACCTACCGCGAATTCGAGCAGACGGTCGAGCAATTGTTCCAGCGCTCGCTCGAGCTCGGCTCGGTGGACGATCTCCTGTCCGACCTGACCGAAGGGGAGCAGGAGTCCTCGGTGGCCGAGGAGCTTTCGGCCGCCGCCGACAACGAGCTGGTCAAGCTGGTCAACAAGATCATCGTCGACGCGCACCGGACGGGTGCTTCCGACATCCACATCGAGCCGCGCCCGGGCAAGGAGAAGACCCGTATCCGCTTCCGCAAGGACGGCTCGCTGGTGCCCTACATCGAGGTGCCGGCCAGCTACCGCAATCCGCTCGTGACGCGGCTCAAGATCATGTGCGACCTGGACATCGCGGAACGACGCAAGCCGCAGGACGGCAAGATCAAGTTTCGCAAGTACGCTCCGCTGGACATCGAGCTGAGGGTCGCGACCGTCCCCACGGCCGGCGGCGTCGAGGACGTAGTGATGCGGATCCTGGCCAACGGCGAACCGATCAAGCTCGACGGGCTGGGCCTCAGCGACGACAATCTGCAGCGGCTGCACAAGGCCGTCTCCAAGCCCTATGGCATCTTTTTCGTGTGCGGTCCCACCGGCTCCGGCAAGACCACCACGCTGCATTCGATCCTGGGCCACCTGAACAAGCCGGACACCAAGATCTGGACTGCCGAGGACCCGGTCGAGATCACCCAGAAGGGGCTGCGCCAGGTGCAGGTCAACCGCAAGGCCGGGCTCGATTTCCCGACCGTGATGCGGGCCTTCCTGCGCGCCGATCCGGACGTCATCATGGTCGGCGAGATGCGCGACCGGGAGACCGTCTCGATCGGCCTGGAGGCATCGCTGACCGGCCACCTGGTGCTGTCGACGCTGCACACCAACAGCGCGCCCGAATCGATCGTGCGCCTGCTCGACATGGGCATGGACCCGTTCAACTTCGCCGATGCGCTGATCGGCGTGCTGGCGCAACGGCTCGCCAAGCGCCTGTGTGGCGACTGCAAGGAGGCCTACACGCCGGACGAGGCCGAAGTGGGCATGCTGCTCGACGAATACTGCGAGGACCTGCGCCACACGCCGGACTTTCGCCGCGATCCGGTCGCGGCGCGCGACGCCGTGCTGCGCGACTGGCAAGCGCGCTTCGCCGACGAGCGCGGCCAACTGCGGCTGTATCGGCCGAAGGGCTGCGACCAGTGCGCCGACTCGGGCTACCGGGGCCGGCTCGGACTGCACGAACTGATGATCGGTTCCGATGCGGTGAAGCGCCTGGTCCAGGAGCGGGCGCTGGTGTCGGACCTGCTCTCGCAAGCGCTGGTCGACGGTATGCGGACGCTGCGCCAGGACGGTATCGAGAAGGTGCTGGCCGGCCAGACGAACATGCTGCAGATCAGCCGGGTCTGCATCCGCTGACCGCCCGGCGCGCCTCTGCCTGATTGCGCGGCGCTCAGGTAGAATTGCCCCTTTTTTTCCGGCCGCACTCATGTCCGACTTTTCCCTTCTTGCCTTGTCCCCGCTGGATGGCCGCTACCAGGCCAAGACTTCGGCGCTGCGCGAACATTTTTCCGAGTTCGGCCTGGTCAGGAACCGCATCCGGGTCGAGATCGAGTGGCTCAAGGCGCTTGCCGCCGCGCCCGAGATTCCCGAGGTGGCGGCCTTCTCGGCGGCCACGCTGGGCGAGCTGGATGCCGTGCGCGACGGCTTTGCGCCGGCCGACGCGGCGGCCGCGAAGGAGATCGAGGCGGTCACCAACCACGACGTCAAGGCGGTCGAATACTGGCTCAAGAAGCGCTTCGCCGGCTCGGCCGAGGTGGCGGCGGCGAGCGAGTTCTTCCATTTCGCCTGCACCTCCGAGGACATCAACAACACCTCCCACGCGCTGATGCTGGAGGATGCCCGGCGCAGCGCTCTGCTGCCGGCGCTCGATCGCGTCATCGAACGCTTCGTCGCGCTGGCGCACCAGCACGCCGCGCTGCCGATGCTCTCCCGCACCCACGGCCAGACCGCCAGTCCGACCACGCTGGGCAAGGAGATGGCGAACATCGCCTACCGGCTGCGGCGTGCCCGCGGGCAGATCGCCGCGGTCGAGATGAGCGCCAAGTTCAATGGCGCGGTGGGCAACTACAACGCCCACCTGTCGGCTTATCCGGAGATCGACTGGGAGGCCTTCAACCGGCGTTTCGTCGAGTCCCTCGGGCTGCAATTCAACCCCTACACGATCCAGATCGAGCCGCACGACGCGATGGCCGAGCTGTTCGATGCCACCGCCCGCTGCAACACCATGCTGATCGACGCCTGCCGCGACATCTGGAGCTACATCTCGCTCGGCTACTTCAAACAGAAGCTGAAGGAAGGGGAGGTGGGTTCCTCGACGATGCCGCACAAGGTCAATCCGATCGATTTCGAGAACGCCGAAGGCAACCTCGGCATCGCCAACGCGGTGCTGCGCCATTTCAGCGACAAGCTACCGATTTCGCGCATGCAGCGCGACCTGACCGACTCGACGGTGCTGCGCAACATGGGCGTCGCTTTCGGCCACACGGTGCTGGCGCTCGATTCCTGCCTGAAGGGCCTCGACAAGCTGGAGGCCGATCCCCAGCGTCTGGCGGCGGATCTCGACAATGCCTGGGAAGTGCTCGCCGAGCCGGTGCAGACCGTGATGCGGCGCTACGGTATCGAGAACCCCTACGAGCAGTTGAAGGCGCTGACCCGCGGCAAGGGCATCACGCGCGAGGCGCTGCAGGCCTTCGTCGGCACGCTGGCGATCCCCGAGGCCGACCGGCAGCGGCTGCTGTCGATGACGCCGGCCAGCTACGTCGGCAGCGCCGTCGCGCTGGCACAGCGGATCTGATCGGGACGAAAGGCATCCAGCGATGGCATTCGCGGACAATCTGAAGCAGTTGCCCGGCGTCTCGCACCTGGCCGCGATCGAACTCCTCGATCGGGACGGCGGCCTGTGCGGCCGGATCGAGAATCGCAGCGGGCAGGCGGGCTCGCTGGCGGTCTACAACCACCTCGCCCAGCTGTACGGCGCGATCACGCCGGATGCGGCCAGAAAGGGGCTCGAGCTGTACGCCGAGCACAGCGAGGACGCGCGCGCCAATCCCGGTCGTCACCCGAACATCGACCGGCTGATCGGCCTGATCGAGCGCGGCGAGACGCTGCGCGTAAAGCACGAGTTCGAGACCTGAGCGCCGGCCTGGGCAGAATGAAAAAGGGCCGCAGTCGCGGCCCTTTTTCATTTGCACGGTGTTCGGGGCCTACACCACGGCCTCCTGCTTCTCCTGCTTCGGCTTGATGAACTGCTCGCGCGAGACGCCGAGCCACATCACCAGCGGGCTCGCCACCAGCACCGAGGAGTAGATGCCGAACAGGATGCCGATCGTCAGCGCCAGCGCGAAGTAGTGCAGCGTCTCGCCGCCGAACAGCAGCATCGACAACACCATCATCTGGGTACTGCCGTGGGTGATCACGGTGCGCGAGATGGTGCTGGTGATGGCGTGGTTCAGCACCTGCGGCGTCTCCATGCCGCGCTTCTTCTTGAAGGTTTCGCGCACCCGGTCGAACACCACCACCGACTCGTTCACCGAGTAACCCAGCACCGCCAGCACCGCGGCCAGCACGGCGAGCGAGAACTCCCACTGGAAGAACGCGAAGAAGCCGAGAATGATCACCACGTCGTGCAGGTTGGCGATGATCGCGGACACCGCGAAGCGCCATTCGAAGCGCAGCGCTAGATAGACCATGATGCCGACGACCACCAGCAGCAAGGCCATCGCGCCGTCGGCGGCGAGTTCCTTGCCGACCTGCGGGCCGACGAATTCGACCCGCCGCAGGTCGGGCGTATTGCCGTCCACCGACGACAGCGTGCCCATCACCTTCTCGCTGACGCGGGAGGACTCCAGCCCGTCGCGGTTCGGCAGACGAATCAGCACGTCGCGCGCGCTTCCGAAGTTCTGCACCTGGGCGTCGGGATAATCGTCCCGCGCCAGCCCCTGCCGGATCGGCTCGAGCTGGGGCGCCTCGGCGTAGTGCACCTCGATCAGCGTGCCGCCGGTGAATTCCACCGACAGGTTCAGCCCGCGGGTGGCGAGGAACAGCACCGCCAGCAGGAAGGTGAGCAACGAGATGACGTTGAACACCAGCGCGTGGCGCATGAAGGGGATGTCTTTCTTGATGCGGAAGAATTCCATGATCCGTTCCCTGGCCGGGCGGCGTCGCGCCGCTCCGGCCGTGTCAGCGTGTCAGTTCGACGGTTTCCAGACCTGGCCGATCGAGAGCTTCTCGAGCTTGCGTTGGCGGCCGTATATCAGGTTGACCAGCATGCGCGAGACCAGGATCGCGCTGAACATCGAGGTCATGATGCCGAGGCAGTGCACCACCGCGAAGCCGCGCACCGGACCGGAACCGAAGACCAGCAGCGCGATGCCGGCGATCAGCGTGGTGATGTTCGAGTCCAGGATCGTGTCGAAGGCGCGGTCGTAGCCGGCGGTGATCGCCGCCTGCGGGGTGGCGCCGTTGCGCAGTTCCTCGCGGATGCGCTCGTTGATCAGCACGTTGGCGTCGATCGCCATGCCCAGCGTCAGCGCGATGGCGGCGATGCCTGGCAGCGTCAGCGTCGCCTGCAGCATCGACAGCAGGGCCACCAGCAGCAGCAGGTTGGAGGCCAGCGCGATTACCGAGACGGTGCCGAACAACAGGTAGTAGGCGATCATGAAGGCGGCGATCGCGGCGAAGCCCCACAGCGTCGAATCGAAGCCCTTGGCGATGTTTTCGGCGCCCAGGCTCGGGCCGACCGTGCGCTCCTCGATGATCTCCATCGGCGCCGCCAGCGAACCGGCGCGCAGCAGCAGCGCGACGTCGGTCGCTTCCTGGGTCGTCATCTGGCCCGAGATCTGCACCCGTCCGCCGCCGATCTCGGTGCGGATCACGGGCGCCGTAACGACCTCGCCCTTGCCTTTCTCGATCAGCAGGATCGCCATCCGCTTGCCGACGTTCTCGCGCGTCACGTCGCGGAAGATGCGTGAGCCGGCGGCGTCCAGCGTCAGATGCACTGCCGGTTCCTGTGTTTGTCCGTCGAAGCCGGGCTGGGCGTCGGTCAGCCGGTCGCCGGTCAGCACCACCTGCTTCTTGACCAGCAGTTCACGGCCGCCGCGTTCGGTGTAGAGCTCCGTGCCGAACGGCACCTGGCCGTTCAGGGCGGCTTCCAGCGCGCCCGGCGTGTCGTCCACCATGCGCACCTCGAGCGTCGCGGTGCGGCCCAGGATGTCCTTCGCCTTGGCCACGTCCTGCACGCCGGGCAGTTGCACGACGATGCGGTCGGCACCCTGCTGCTGGATCACCGGTTCGGCGACGCCGAGTTCGTTGATCCGGTTGTGCAGCGTGGTGATGTTCTGCTTGAGCGCGAAATCCTGGATCGTCTTCTCGGCCTGCGGCGTCAGCGTTGCGACCAGTTCGGCGACGCCGTCTGCGCCATCGCGGTCCGCCATTTGCAGGTCGCCGCTGCTGCGCCGGATCGCATTGCGCGCCGCGTCGCGCGTCGCCGCGTCGCGGAAGCGGATCGCGATCGCGCGGCCTTCGCGCTCGATGCCGGAGTGGCGCACGCCCTGGTCGCGCAGCAGCGTGCGCAGGTCGGCCGCGGTCGAGTCGAGCCGCTTCGTGATCGCACCGGGCATGTCCACCTGCAGCAGGAAGTGCACCCCTCCGCGCAGGTCGAGGCCGAGGTACATCGGCAGCGCGTTGATCTGCGTCAGCCAGCTCGGCGAGGCCGACAGCAGGTTCAGCGCGACGACGTAGTCGGGATCCTTCGGGTCGGGGTTGAAGGCGTGCTCGATCACGTCCTTGGCCTTCAACTGCTCGTCGGTGGTGTTGAAGCGGGCACGGACGCTGTTCGGATCGGCGAAGATGCCGGTCTGCGTGATGCCGGCCGCGGCCAGGGCCTGTTCGACGCGCGCGGTGGTGCTGGCGGCGTCGAGCTTGAGCGTGGCCTTGCCGCTCGACACCTGCACGGCAGGCACCTCGCCGTAGAAGTTCGGCAGCGTGTAGATCAGCCCGATGAACAGCACGATGCCGATCATCAGGTTCTTCCAGAGGGGATAGCGGTTCATGGGCGGGACAGGGCTCGGGTCAGTTGATGCGAAACGGGGCCGACGCCGGCCCCGCGCAAGCGCTCGCGAGCGCTCAGGCCGACTTCAGCGTGCCCTTCGGGAGCACCGTCGAGACGGCCTGCTTCTGCACGATGATCTCGACCTTGTCGGCGATCTCGACGCGCACGAATTGCTCGCCCACGTCCGCGATCCGTCCCGCCACGCCGCCCTGGGTAATGACCTCGTCGCCCTTGGCGAGGGCTTCGACCATGGACTTGTGCTCCTTGGCCCGTTTCATCTGGGGGCGAATCATCAGGAACCAGATGACGACGAACATCAGGATCAGCGGCAGCAGCTGCATCAGGCCGCCGGTGGGGTCCTGCGCGGCCCCGTCGGCCGCCTGGGCGAAGGCAGAGGAAATCAGCACGATCGGTACTCCCGGGTCGGTAATCGCAAACTGCGGATTATATCAGTTGGCCCGATTTCGCCCCGGCGAGTGGGGTCTCTCAGGATTCGCCGGCGCGCTCGCGCTCGAAGCGTCGGCGAAATTCGTCGAAGCCGCCGCGCGACACGGCGCTGCGGATCTCCTCCATCAGGATCTGGTAATAGCGCAGGTTGTGGATCGTGTTCAGCATCGAGCCGAGCATCTCGCCGCTGCGGTGCAGGTGGTGCAGGTAGGCGCGTGAGAAGTTGCGGCAGGTGTAGCAGTCGCAGCCCGGGTCGAGCGGGCCGGTGTCCTGCCGATGGCGGGCATTCTTGATCTTGATGTTGCCGTGGCGGGTGAACAGCCAGCCGTTGCGCGCGTTGCGGGTCGGCATCACGCAGTCGAACATGTCGATGCCGGCCGCCACGCTGGCGACGATGTCCTCCGGCGTGCCGATGCCCATCAGGTAGCGCGGGCGGTTGGCCGGCAGTCGCGGCGCGGTATGGGCGAGGATCCGGCGCATGTCCTCCTTCGGCTCGCCGACCGACAGACCGCCGATCGCGTAGCCGTCGAAACCGATGTCGATCAGGCCGGCCAGCGATTCGTCGCGAAGCTCCTCGAACATGCCGCCCTGGACGATGCCGAACAGCGCATTGGCGTTGTGCAGCTGGTCGAACTCGTCGCGCGAGCGGCGCGCCCAGCGCAGCGACAGCCGCATCGAGTCGGCCGCCTCGTCCGCCGTCGCCGGGTAGGGCGTGCATTCGTCGAAGATCATCGCCACGTCGGAATCGAGCCGGGTCTGGACCTGCATCGAGATCTCCGGCGTCAGGAACAGCCTGGCGCCGTCGATCGGCGAGGCGAAGCGCACGCCCTCCTCGCTGATCTTGCGCAGCGCGCCGAGCGAAAACACCTGGAAGCCGCCGGAGTCGGTCAGGATCGGCCGTTGCCAGTGCATGAAGCGGTGCAGCCCGCCGTGCGCGTCGATGACCTCCATGCCCGGCCGCAGCCACAGGTGGAAGGTGTTGCCGAGGCAGATCTGTGCGCCGATCTCGTCGAGCGCCTGTGGCGTCATGGCCTTGACGGTGCCGTAGGTGCCGACCGGCATGAAGACCGGCGTCTCGACCGTACCGTGGGCGAGATGGAGGCGGCCGCGGCGGGCGGCGCCGTCCTGGCTCAGGAGTTCGAAGCGCATGGCTGTCTTTCCAGCAACATTGCGTCGCCGTAGCTGAAGAAGCGGTAGCCTTGCTCGATGGCATGGCGGTAGGCATGGCGGATCGGCGCCATGCCGGCAAAGGCCGAGACCAGCATCAGCAGCGTCGAGCGCGGCAGATGGAAGTTGGTGACCAGGGCATCGGCGACCTGGAAGCAGAAGCCCGGCATGATGAAGATGTCGGTCTCGCCGCTGCCGGCGGCCAGCGGCCCGTCCTGGGCTGCCGCCTCCAGCGCGCGCAGACTGGTGGTGCCGACCGCGACGATGCGCCCGCCCGCGGCCCGGGTGTCCTCGATGGCTCGCACCGTCTCGGCCGGCAGCACGTAGCGCTCCTGGTGCATGCGGTGCTCGGACAGATCGTGGCTGCGCACCGGCTGGAACGTGCCGGCGCCGACGTGCAGCGTCAGGAAGGCGCTGCGGACGCCGGCGGCTTCGAGCGAGCGCATCATGTCGGCGTCGAAATGCAGGCCGGCGGTCGGTGCGGCCACCGAGCCGGCATGGCACGCGTAGACCGTCTGGTAGCGCGTCTCGTCGCTGTCGACGGCAGCACGCTCGATGTAGGGCGGCAGCGGCAGGCTGCCGTGGCGCTCGATCAGGTCGAGCAGGCTGTGCTCGGGCGGGAACGCGAGGTGAAAGAACTCGCCGACGCGGCCCAGCACGGTGACCTCGAAAGCGTCCGCCAGGCGC
Source organism: Rhodocyclaceae bacterium (assembly GCA_050305135.1). GTDB lineage: Bacteria > Pseudomonadota > Gammaproteobacteria > Burkholderiales > Rhodocyclaceae > Cognatazoarcus. Next base: position 5,744 of record JBNLET010000097.1, on the reverse strand, counting down.
AGTACGGCGCCGGCCCTGGGCGACTTGCTGGCACGGATCTGCGCCAGTGCCTCGTGCGGGCCGATCGGCCGTTCGACCAGCACCTCGATGCGCCCGCCGGTGGTCTTGACGCCGTGCAGCCGGGCGTGGATCACCCGCGTGTCGTTGAACACCATCAGGTCGCCCTTGTGCAACTGCAAGGGCAGGTCGCGAAAAGCCAGATCGCGCGGCCGGCCGCCTTCGAGCGTCAGCAGGCGGCTGGCGGAACGCTCCGCCAGCGGCGCTTGCGCGATCAGGTGCTCGGGCAACGAGTAGTCGAAATCGTCCAGGGTGAGGGGCATGGCGCTTGCTGGGCTACCGTTGATGGGTGATAATTCGCGGCCTTCCGAGCCGGGGTGGCGGAATTGGTAGACGCAGCGGACTCAAAATCCGCCGCTGGCGACAGCGTGAGGGTTCGAGTCCCTCTCCCGGCACCAGAGACGCTTCGGCCGGCTTCGCGAAGCCGCGCATCATAGCTCGCCCGGCCTGCGGCGGTCCATTCTCCCTGACGCCTCCGATTCTCCGATGATGCTCGATCCCAATGCCAAGTCGCTGCTCGACATGGTGTATCGCGTCGGCGCGCCCAAGTTCCACCAACTCGACGAGGAGCAGGCGCGCCGCTCGATGGTCAAGTTGCAGAACGCCTTCCAGCCGGATCTGCCGGCCGTCGCGTCGGTGCTCGAGGTGCCGATCGGGCGGCCCGGACGGGGGCAGGGCGTGCTGCTGGCGAGAGCCTATCGTCCGCTCCATTTGGCGCCGGCGGCGACCTTGCCGGTGCTGGTCTTCCTGCATGGCGGCGGCTGGTGCATCGGCAGTGTCGAGACCCACGACGTGCTGTGCCGGGAGCTGTGCAACGCCGCTGGCGTGGTGGTGCTGTCGGTGGACTACCGGCTGGCGCCGGAACATCCGTTTCCGGCGGCCGTGGACGATGCGGCGTTGGCCTACCGCTGGGTGCTGGAGCATGCTGGCGAGATCGGCGGCGATGCCGCGCGGGTCGCGATCGGCGGCGACAGTGCCGGCGGCAACCTGGCGCTTGTGACCACCATCCGCGCGCTGAAAGAGGGCTTTGCTCCGCCGCGGCTGCAGTGCCTGATCTATCCATGCGTCGACATGTACGCGGATACGCCATCGCGCAAGCGCTTTGCGCAAGGCTATTTCCTCGACGAGGAAACGCTCGACTGGTTCGTCACGCGTTACCTGCCCCATCCGGGCGACGCCCTCGACTGGCGCGCCTCGCCGATTCTTGCCGAAGATGCTCTGGCCGCGCTGCCGCCGTTGTGCCTGATCAATGCCGAGTGCGACCCGCTGGTCGACGAAGGCCGGGCACTGGCGAAGCGCCTCGGGGAACTGGGCGTCGAGGTGGAGCACCACGTGCACGCCGGCATGGTGCATGGATTCGTCACGCTCGGAAAGCTGTTTCCCCAGGCCGGCCAGGCCGTGCGACAGATTTCGGGCAGCCTTTGCCGGCACCTGTGAAACCGCCTTGGCGATTCGCTGCTGGCAAGTGCTGAATGCCGCCGCCTGCCAGACCGGTCACGCTTCGATCGCTAATGACCGCGCGCTCTGGCGTGGCGTGATGTCTTTAACGCGGTTGTCGCCGGGGGCGGCGTAAGGTTCATCCCGCAGCGAATCGAGACGGCGTTCGTCGCAGCCCGGCGAGGTCCGGGAAAAAGCAGACGGCGGAACCGGCAAAGACAAGATCGACGTAAGGCCCCCCAGTCCAAATGCTCAAGATATTCAGCCATCACATCTCCTTCCAGAGCCTGCTCAGCGTGTTGATCGATGCGCTCATCCTCGCCATTGGGCTGTTGATCGGCTTCGTGCTGCAGGGTGGTGCCGGCACTTCGCTCGATTGGCGCATGGCGGTGCCTTCGGCCCTGGTGTTCGCGCTGACGATGATGGTGCTGAACAGCGCCTTCGGCCTCTACAAGCCGTTCGCGGACGCCTCGCTGCGCAGCGTGATCGGACGGCTGGCGCTGCCGGTGCTGGTCAGCATGCCGGTCGCTTACGGTGTCTACAACGTCCTGCCGTGGGGACATTTCGCGCCCGAGGCGGGCGAGCTGACGGCGGTGCTGCTGCTCGGCTTCGTGATGCTCAATCGCGGCATCGCCAACCGCGGCCAGCGTTCCGCGCTGATGGCGCGGCGGGTGCTGGTGCTGGGCTCCGGCGAGGATGCCGCGCTGGTCGAGAGGGTCCTGACGGCGCCGGAGGCCCGCAGCCTTTCGATCGTCGGCTTCATCCCGACGCAGCAGGACGGCGAGCGGGCCGTGACGCCATCGCGCATTATCGATTTCTCCGGTCGTCTGGCCGACCTGGTGCGCCGCGAACAGGTGGACGAAGTGATCGTCGCGGTGCGCGAGCGGCGCGGCGGTGTGCTGCCGCTGCGCGAACTGCTCGACTGCAAGATGCTCGGCGTCAAGGTGCTCGACCTCAGCAGCTTCTACGAGCGCGTGCAGGGACAGGTGCGCATAGAGTCGTTGAAGGCGAGCTGGCTGATCTACGGCGAGGGCTTTCGCCAGGGCCTCGCCCGTGCGTTCGTCAAGCGCGTGTTCGACCTGATGGCGTCGCTGACGCTGCTGGTGCTGGCCTTGCCGATCATGCTCGTCGCGGCGATCGCGATCCTGCTCGAGGACGGCGCACCGATCTTCTACTACCAGGAGCGGGTCGGCCAGGGCGGCCGCAGCTTCCGCGTCATCAAGTTCCGCAGCATGCGGCGCGACGCCGAGAAGGACGGCAAACCCAAGTGGGCCCAGTCCAACGACGACCGCGTGACCCGTTTCGGCCGCTTCATGCGCAAGACCCGCATCGACGAATTGCCGCAGCTGATCAACGTGCTGAAAGGCGAAATGAGCATGGTCGGTCCGCGTCCGGAGCGGCCCTATTTCGTCGATCAGCTGACCGAGGAGATCCCGTTCTACGCGGTCCGCCACTGCGTCAAGCCGGGCGTGACCGGCTGGGCCCAGGTACGCTACCAGTACGGTGCCTCGGTGGACGACGCGTTGCAGAAGTTGCAGTACGACCTCTACTACGTCAAGAATCACACCTTGTTCCTGGACTCGCTGGTGCTTTGCGAAACCGTCCGCGTCGTGCTGACCGGGCAGGGCGCGCACTGAAAGGGCGGTGCCGCCGGCACCGCACCCACGGTCCGGGTGATGCACCCGGACCTTTTCGTTTTCTGGCGGAATGTCGGATCTGATCAGCGGCATTGGACTTCTGGACGTCGCGCGGGCGGGCTACGCCTTCGCCATCGTCGCCCACGGCCTGTTCGCGCTCTACCTGATGCTGGCCTGGCGCGGCGGCCAGGCGGGCGCCGTGCTGCTGGCAGCCGTGCTGGCCGGGGCGCTGTGGTCCGTCGGCGCCTATTTCTCGCTCGCCACCGGCTGGTCCTGGCTGGCGGTGCTGGCGGGCCTGCTCGACGTCGCCCGCATCGCGGCGTGGTTCGCATTCCTGCTCGTGCTGCTCGAGGCGACCGGCGCCAACCCTCGCCTCCTGCGGCGATTCGCGACCGCGGCGGTGCTGATCGCCGGCGCGCTGGCGGTTTTCCAGGTCCCGCTCGAGTCACTGCCCTGGTTCGGGCGCGGCGCGATCCTGACCAGCCTGCTGGCGGCGGTGCTCGGCCTGGTGCTGGTCGAACAGTTGTTCCGCAACCTGCCGGCCGAAGCGCGCTGGGGTTTCAAGCCGCTGTCGCTCGGGCTGGCTGCGGCGTTCGCGTTCGACATCTATCTGTACGCCGAGGGCCTGATGTTCCAGTCGCTCGATGCGGCGGTGTGGGCGGTCAGGGGCTTCGCCCATGCGCTGATCCTGCCGCTGGTGGCGATGAGCGTCGCGCGCAATCGGGGCTGGAAGATCCGCATCAGCGTGTCGCGCCAGATGGTCTTCCACACCTCGGCGCTGCTGGCCTCGGGCGTCTATCTGCTGCTGGTCGCCGGTGCCGGCTACTACCTGCAGTTCTTCGGCGGCGACTGGGGGCGGGCGTTCCAGGTTGCGCTGGTGTTCGCGGGCCTGCTCGGCCTGCTGGCGGTGGCGGTGTCGGGTTCGCTCAGGGCGCGGTTTCGCGTCTGGCTGTCGAAGCACTTGTTCGCCTACAAGTACGATTACCGCACCGAGTGGCTGGGATTCACGCAGGCGTTGGCCGACGCCAGTGGCGAGCGCGCACCGGAGGAGGCCGTCATCAAGGCCTTGGCCGATCTGGTCGAGAGCCCGGGCGGCGGTATCTGGCTACGGGATGCCGCCGGCGACTTCGGCCCGGGCGGGCGGCTCAACATGCCCGAGAGCGATGCGGTCGAACCGGCCGCCGGCCCGCTGGCCGGGTTTCTCGACGATCGAGGCTGGATCATCAACCTGGCGGAGTTCCGTTCGCGGCGGGACTTGTACCAAGGCCTGTCGCTGCCGCATTGGTTGTCGCGGCTCGAAAGCGCCTGGCTGGTCGTGCCGCTCAGTTGCGGCGGCAGGCTGGCCGGTTTCGTCGTGCTGTTGTCGCCGCGCACGCCGCTGGAAGTGGACTGGGAGGTGCTTGATCTGCTGAAGACCGCACAGCAGCAGGCAGCCAGCTATCTGTCGCAGTTGCATGCGCAGGAGGCGCTGCTGGAAGCGAAGAAGTTCGACGCCTTCAATCGCATGTCGGCCTTCGTCGTGCATGACCTGAAGAACCTGGTGGCCCAGCTCTCGCTGCTGATGAAGAATGCCGAACGCCACCGCGACAACCCGGAATTCCAGCAGGACGTGCTCGACACGGTGGCCCACGTCGAGGGCCGGATGCGGGCGTTGATGGGGCAACTGCTCGAGAAGACCTCGATCGACCCGCGGCGGCCGGTGGATCTGGCGGCGCTGATGACGCGCATCGCGGTTGCCAAGGCCGGCCAGGCGCCCGCACCGCAGGTGGAGCAGGCCGAAGTGGTGACGGTTCTCGCACATGCCGATCGGCTAGAGCGGATTCTCGGCCACATCGTGCAAAATGCAATGGACGCAACGCCGCATGACGGTAAGGTGACGATTCGCGTCTGCCGCGACGATGCGGATCGGGCCATGGTCAGAGTCAGCGACACCGGCTGCGGCATGAGCGCGGAGTTCGTGCGGGACGGCTTGTTCAAACCATTCAGGTCGACCAAGGCCAGCGGCATGGGGATCGGTGCCTACGAAAGCCGCCAGTACGTGCGCGAAATCGGCGGTTCGATCGAGATCGACAGCCAGCCCGGGGTCGGTACCGAGATGAGGATTCTTCTGCCGCTGTGCGCCCAGAGTGGCGCTGCGGCAGTAGCAACGGAAACGGATTAGGCATTGGAACGGACGGAAGAGAAACGCAGGCCGCTGTTGCTGGTGGAGGACGATCCGGCCCTGCTGAAGCAGATGCGCTGGGCGTTCGACGGCTACGAAACGCTGCCGGCCGAAAACCGCGACAGCGCGATCGCACTGCTGCGCCGGCACGAACCGGCGGTCGTGACGATGGATCTGGGCCTGCCGCCGGCACCGGACGACGTCAGCGAAGGTTTCCGGCTGCTGGCCGAGATCCTGCAACTGCAGCCCTCGACCAAGGTGATCGTGCTGACCGGGCAGCACGACCGGGAAAACGCGGTTCGGGCAGTCGGCATGGGCGCCTACGATTTCTTCGCCAAACCGTTCGAGCCCGATCTGCTGGCGCTGGCGATCGATCGTGCCTACCGGCTGCACGAGTTGCAGCAGGAGAACCTCAGGCTGCAGATGGAGCAGGGTTCGCCGCTGGACGGCTT
>JBNLET010000096.1:0-27919 GCA_050305135.1 Rhodocyclaceae bacterium | reverse complement strand
CCGGCCTCGCGCAGGCGCTGCGCATAGGGCATCGCCGCCACCCGCTCGCGGATCGCGGCGACGAAGGCATCGGCGGCGGCCTCGTCGGCGGCGCCGGACAGCCCGGGCAGGATCGCGCGGCCCAGCGCCGCGTAGTGCGCCCGCGCATCCGGCAGGTTGAATTCGAGCACCGGCCCCAGCACCAGCGAGTTGGTGAGCCCGTGCGGCAGGTGGTAGTGGCCGCCGAGCGGATAGGCCAGCGCATGCACCGCGGCGACCGGCGCGTTGGCGAAGGCCATGCCCGCGAACAGCGAGCCGAGCAGCATGTGCTCGCGCACCGAGGGGTCGCTGCCCTCGCTCACCGCCGACGGCAGATTGGCGTACAGCAGTTGCAGCGCCTTGAGCGCCAGCGCGTCCGACAGGGGGTTCTTTTTGACCCGACTGGTGAAGGCCTCGATCGCGTGCACCATCGCGTCGACGCCGGTCATCGCGGTCACCGCCGGCGGCAGGCCGAGCGTCAGACGGCTGTCGAGCAGCGCCAGGTCCGGATACAGCAGCGGCGAGACCACGCCCTTCTTCTCCTGGTCGGGAGTGGTCAGGATTGCGATCGGCGTCACCTCGGAGCCGGTGCCGGCGGTGGTCGGCACCTGGATCAGCGGCAGGCGTGGTCCGCGCGCCAGGCCGATGCCGTAGATCTCGGGCAGCGCCTGCGGCGTGCGCGCCAGCAGTGCGACCAGTTTGGCGGTGTCGAGCGAGCTGCCGCCGCCGAAACCGACGATGCCGTCGGCACCGGCCGCACGCGCGGCCTCGACCGCCGCTTGCACGCTGACTTCGGGGGGATCGGCGAGCACCTCGGAATACACGGTGGCGGCGACATCGGCGGTGGCCAGCGAAGCCAGCGCGCCTTTGATCAGGCCGGTCTTGGTCAGGCCTGCGTCGGTGACGAGGAACAGGCGGCCGATACCCATGTCGCGGGCGATGGTCCCGAGGCGCTCGGCACCCCCCTGCTCGCAGATGATCCGGGGTGCGGTTTCGAACACGAATTGGGACATGAGAACTCCTTTCCGTCGAGTGATAGGGATTTAGCCGGCGCTGACGATGCCGCGCTCGATGCGATAGACGAGGTCGACCAGGTCGGCACTGTGGGTGTCGTCCGATTCGGACAGAATCACCGACAGACCCTCTTGCCGCAGGCTGCCGATGACTTCGGTGAGCCGCCGCGAGAGCACCGGCGCGACGCCCTCGAAGGGTTCGTCGAGCAGCAGCAGCCGGGTGCCGGGCATTAGCGCGCGTGCCAGCGCCACCAGCTTCTGCTGGCCGCCGGACAACTGCAGCGCACGGCGCGCGCGGAATTCGCGTACCTCGGGCATCAGGCCGTAGATCCATTCGAGGCGTTGCGCGGCGTCGCGGATACCGTTGGCCCAGGCGGGCAGCAGCATGTTCTCCTCGACCGTCAGCGAGGGGATCAGCCGGCGGTCTTCGGGCATGTAGCTGATGCCGGCGCGCGCCAGCGCATGCGCGTTGCGTCTTTTCAGGTCCACGCCGCCGGCCGCGACGTGCGCCGCGCGGAACGGGATGAGGCCCATGATGGCGCGCATCAGAGTGGTCTTGCCGGCGCCGTTGCGGCCGATCAGCCCGACCATCCTGCCGGCCGGCACTTCCAGGGATACGTCGCGCAGGATGGGCACTCGGTCGAAGGCGACGTCGAGCGAACGGATTTCGAGAGCGGCGTTCATGCGGCGGCTCCCAGGGCGTCGAGGTCGAGGTGGTGGCCGATCACCAGTTCCTGCACGCGCGCATCGCCGAGCACCTGGCGCGGCGGCCCGTCGGCGATAATCTCGCCGCTGTAGAAGGCCATGATGCGCGTCACGTAACGCGCGACGATCTCCATGTCATGCTCGACGAACAGTACGGTGACGTTGTGCAGGCGCACCGCCGCCATGACCGTGTCCATGAGCGCGAACTTCTCCTCAACGCTCACGCCGCTGGTCGGTTCGTCCAGCAGCAGCATGCGCGGCCGGCTGACCAGCGCCATGGCGATGTCGATCAGCTTGCGTGCGCCCTGGGGCACGGTGCTGACCAGCGCATCGCGATAGCGGGCGACGCCGAACTCCTCGAAGATCGCGACGGCGCGCGCGCAGCGCTCGGGCGTGTCGAGCGGGCGCAGGAAGGATGGCCGGCTGCGGTCGGCGATCGCCAGGGCGACCAGCGCGTTTTCCATCACGCTGAGCTTGGGGAAGAGCTGCGCCACCTGGAACGAGCGTGCCATGCCGCGCCGCGTAATCTCGCGCGGATCGCAGCCGAGAACGGAACGGCCGCCGAACAGGATCTCGCCGCCGCTGGGCGGCAGATAGCCGGTGACCATGTTGATGAATGTGGTCTTGCCGGCGCCGTTGGCGCCGATGACACCGACGATCTCGCCCTGCCCGATGCGCACATTGAGATCCTTGGCGGCGACCACGGCGCCGAAGCTGCGCGTCAGGCCGCGTGTTTCGAGTATCGCGTTCATGCCGCCGCCTCCTGCGCCGGACGGCGCGCCACCAAACTCCACAGGCCTTTGGGCAGGAACAGGATCAGCGACAGCAGCACCGCGCCCAGGGTCATCTGCCAGAAATGAGGCGCCTCCTGGATGGCATAGGTGCGGATCACCGAGAACACGATGGCGGCGATGAAGGGCGCGGCAACGTGACCGGTGCCGCCAAGGATGGCGATGAAGACGAACTCTCCGGAGGTCGTCCACACCGCCATGTCGGGGTCCACGTGGCCGCCGACCAGTGCTGTCAGGGCCCCGCCCAGCGCCGACAGCGCACCGGCCACGATGTAGTTGAAATACAGCACGGCGCGCGGCGACAGGCCGAGATATTCGACCCGCAGTTCGTTCTCGCGCACCGCTTCGGTTACCCGGCCGAGGCTGGAAACCATGAAGCGATGCATGCCGATGGCCACCGCCGTGGCGATTGCGACGGCGAGCAGATACACCGCCTGGGTGCGGGCGTCACCTTCGGGCATCCAGCCGAAGAAGCTCGGGGGGGCGACGTTGAAGCCGTCGGTCGAGCCCAGCGCCGAGGATTTGACCAGCGCGCCGTAGAGGATCATCGACAGGGCCAGTGTCAGCATGGCGAAGAAGATTTCGCGGTAGCGCGTCAGCAGCCAGCCGCAGGCCATCGCCAGCAGCATGCCGGCGAGCGTCGCCAGCGCGAGCAGGGCAAGGCTGTCGACGATGCCCAGCGACTGCGATAGCACGCCGACGCCGTAGCCGCCGACGCAGTAGAACAGTGCTTGCCCGAAGGACACCAGCCCGGCGCGCATCTGGATCACCACGCCGAGTACCACCAGCGCCTTGGCCAAGGCCAGCGTGAGGAGAAAGCCGAGCCATGCCGGCAGCAGCCAGGCACTGGCGGCGAACGCGCCGCCGGCCAGCAGCAGAGCCGCTTCGTTCGAGGCAGAAAAGGTCTTGGCGGCGGACATTCAGATTCTCCGTGCGAGTGGCTGGCCGAACAGGCCTTGCGGCCGGAATGCGAGCACCAGGAACATGACGCCGTAGATCACGAACAATTCGATCTGCGGTGCGACGTGGACCGCGAAGGAGCGGCACAGGCCAACCAGGATGGCACCGACCGCGGCGCCGCCGACGCTGCCCAGGCCGCCGACCACGACCACCGCGAAGGCCATCACGATGACTTCGACGCCGATGCCCGGGGTCACCGAGATGGTCGGCGCGGTCAGGGCGCCGGCCAGCGCGCCGAGCACCGAGCCGACGGCGAAGGTGACGGCGAACATGGCGCTCACATTGACGCCCATGGCGATGGCGATTTCGCGGTCGTGGATCACCGCGCGCAGGAGGCGGCCCTTGTTGGTGCGGTTGAGCACGTACCAGGCGGCCACGCCGATCAACACGGCGATGGCGATCAGGCTCAGGTCGTAGTTGGCGAAGCGCAGCACCGAACCGACATCGGTGAGGCCGAGCAGGCGGTAGGGCTGGAAGGCGAAATACGGATCGACGCCCCATACCAGCTTGGTGGCGTCCTGGAGGATGAGCAGCAGGGCATAAGTGACGATCACCATCAGGATCTCGTCGCGCCCGTGCATGAAGCGCAACAGGCCGCGCTCGATGGCGGTGCCGACCAGGGTGCCAGCCACCACGGCGCAGGCGACCAGCATCAGGTAGCTCCAGTAGGGGCTGCCGTGATCGCCGGAGAAATACCAGCCGACCATGGAGGCGGCCGCGTAGGCGCCGATGGCGTAGAGGCTGCCGTGGGCCATGTTGAGCACGCGCATCACTCCGTAAATGATGGTCAAGCCGGCGGCCACCAAGAAGAGCCAGGACGCGTAGATGGCGCCGTCGATCAGGATTGCGAGAAGATTTGTCATGGGAGCCTGCGGCGGGCACGGCGCGTTGCCGTGCCCGCGCCCAATGGTTGCGGTCGATGGCTACGCCGTCCTTACTTGCACTTGGCGCCCGGAAAGCCGGCCTTGATCCACTCGCCGGCATTGCTGCCTTCCGGCGGCATCACGCAGTCGCCGGCGTAGGTCTTGACCTTGGCCACGAAGCCGCGTCCGGCCTTGGGGTCGTAGCGATATTCGCCGAAGGACACGTCCTGAACTGCCTGGTGGCCGTGGCTGCGCGCCATGTGAACGGTGCCGCTGGGGGCCTCGAAGCTCAGGCCGGCCAGACCGGCGAGGATCTGCCCGGTGCCGGGCATGGTGCCGGGCTTGGCGCTCTTCTCGGCGGCGGCCTTCAGGCCCAGGATGGCCTGCACCATCTTGTATGCCGGATAAGTCGGGTCGGCTTTGAACTCGGTGGTGAAGGCCGAGCGGAACCAGTCGTTGAGCGCATTCTTGGGCGCGAAGGCGCCGTAGGGGCCACGTCCGCCGATCACCGTGCCGTCGGGCACGTTTTGCTTGAAGCTCTCGACGCCCGTCTCGCCGGCGGTGAGCACGGCGGTACTCTGGTCGAACAGGCCGCGTGCTGAGCCCTGCAGCATGAGCGCTTCCATGTCGCCGCCCCAGAAGCTGGAGTGGATGATGTCGGCACGCGCCACCGACAGCGCGGAGATCTCGGCGCCGTACTGGCCCTGCAACAGCTTCGGCCATTGTTCGGAGACCACCTCGACCTTGGGCAGCAGGTGCATGAGCGAGAGGCTGAAGTCGCTCCACGAGTCCTGGCCCCAGGAGTAGTTCTGCTGGATGCTGGCGACGGTCCTGGTCTGCGGCCGCGTCTCCGCGATGTAGCGCGCGGCGGCGACATTGTCGACCACCGCGTCCAGTCCGGTTCGGAACAGGTACTTGGGAGTCTTCACGGTCTCGAAGACCTTGGAGGTGCCGCAATCGAAGAAGATCGTCGGCACACCCAGTTCCTCGGCCACCGGCGCGATCGCCAGGCAGTCGCCCGAGGAGATGTAGCCGATGACGCCGTCGACCTTCTGGCGCTGGATCAGGTTGCGGAACTCCTCGGTCTGCTTGGTCGCGCCGCCGGCCTCGTCGATGAACACGGGCTCGATCTCCACGCCGTTGATGCCCTTCTTGTCGTAGGGCGCCATCAGCTTGCCGCTGTTCAGGGCCTCGACGGTGAGCTTGGCGGCATTGGCGGCCGGTACGCCGAATGGGCCGGCCGCCGCGCCCGACAGGAATGTAACGAAGCCGATGCGAAACTTGCCGTTGTCTGCGGCCAGCGCGGAACTGGAGGCGGCGGCGGCCAGAGCGAGGGAAGCGGCAAGGGTGGTCAGGCGCGCTCGGTGGCGGGCGGGGGCGTACGTGAACTGCATGGAGGTCTCCTAGTTGTTTGGTGTGGTTGAAACGGGTCTTGCGGGTGAGGCGAACAGATCGCCGCGGGCCGGCGCCTGGGCGCGGCGCGATCGAAGCAGTGCGGCGGGCGGCTGGAGTTCGTCCGCCGGATACACGACCCAGTGGCCGAGCATCATCCTGGCCGGCGGGAAATCGGAATCCGGCACGACCTCGCCGATGGCTTGCATCTGGACGATCTGGTGGGTGGCGGGGTCGATGTGCGAGACGAAGCCGTCCGGGTCCTCGGGCAATGGAAGGCGCATGCCTTCGAGGGCGTGGATCAACTGCTCGTTGTCGGCGTGCAGGCCCGCCTGCGCCAGGGCTCGGCCGATGGCCATGATGCCGGCATAGGCGCCCTCGGCGGCGTAGGTCGGATAGCGCCCCTCCATAGCGTGGAAGTCGCGCACGAAGCGGCGGTTGCGAGCCGTGTCCGGCCAGTTGTTGTGGTGGCGCGCCGAGAGAATCAGGCCGGCCGGCACATGCTCGCCGAGCGCGGCCAGCACGTCGAAATTGCCGCCGGTATCGAAGTTGGCCAAGCGTGTGTGCTCGAGCAGCCCGGCGGCGATGGCCTGCTTGAGGAAGGCGATGAAGTCACCGCCCCACAGCGCGGTGACGATCACATCCGGCCGCGCGGCGGCGAGCTCGGCGACATAGGCGGAGTAGTCCGGTTCGTACAGGCGCGGCCACAGATGGACGACCGCTTCGTAGTCGACGTCGTGGCTGCCCAGCGCCCATTCCAGGTCGCGCCAGGCGATATGGCCGTAGTCGTAGTCCGGGCCGATGAAGGCGAGCCGCCGCCAGCCGTGTTTCTTCTGCAACTCGGCCAGATAGCGTGCGCCGGCCGCCATTGAGGTGTAGGTGTCGTTGCTGACCCGAAAATAATTGCGCTTGAAGTCCTCGATGGTCAGCCGCGACGAGGCATGGTCGGTTCCGATCATGATCACGTCGCGCGCGGCCGAGACGCGGCTGACTGCCTGGGCGACGCCCGAACTGACGATGCCGCACAGGAAGCGCACCTTGTCGCGGTCGATGAAGTCTTCGGCGATGCGCGTTGCCACCGAGGCCTTGGAGCGGTCGTCTTCGACCAGGATGCGCAGCTTCGGCGCCTTGCCCGGCGGCAGTGCGGCCGCCAGCTCGGCGAGCGCCAGCTTCATGCCGGCGATGCTGTCGCGGCCATAGATCGCCGCGCGTCCGGCGAGCGGGAACATGCAACCGACGGTGGCGTCGGCTGACGCTGCCGAGGTGCCGAATTCGATACGCGCCTGGGCGGCCGTCGGCATGGCGCACACGGCTGCAGCAAGCGCCGCAGGCGCTGCCCAGCCGCGGCAGAGCCGGAACAGGGGCAAGCAGGCGGCATGCGTCGCTCGAGCGCAGACTGATCGGAACATTGTCTCCTCCGTAACGCGATTCGTGGGCCTGCCCTGTGTGATGCGCTGGCGGGTTCTCGCACGAACCGGTTTTCAAGACCTCAGTGCAACGGCCGTGCCAAGACTGGTCAAACAGGCGGAAACGCCCGCCAGCCGGGCCCCGGCGGGCGATCGCGCAATTCACGGGGCAACGCGTGTGAGTGCCGGGCGCCGGAAATTGAGCGGATAGCGCTCATGCGCGCGGACGCCGTCGAGCGGATTCCGCTCAGTCGATGCCGAGGCGTTGCAGGCGGCGTTTGAAGGCGTGGCGCGAGATGCCGAGTTTGTCGGCTGCGCGTCCCTTGTGGCCGCCGCATTCGGCGAGCGCGGCGACGAGCAGTTCGCGCTCTGCCTCGGCGAGCCGGTCGCCGATCGTGGCGCGCTGGTCCGCCGGTGTTGAATCCCCGGCCTGCGCGGCGGCGTTGCGCGCCTGCGCCGCGAGTATCTCCCCCGGCAGGTCGGCTCGCCCAATTTCGCGGCCCGGCGCGAGAATCGTCAGCCGTTCGATGAGATTCTTCAGTTCGCGTACATTGCCGGGCCAGTCGTAGGCGAGCAGGGCGGCGCAGACGTCGGCGGTCAGGCGAATGCCCGCTCCGCCTTCCTCACGGGCGTTCTGGGCGGCGTAATGTTCGGCCAGTTCGATGGCGTCGGTAGCACGCTCGCGCAGCGGCGGCACGCGCAGGCAGATCACGTTGAGGCGATAGAACAGATCCTCGCGGAAACGGCCGGCGGCCACTTCCGCAGCGAGGTCGCGATTGGTCGCCGCCACCACTCGCACATCGGCGTGCCGGGAGCTCGCGGAGCCGATCGGTCGATACTGGCCGTTCTCCAGGAAATGCAGCAATTTGGCCTGCAACGCGTGCGGTAATTCGCCGATTTCGTCCAGGAACAGCGTACCCCTGTCCGCCAGCGCGACGAGGCCTATACGACGCTGGTGGGCGCCGGTGTATGCGCCTCTTTCCGCGCCGAACAATTCTGCCTCGATCAGCTGTTCCGGTAGCGAGGCGCAATTGATCTCGATGAATGCTTCTTTCGCGCGTGCGCTACCGGCATGGATGGCCTTTGCCACGAGGGTCTTGCCGGTGCCCGATTCCCCGAGCACCAGGATGCGCGTTGCGCTGCTCGCCGCGACCCGGCCGATCGTGGCCGACAATTCGCGCACCGCCGGGCTGGCGCCGACGATGCCGGAATCGCGCAGCAGCGAGCGGCGGTGGAAATCGATCTCGCTCGCCATCTGGCGCCTCTCCAGCGCCGTGCGGATGGTGAGCAGGAGTTCGTCCAGATCGAACGGCTTGGTGAGGTAGTCGGCCGCGCCCATCTTCACCGCCCGCACCGCGGCGCGGGTGTCGCCATGCGCGGAAATCATGACTACCTGAGGATCGCCGGGCCGGGGCGCGAGCCGTTCGAGTACATCGAGGCCGCTCTGATCGGGTAGGCGCAGGTCCAGCAGCACGAGATCGGGCTGGAACTCCGCAATCGCAAGCAGGCCGGCCTCGCCGTTATCGGCGCTGTGCACGGTGTAGCCCTCCTGTTCCAGCGCGAAGCGCACGGAACCGACCAAACTGCTCTCGTCGTCAATGATCAGGATATTCGGCATGGTCTCCGGGGCCGGGCAGGCTGATGCGTACCACGGTCCCGCGCCCGGGTTTGCTCGCGATGCTCAGCGTGCCATGGTTCAGCTCGCACAACTGCTTCGAGATGCTTAGTCCGAGCCCGACGCCGCGGGTCTTCGTGGTGACGAACGGATCGCTCATGCGCCCGATGAGTTCGGCCGGTATGCCGCAGCCGGTGTCGCAGATCTCGATCATGACCCTGCCCGCTTCGGCGTGCGAGCGCAGGCTCACGCGGCCGCCGGCGGGTGTGGCCTGCATTGCGTTGAGCACCAGATTCAGGAGGATCTGCTTTAGATGGTCGGGGTCGGCCTCGACGCTTGAAAGGACCTCGGCGGCGCAATCCAGGGTAAGGCCGCGGGTTTGTGCCTCGGGCTCGAGGGTCGTGGCGACACTTCGCAACAGTTCGCCGAGCGACACCACCGTTGTGGACGGCTCGCGCGGTCGGCCGAAGTCGACCAGATCGCTCACGACTCGGGCCAGGCGGTCGATCTCCTTTTCCATGTCGGCCAGCAACCGGACGCGCCTGGGTTCCTGTTCGCGTCGCATCAGGGCCTGCACGCTGGTCTTGATTGCCGCCAGGGGATTGCGGATCTCGTGCGCAATTCCGGTGGCGAACTCGCCCAGCACGGCCAGCCGTTCCATGCGCACGGCGCGCGCCAGGTAGTCCTTGAGCCGAATCGACATTGCGTTGAAAGCTCTCGAAACCGAGGCAATCTCGTCGGCACCGCGTTCGTCGATGCGCTCATCGAGCTGTCCGGCAGCGATGGCATCCGCCCCCTTCAGCAGCACGCTGACGCGCCTGCGCAGGGTGCGCGACAGACGGTAGAAGAGAAAGCCTACGAGCGCTGCGCTAATCAGGACCGAGAACAGCAGGGCATGGCGTTCGCGCGCGAAGTCCTCGAGTACGCTGACCGACTCCACCTCGAGCATGGGTCGCCAGCCGGGCAGGATCTCGGGACCCGGGATCAGCTTGCCATGTGCGATCACGCTGCGTCCGACGCTGTTGAAGTCACCGGCGGGCGTGCGCAATAGCGGCTGCAGGGCGCCGGCGGCGACGCTGCTGCCGAGTTGTTCGGTCAGCGACGCGAGGCGCACATGCAGCGCGATCTGTCCTGCCGCATCGCCGGACCGCCGGCCCGCTAGCGGGTGGCTCACCAGAATCCAGCCGGAATCGCCATTGCGCGCAGGCAGCGGCCCGATGATCTTGGTCTCGTCCAGCGCGGTATGCGGCAGGCGCCGGTACTCGAACGGGCGGTCGGCCCAGTACGGGGGGCCGGAGGCCGCCTGACCCGGTACGACGCGATGGAGGGCGCCGGCAGCATCGAACAGCAGGATGCCGTAGAGGTCGGGTGTATCGGATTCGATTTGCAGCAACGCCTCGACTTCGCCGCTGCCGTGGCCGGCCAGATCGGCCATCCCCGGATAGCTGGCCAAGGTTTCCACCTGATAGCGCCGCGCTTCCAGGTAGGACGTGAGTCGGTTTGCGGTGGCCGTCAGATGCGCCGAGATCTTCTCGCCGAGCAACTGCTCCAGTGCGCTGCTGGTGAAGCGGTCGTAGAGCAGGCCGATCGTCAGCACTGGCAGCGTCGATGCGAGCATCGACATGAACAGATAACGGCGAACGATGCTCTTCTGGATGGCCATCCGGATCCTTGGCGGGAAACGTGAGGTTGGTGCCCTTATAGCATTGCTTGCCGGCGATGTGGCGCCCCGCATGCCCCGATCGGGCTGGCCGTGCCCAGCCGGATCCCGGTCCGCCGCACGACCCGGCTGCAGTCGCTTGGGCCGGGCGCGGACCGCTCAACCGTATCGCGCGTACATTCGGTTCCACGGCCTGCGGCATCCGCTTGAGCCGGGTGGCAGCCGATTCGAAGGCTTTCTGTCGTGGCTCGTGAACGAGCGTCGCGTTTCGGCCGCAACACAGATTCCGTACACGCGATGATCATTGTGCGCGAAGGCAAGGGCTCGAAAGATCGAGCCCTGATGCTGGCGCAATGCCTGGACGCGCCCTTGCGCCAGCAACTGGTTCGATATTGACACCCATGTGCAAGCCGCCCAGACTTCTACATAAATACAGGAAAGCACATTTATGCGCACTACCATTGATCTCCCGGATGATGTCCTTCGCCGGGCCAAGATTTCCGCAGTAGAACGCGGCTCCAGTCTGCGACAGCTTGTCATTGACGCACTTAGACGTGAACTGGATGCGCCGGCGACTCGCCGAAGGCTGACCAAACCGCCGATCAAACTTGCCGCAGACTCCCCGTTGCGAGCGCTCGGTCCAGAGGAGATCAAGCGTCTGGACACCGAAGCGCAGGACGAGGCCGAAGTAGCGAGGGCCAATGCGCGCCATCGCTGACGCCAACGTCTTGCTACCGTTGCTAGCCGAGGGTCACGCCCACCACGCGCCGGCCAGCGCTTGGTGGGATGGCTGCGAGGACGATAGTGTCGGTCTGTGCCTGCCGGTTCAAATGGCACTGCTGCGGCTGCTGACCAACGTTCGCGTAATGGGCTCCAGCATCCTTCGCCCCGAGCAGGCGTGGGACGTGCTGGAGGAGTTAATTGATGACCCCCGTATCGTGGTTGTCGATCAGGTACCAATGACCCACTCCGCTAATTGGCGCGCCAATATTGAAGGTCGCGAACCCACTCCTGACCTGTGGGCGGATGCCTGGCTCGCCGCGCTGGCCCAAGCCACCGATTGCGAGATGACGACCTTTGACAAGGGCTTCCGCTCGTTCGCCAATCTCCGGCTGCTCTTGTTGTCGCCGGCGGCCTGAGGCACCGATGGGCCGCCGCGATGCCGTCCCTGAACTTCGATTTCCTCGCACAGCTAGCCCGCATTTCTCACACCCCGACGAGTTGGCCGCGATTGCGGGTCATTTCTGGCATGAGCTTGTCCCCGAAAAATGGACGCCAAGAATGGGCGATGCGCTAGCAAGGGAAGCCGGTATCCCAGTCCGAACGCAGGACGTCGAGGAACTTCATCGCCGCGCCGTCGGTTTCGGTCCGAGTCGTCACGCGCCGCATGCCCCGCGTGTCGGCGACCGTGCAATGGCTGTGTAGGCGATCGTCGGGGCTTGTGGGCTCTGCCACAGGCAGCCCTGTCGCTTGTCCCACAATTCCGCCCGCAGCCAGCCGTGCTTGCAATCCAAGTGATTGAAAAATAATAATTTGCGAAGTGCGGCACGGGGCTTGCGGAGTCTGGGCACGACCCCCAGTGAGGATGCCCCGATGGAACTTCCCGTGCTCGGACAAGAAGCCGCACAAGCCGGCGGCGGCGGTTGCAGCTCGCATTCCTGTGGTTCTTCCGACGATCAGCTCTCGCACCTGCCGGACGCGATCCGCGCCAAGGTGCAGGACCATCCCTGCTATTCGGAGGATGCGCACCACTATTTCGCCCGCATGCACGTGGCGGTGGCGCCGGCCTGCAACATCCAGTGCCACTACTGCAATCGCAAGTACGACTGTTCCAACGAGTCGCGCCCCGGCGTGGTGTCCGAGCTGCTGACGCCGGACGAGGCGGTCATGAAGACCAAGGCCGTGGCGGCGACGATCCCGCAGATGACGGTGCTCGGCATCGCCGGTCCGGGGGACCCGCTGGCCAACCCGGAGCGGACCTTCGAGACCTTCCGCCGTCTCTCGAACGAGGCGCCGGACATCAAGCTGTGCGTGTCCACCAACGGCCTCGCGCTGCCCGAGTCGGTCGAGGAACTGGCCAGGCACAACATCGACCACGTGACGATCACGATCAACTGCCTCGATCCGGAGATCGGCGCCCAGATCTATCCGTGGGTGTTCTGGCAGAACAAGCGCGTCTTCGGCGTCGAAGGCGCCCGCATCCTGATCGAGCAGCAGCAGAAGGGCCTCGAGATGCTGACCGCGCGCGGCATCCTGGTGAAGGTCAATTCGGTGATGATCCCCGGCATCAACGACCAGCACCTGAAGGAAGTGTCGAAGGTCGTCAAGGCCAAGGGCGCCTTCCTGCACAACGTCATGCCGCTGATCGCCGAGGCCGAGCACGGCACCTTCTACGGCCTGATGGAGCAGCGCGGCCCGAGCGCCGAGGAGTTGCAGGACCTGCAGGACGCCTGCGCCGGCGACATGAACATGATGCGCCACTGCCGCCAGTGCCGCGCCGACGCGGTCGGCCTGCTGGGCGAAGATCGCGGCGAGGAGTTCACGCTCGACAAGATCGCCGCGATGAACATCGACTACGACAAGGCGATGGAGATGCGCGCCGCCGTGCGCGAGGGCATCACCGCCGAGCTGAACGCCAAGCGCGCCGAGAAGGCCGCCAAGGTCGATATGGCGCCGGTCGAGGCCAGGCTCGGCCTGCGCCCGCTAAAGATCGCGGTGGCCAGCAGCGGCCAGGGCGTGATCAACCAGCACTTCGGCCACGCCAGGGAATTCCTGGTGTACGAGGCCTCGGAGGACGGCGTGCGCTTCCTGTCGCATCGCAAGACCGAGCTCTACTGCGCCGGCGACGAGAGCTGCGGCGATGGCGAGTCGGTGCTGGCACGCACGATCGAGGCCTTGTCGGATTGCGAGGTGGTGCTCTGTTCGAAGATCGGCTTCGAGCCGTGGGGAATGCTGGAACAGGCCGGCATCATGCCCAACGGCGAGCACGCGATGGAACCGATCGAGGACGCCTGTGCCGCGGTGTACGAGGAGTTGGCCGCCGCCGGCAGGCTGGCGCCGAAGGGCTGTGATGCGGCCTGCGCGGCCTGAACGCGCGGGGCCGGTGCTGCCGGCCCGCGCAAGAACCACGGCGGCCGTGGCCGCCGAGCGGACATCCCAAGGAGCCCGAGATGGCTTTCGAAATCGTTGAATCCTGCGTCAATTGC
Organism: Rhodocyclaceae bacterium; assembly: GCA_050305135.1. Taxonomy (GTDB): domain Bacteria; phylum Pseudomonadota; class Gammaproteobacteria; order Burkholderiales; family Rhodocyclaceae; genus Cognatazoarcus. The sequence goes on along the minus strand of JBNLET010000096.1, from coordinate 14,290 downwards.
TGGGCCTGCGAACCGCTCTGCCCGAACCAGGCCATCATCGAGGCCAAGCCGCACTTCGAGATCGTCGCCGATCGCTGCACCGAGTGCATCGGCGACCACGACGATCCGCAGTGCGCCAGCATCTGTCCGATCGAGGGCGCGATCCTGGACGAGTACGGCGAGCCGCTCAATCCGCCCGGCTCGCTGACCGGCATTCCGATGGAACTGGCGCTGACGCTGCTCGAGAAGGCGCGCATCGCCGAAGCCAACGCCGGCGCGGCCAAGTGAGTTCGCTGCTGTTCTGGGAGAAGCCCGGCTGCGCCGGCAACGCGCGGCAGAAGGCCTTGCTGCGCCAGGCCGGGCACCGGCTCGAGGTGCGCAGCCTGCTGGACGAGGCGTGGACCGCCGAGCGCCTGCTGGCCTTCTTCGGCGATCTGCCGGTCGCGGTCTGGTTCAACCTGTCGGCGCCGAAGGTGAAGAGCGGCGAGATCGATCCCGCGGCACTCGATCGCGAGCAGGCGCTGGCGCTGATGCTGGCCGAGCCGCTGTTGATCCGCCGTCCGCTGATGCAGCGCGAGGACGGCCAGCGCATGGTCGGCTTCGACAGCGGGCGGGTGGCGGCTTGGATCGGCCTGGCCGCCGACGCGGAGCCGCTCGGCGAGGGCTGCGCGGCGGCCAGCGTGGCGTGCCCGATGGAGGAGGGGCCGTCATGAGCCATCCATCCGTCGTCGTGCCGGGGCAGCCGGTGGAGATCGCGCCTGGCGTGCACTGGATCGGCGCGCTCGATCCGCTGATGCGCCGCTTCGACATCATCCTCAGCACCGCCAACGGCACCAGCTACAACGCCTACGCGGTGCGGGGCGAGCACGGCGTGGCGGTGATCGACACCGTCAAGATCGAGTTTGCCGACGAGTTCTTCGCCCGCCTCGAACAAGTCGCCCGCTATGACGAGATCCGCGTCATCGTGCTGAACCACCTGGAGCCCGACCACTCCGGCGCGCTGCCGGAGCTGATGCGGCGCGCCCCGCAGGCCGAGCTGGTGCTGTCCAACCGGGCGCCGGCCATCCTCAAGGCGCTGGTGCGCGAACTGGGCACCGAGCCGGACTACACGCCGGTCGACGACGGCGATGCGGTCGAGCTCGGCGGGCGCCGGCTGTCCTTCGTCAATACGCCCTACCTGCACTGGCCGGACACCCAATGCACCTGGCTCGAGGACGAACGCATGCTGTTCTCGGGCGACGTCTTCGGCTGCCACTTCTGCGACGACCGGCTGTGGAACGACCGGGTCGGCGATTTCGGCTTCTCGTTCGACTACTACTACCACCACATCATGCGGCCGTTCCGCGCCCACGTGCTGGAGGCGCTGGACAAGCTCGAAGCGCTGGCGCCGAACGCCATCCTGCCGGCCCACGGCCCGATCCTGCGCGCCAATCCCTGCGACTACATGGCCCGCTACCGCCGCCTGGCGACGCCCGAGCTGGGCAGCCGCGGCGAGGAGAAGACGCTGCTGGTGTTCTACGCCTCGGCCTACGGCAACACCGCCCGCATGGCGCGCGCGGTGGCCGAGGGGGCGGAGGAGGTGGTCCGGCTGCGAGTCTCGCTGTACGACCTGCAGGTCAGCGACGTGGCCCAGTTCGTCGACCTGATCGAGGAGGCCGACGGCATGGCCTTCGGCTCGCCGACGCTGAACGCCGACGCGGTCAAGCCGGTGTGGGACCTGCTGTCCTCGCTGACCCGGGTCGGCGTCAAGGGCAAGTACGGCGCCGCCTTCGGTTCCTACGGCTGGAGCGGCGAGGCGGTCGGCCTGGTCGAGGACCGGCTGCGCGGACTGAAGATGCGGGTGCCGGTGAAGGGCCTGAAGGTCAAGCTGAATCCCACCGAGGACGACCTGGAGCGCTGCCGGGCGCTGGGGCGGGAAATCGGCGCCCATCTGACCGGCACTGCGCGGCGACGCGTCGTCGACATGGCCGAACTGGCCTGAGCAGCTCAATCAACAGCGGAGAAGTCCCATGCCCAAGGCCAACGTCACGTTCGAGGATATCGGCATCACCGTCACGGTGCCGGCCGGCACGCGCCTGATCGAGGTGTCCGAAAAGGTCGGTGCCGGCATCACCTACGGCTGCCGCGAGGGCGAGTGCGGCACCTGCATGATGAAGATCGTCGCCGGTGCCGAGAACCTCGCCCAGCCCTCGGTGCTGGAGCACCAGGTCTTGTCCGACAACCTGGCGCCGCGCAGCTGCCGGCTGGCCTGCCAGGCCCAGGTGCTGGGCGGCGAAGTGGTCGTGCGCCCGGGCTGAATTCATCCACCACGCTTCGATGCGGAGTATCAACATGCCAAACATTACTTTCACGAGCCCCGAGCACCGCGACAAGACCGTCTACGCGCCGGCCGGCAGCCACACCGAGACGATCCTCAAGGTCGCCAAGGACCACCGCGTGCCGATCGAGTTCTCCTGCGAGGACGGCGAGTGCGGCACCTGCCTGATCAAGGTTACCGTCATCGACCAGCACAAGAAGAAGCACGCCGGTCACCTGACGCCGAAGGAGCGCACGGTGCTGAAGGAGTTGAAGAAGGTCACGCAGGAAGACCTGGATCGCATGGACGTGGACGACCTGGCGCCGGACTTCCGGCTGGCCTGCCAGTGCATCGTCCGCGACGAGGACATCCTGGTCGAATACGGCACCGGCGACCTGTCCTGATGCCGTCCGGCCGCGGAGTCGAGCGCTCCGCGGCCACCTACCGAAAGCTTGGGGAGGCCGTCATGGCGGACATGAGCGAAGTTGAGCTGATCCGGCAGCGCGCCGACGCGCCGCGCGCGGCGATGGTGGGCCACCTGATGAGCAGGGCCGCCGGACATCCGAACGATGCCACGCTGGCCTCGTTGCTGGCCGGCTGGACGATGGGGCGCGGCTGCCTGCCGGCCGATTTCGGGCTCGGCCGCGACGGCTTCGAAGCGCGGCTGGCGGCCCATTTCCCTCGCCTCGCCTGGCGCCTGCCGGAGGATGTGGACCTGTCGCCGTCGGAAGCGCGCGAGCGCGCGCTCGAACTGGACGACCTAGTGCGCCTGCTGCAGAACCACGCCGACCTGGCGGTGGAAGGCTCGCTCGACATGGCGGTCGTCGTCGCCTTCGGCTCCCTTGGCGCCGACCATTTGTGGCAGGACCTGGGGCTGGCTTCGCGCGGCGAGCTGGGCGCGCTGATGCGGCGCAATTTTCCGACCCTGGCGGCGCGCAACGAGCGCGACATGAAGTGGAAGAAGTTCCTCTACCGGCAGTTGTGCGAGACCGAGGGTCTGTTCGTCTGCCGCTCGCCGAGTTGCGAGGTGTGCTGCGAATACGATGCCTGCTTCGGCCCCGAGGACTGAGTCCGAGGTTCTCCGGTGGCGGGCGCGCGGGGCCTACCTGGGCCTGGCGATCGGCGATGCGCTGGGCGCCACCGTCGAATTCATGACGCCGGGCGAGATCGCCGCCGCCAATCGGCGCAACGGCGGCCGGCACAGCGAGATCCGGGGAGGCGGATGGCTCGGCTTGCGGCCGGGCCAGGTGACCGACGACACGACGATGGCGCTGGCGCTGGGCGACGCGATCCTGGCCGGCGCCGGCCGGGTCGAGGCGGTGGCCTGCGCCAGGGCTTTCGACCGCTGGATGTACGCCAAGCCGGTGGACATCGGCAACACCGTGCGGCGCGGCATCCTGCACTATCGCCGCAGCGGCGAGAGCCGGGTGCCGTGCTCGGAAGACGCCGGCAACGGTGCCGCGATGCGCTGCCTGCCGGTGGCGCTGGCGCTGGCCGGCGCGCCGGACGAGGCGCTGGCCGAGGCGGCGCTGGTGCAGGCGCGGGTGACCCATCACAACGCGTTGTCCGATGCGGCGGTCGTCTGCCTGGTGCAGATGCTGTCCGACCTGATCTGCGGCACCGGCCGGTCGGTCGCTCTGGCACGGGCCGGCCGGCTTGCCGAGCGCCTGCCGGCGTTCGCCTTCCGGGGCCGGCGAAGCGACAACCCGAGCGGCTTCATCGTCGACACCTGGCGGGCCGTCATGCAGGCCTTCGATGCCGCCGAGTCGTTCGAGGATTGTCTGCTGGACGTCGTCAACCGCGGTGGCGATGCCGACACCACCGGCGCCATCGCCGGCATGCTCGGCGGGGCCTTGTGGGGCGTCGACTCGTTGCCCCGGCGCTGGTGGCTGGCACTGGAAACTGCCGTGCGCGAGCGCTGCGATGCGCAGGCCGATGCCCTGCTGCGGCTGGCGCCGGCCTACCGGAATCCCGCACTGCGCCATTAGGGCAATCCGACATGGTCACGGCCGCGGCGAGGGCTATGCTCGGGGCTTGGGCAACACACGCGAAGCCAATGTCAGCTTATCTCGTTCGCGCCGGCAGGGACGGCGATTTCGGCATCATGCGCGAGGAGATCGCGGCGGCCATCCATCCGGCCGTGGTGGTGCCCGGTTTCGACGAGATCGCGCATGCCGAGACCGAGCAGATCGTCGCCAGCGTCGATGCAGGCTTCCGGCAGGCCCTCGCCGACCGGCGGCAGTTGGTGCTGGTCGGCGAGCAAGTCGGGCGGCCCTGCGGCTTCCTGATCCTCGATCGTTCGGAGCGAATGCCGGAGATCCGCTGGATCGTCGTGCTGCCCGGCCACATGGGCACCGGGCTGGCGCCGGCCTTGATGGAGGCGGCGCTGGCGGCATGTCCGCCGGCCGGTGAAGTGGCGCTGGTGGTGACGGTCTACAACGAGCGCGCGATCCGCTTCTTCCGGCGCTACGGTTTCGCCGAGGTGGCGGGCGGCGCGAGTGCCGGGCGTGTCCTGCGCATGCGCCGCAAGGCGGCCGTGGTGTGCCATTCGGCCTAGCGCGGAACGTCTATCGCAGCGGCATTTCGGCGGCCCCGCAGATGCTGGGCCAACGCAGCATCCATCGTGCCGAGATGATTGTCGAACCACGGCGCCAGTCCGTCCTGCAGGAAGGCCCTGGCCATTGCCGGCCGGCCGCGCTTGACGGCCTGCAGGAAGCGGCGCAGGTCGGACAGCAGTCGCGCGTGCTCGGCCGCGTGCTCTTGCAGCGTCGGGCAGTCGGTCGCCCTCATCTGGCGCTCTTCGGCCGCGAAGTGCTCCTCGGTATGGACGACCAGCACCTCCAGCCGCTGCGCGAACTGGCTGGCGGGGCAGTCCTCGAGTTCCCTTGCCAGGGCCAGGAAGGCCCGGTGGGTTCGATCCATGTGATCCATGCCCAGGCCGTGGCGCTCGGGGTCCCAACTGAACTGACTCATGATTCGGCTTCCAATTCGGCTCGGGAACGTCGATCCGGCGGCAAGGCCAGACGGTGGCCGGACGTTCCCGTTCATTGCAGCGCACCGCTTCTGGACTAGCAATCGCCGGGCCAGAAGGCAGCCGGCACCGGCCCTGCCGGGAAGTCGATTTCGCACGCATCGACGCCGCCGACGGTCGCCCGAGGGCGGCGCGACGGCTCGCGCTGCCTGGCGGATTTGCGACAATGTATCGTCGGCCGCGGCGCAGCGTGCCGAGCGCGCCGCGGTGCGAATGAGGCCGGCCGGAGGCGCCGCGTCGTCGGGGCCGAACGGCTTCATGGCCGGCATGGTGGCCGAAAGGCCGCCGCGGCCGTCGGCGCGTGGATGAAGTCGCGGCGCTCGCGGGGCAGGGCGATGCCGCGCGGTGGCGTGGGGGCGATGCAGCGTACAATTTCCATTCGGCATTGATCCGCAGCGGGGTGCGGTGGATGATGAGTGACGGGCGCAGGGCTAAGACGGGCGGCGACGGCAGGCGGGGGCGGCTGCCCCTGGCGATTCTGCTCGGCGCCGGCCTGCTGCTGTCGATCGGCGCCCTGTCGGGCTGGCTGCTGCTGCGCTGGGAAGATGGCCGGGTGCAGGCCAGGCGCGCCGAGGCGGCCGAACTGGGCCATGCACATCTGCGGCTGCTGAGCGAACGCCTGAATGCCAATCTGTCGGTGGCGCACGCGCTGGCGATACTGGTAAAGCATGGCGGCGGCGCCATCGACGATTTCCAGCGCGTCGGCGTCGAACTGCTCGGCCAGTTCCCGACCGCTTCCGAGCTGCAACTGGCGCCGGGCGGAGTGGTCCGCCAAGTTGCGCCGCTGGCCGGCAGCGAAAGGCAGATCGGCCTGGATCTGCTGCACGACCGGGGCACCAGATCCGATGCCCTGCGTGCCGTGCAGACGCGCCGGCTGACCGTCGTCGGGCCGGTTGCGCTGGCCGGCGGGGCGCCAGGCATCGCCGGCTGCATGCCGGTATTCACCGCTGCGGAAGGGGGTGACGCGACGTTCTGGGGTTTCGTTTCGGTCGTCTTTCCGGTCGAGCGGGTGTTGGCCGGCACCGGCATCGACCTGCTGCCGGAACGGGGCTTCGCCTATGTGCTGTCCCGGCGCGCCGGCGACGGCAACACGCAGGCACCGATCGCGGCGTCCGGCGGGGCCATGCCGCCCGGCGCGATAGAGCTCGGCTTCGGCGTGCCGAACGCGCAGTGGACGCTGGCGCTGGCGCCGCGCGGCGGCTGGCTGCCGGCGGCGGAGCGGTGGCCTGCGCGACTGACGGCGCTGGCATTCTGTCTGGTGGCGTGGGTGCTGGCGCTTCGTCTGCTGCTGAAGCCGGTGCGGCTGCAGGACGAGGTCGATCGGCGCAGCCGTGCGCTGCGCGACAGCGAGGAGCGCTTCAGGACCGTCGTGCGCAGCATCCCGGACCTGGTGTGGCTGAAGGATCCCGACGGCCGCTACCTGGGCTGCAACCGGCGATTCGAGAAATTCTTCGGTGCGCGGGTGGCAGACATCGTCGGCCGGACTGATGCCGATTTTGCCGACACCCAGTTCGTCGATGCCGCCCGCTGCGGAGATCGCGACGTGCTGGAGACGGGCTGCAAGACGGTGTCGGAGCAATGGATCACCTTCGCCAGCGACGGACACATGGAACTGGTGCAGATCGTCCGCACGCCGATGCGCTCGAAGGGCGGCGAACTGACCGGCGTGCTCTGCGTGGCACGCGACATCACCGACCTGCACCACATGAAGGAGGGCTACCGGGCCAGCGAAGCCCGCCTGGCCGCGGCCCAGAAGGTGGCGCGGATCGGCAGCTGGGAACGCAACGTGGACACCGGCGAGATCTACTGGTCGGACGAGATCTACCGCCTGCTGGGCCTTGAACCTGCGCAGACGGCGCCGGACTACGACGCTTTCATGCAGGCGATTCATCCGGAGGATCGCGACTGGGTGCATAGCGCCTACCGGGATGCCTGCCAGAAGCAGGTGCCGTTGCAGATCCAACTGCGGATTTCGGTCGCCGGCGCCGCCGTCAGGCACATCGAGATGCGGGCCGAGATGCCGCGCAGCGAGGATGGCGCCTGTCATCGCATCGTCGGCACGCTGCAGGACATCAGCGACCGGATCGAGGCGCAGGAAAGGATCCGGCGCCAACAGGCGATGACCCGGGCGATGCTGTCGGCGATGCCGGTCGGCGTCGCGATCACCGATGCCGCAGGCCGGCTGCGCGAATTCAACGCCGCGGCCAGTGATCTGCTGCTGACGCGGCCGGCCGAATTGGTCGGACGACGGATCTGCGAACTGGGCCTGTCGATCAGCGACGGGCGGGGGCGGGCGCTGGCGTCCGGCGAGCTGCCGGATGCGGTGGCGCTGTCCGGCGGCCAGGCCTCGCAGGAGGTCGAGCTGTCGATCGGGCGGGCCGACCAGAGCAACGAAGTGGCGATCAGCGCGGTGCCGGTGGCGGGCGAGGACATGGGCGTCGTGATCGCCCTGGTCAGCCTGAAGGCGCGGCGCGAGGCGGAGCGCTCGCTGCGCGAGCATGCCGAGCGCATCGACGCGCTGAACCGGCGCTTCTCGGTGGCCGCATCGGCGGCCGGCATCGGCGTGTGGGACTACGACCTGGCCACGCAGAGCTTCACCTGGGACGAAGCGATGCTGCATTTGCACGGCATCGACGCCGAGCGCTTCGACGGTTCACTCGCCTGCTGGCTCGAGCGGGTCGCCGCGGGGGACCGCGAAAGACTGTCGCTGGCGCTCGAGCGAGCCCGCGGCGGCGACGACGAGATGGCGGTCGATTTCCGCGTCGTGCGCCGCGGCGGCATCACCCACTACCTGCGCGCGAGCGCCCGTGCGGTGCGCGACAGCAAGGGCGGGGTGCGGCGGCTGAGCGGTGTCTGCCTCGACATGACGACGCTGAAGCGCAGCGAGCAGATCCTGATCCAGGAGCGTCGGCGCTACCGCGACCTGGTCGACTCCACCGACGGCATCGTGTGGGAGGCGGAGGCCGCCGACGGCAAATTCACCTACGTCAGCCGCCATGCCGAGCGCTTGCTGGGCTATCCGATCCAGTCCTGGTACGAGCCGGATTTCTGGCGGCGCCACCTGCATCCGGACGATCGCGAATGGGCTGCGAACTACAGCACCAGGATGACTGCGAGCCTGCAGGGGCACGAATTCGAATATCGCATGCTGGCCCAGGACGGGCGGGTGGTGTGGCTGCGCGACATCGTCACGGTGGTGCCGGAGGACGGCGAGGCACGCTGGGTGCGGGGCGTGATGGTCGACATCAGCGCGACGAGGAATACCGCCGAAGCACTGAAGCGCAGCGAGGAGAAGCTGAGCCTGGCCGTCGAGGGCGCCGGCCTCGGGCTGTGGGACTGGGACATCGACAGCGGCGAACTCGACCTGGGGGGACAGGGCCTGAGCATGCTGGGCTACGCGCCGGGCGAGGTGGAAGCGCGCTTCGACGGCTGGGAAGCCCTGATCCACCCTGACGACCTGGCCCGGGTGCAGGCCGAGCTGGTCGAACATCTGCAGGGTCGCAGCGAGCGTTTCGTCTGCGAGTACCGCCTGCGCCACCGCCAGCCGGGGCGCTGGGTGTGGGTGCATGGCCTGGGTCAGATCATGCACCATGACGAGGCCGGCGTGCCGCTGCGCGCCGCCGGCATCCAGCTCGACGTCACCGACCGCCGCCAGGCAGAGGAGCGGGCACGCAAGGCGCAGCTGCAGATCGAGCGCCTGTCGGCCCGCAATGCGTTGCTGCTGGATTCGGCCGGCGAGGGCATCTTCGGCGTCGACCTGGACAAGCGCTGCATCTTCATCAACCCGATGGCGTTGGAATTGCTGGGCGTCGACGAGTACGAGGCGCTGGATCGCGACGTGGACCAGTTGTTCGAGCACCGCCACGCCGACGGACACCCGTACGCGGCCGATGCCTGCCCGATCAGCCTGACCCTGCGCGACGGCGTGAAGCGGCAGGTGGAGGACACGCTGGTGCGGCGCGATGGCCGAACCTACGCGGTGCGGATGACGGTGACCGAGATGCGCGAAGGCGACCGGCGCATCGGTGCCGAGGTGGTCTTCCAGGACATCTCGACGCGCCGCGCGATGGAGCGGGAACTGGAGCGGCTGGCGACGACCGACCCGCTGACCGGCGTTACCAACCGCCGCCAGTTCATCGAGCGCTGCGAACAGGAGCTGGTGCGGCAGAAGCGCTTCGAGGACCCGGTCAGCCTGCTGATGATCGACGTGGACCACTTCAAGCGGGTGAACGACAACCATGGCCACGCGGCCGGCGACGAGGTGTTGAGGCACCTGTGCACGCTGGCGCAGAAGGAGTTGCGCCGCACCGACGTGTTCGCGCGGCTCGGCGGCGAGGAATTCGCTTTCCTGCTGACCGGCAGCGACCTGGATGGGGCGCTCGAGTTTGCCGGCCGCTTCCGCTCGCTGGTGGCCTCCCAGCCGGCCCGCACCGAGATCGGCAGCGTCGCCGTCACGATCAGCATCGGCGCGGCGCAGGCGGCCCGTTCGGACCGCAATGCCGACGACCTGCTGCGTCGCGCCGACAAGGCGCTGTACCGGGCCAAGCAGGGCGGCCGCAACCGGGTCGAAGCCGGCTCGGTGTGAGCGGCCGCCTCAGCGGCAGCGCTCGATGCGGTACAGGCCGCCGATCGCGATGTACTCGTCCTCGCCCTGCAGCCGGCTGCCGAACAGGTGGCCGTGGCAGAAGATCTTCGCGCTCGGCACCTCGGCCCGGATCACCTGGTCGCCGAATTCGCCGGCGCGCTCGGGGCTGCTGCTGAACGAGCCGATGTTGTTCATCAGCCAGACCTCGCCGTCCGCGTCGTGGGCGACGACCTCGTAGGCGTCGGCGCGGTTGACGCCGCGGTACAGCGACAAGCGCTCCGCTGCCTGCCGGCGGGCGAATTCGTACTGGGTGTAGGCGAACAGCAGGTCGAGCTGTGCCTCCAGCGCCGAGGTGCCGTACAGGCCGCGCGCCCGATCCTCCTCGTAGCGCTGCCAGGCCGCGTCGCCGGGCTCGCGCAGCCGCTCGCGGTGGTGGCGCGGCAACAGGCCGAAGCGCGACTCGACCCAGCCCTTCAGCACCGCCGCCTCGCGGCCGTCGGCGTCGAACAGCCAGCCGCGCAGCACGCGCATCCAGGTAGCCTTGCGGCGGTCCAGCGCGGTGCTGCCGCTGTGGCCCATCTCCTCCGGCCGGTCGAGCCGGAAATGCACCGTCAGGTAGTCCTCGAAGCGCTGGTTGCGCAGCGCGCTTCCGTCGATCTCGTCGAGCGCCGCGAACAGGTCGCGGTGCAGCTCCGCGACGCCGTCGATGGCCAGAGGACAGGGCGCGGCCTGGAAGGACAGGCCGCCCAGGATGTCGGCCGGCAGGTTGCAGCGATTGATCGGCAGCCGTGCCGCGCGCGGCAGTCGCGGATTGTCGTTAGCCCTACAAACAGGGCGGGTATTGTCGCAAGCCGAACCGCTGTCTGGTTTCATTGCGGATCAAAAAACCACTGAAATATCAATTGATTGTGTTCGCGCTTGGGGTATGGCACAGGCGTTGCGAAATGAGCACCGGGAAGGAAGTTATCCCTCCATTAAACGCATGACCCAAGGAGAAAGAACCATGGCTCTTCGTCAATGTGCCATCTACGGCAAGGGCGGGATCGGCAAGTCTACCACCACCCAGAACCTGGTCGCGGCGCTGGCCGAAGCCGGCAAGAAGGTGATGATCGTCGGCTGCGATCCGAAAGCCGACTCGACCCGCCTGATCCTGCACAGCAAGGCCCAGACCACCGTGATGCACCTGGCCGCCGAGGCCGGTTCCGTCGAGGATCTGGAGCTGGACGACGTCCTCTCCGTCGGTTATGGCGGCGTCAAGTGCGTCGAGTCCGGCGGTCCGGAGCCCGGCGTCGGCTGTGCCGGCCGCGGCGTCATCACCGCGATCAACTTCCTGGAAGAGGAAGGCGCCTACGACGAAGACCTCGACTTCGTCTTCTACGACGTGCTCGGCGACGTGGTGTGCGGCGGCTTCGCGATGCCGATCCGCGAGAACAAGGCGCAGGAAATCTACATCGTCTGCTCGGGCGAGATGATGGCCATGTATGCCGCCAACAACATCTCCAAGGGCATCGTGAAGTACGCCAACTCGGGTGGCGTGCGTCTGGCCGGCCTGATCTGCAACAGCCGCAACACCGACCGCGAGGACGAGCTGATCGAAGCGCTGGCCGCTCGTCTCGGCACCACGATGATCCACTTCGTGCCGCGCGACAACGCTGTGCAGCACGCCGAAATCCGCCGCATGACGGTCATCGAGTACGACCCGAAGCACAAGCAGGCCGACGAGTATCGCGCCCTGGCCCGCAAGGTCGACGCGAACACCAACTTCGTCATCCCGACCCCGATCGAGATGGAAGAGCTCGAAGAGCTGCTGATGGAGTTCGGGATCATGGAAGCCGAGGATGAGTCGATCGTCGGCAAGACCGCCGAGGAACTGGCCGCCACCGCCTGACCCCTTCAGGCGGGCCCGGCGGCTCACGCCGCCGGCTCTGGACGAACCAATGCACGCTGTCCACGGATGGGTGGCTGCGTGAAAGGAGTTTGAAATGGCTGCGCTTACGCGTGAAGAGACCGAAGGCCTGATCGCCGAGGTGCTCGAGGTTTACCCGGAAAAAGCCAGGAAGGATCGCACCAAGCACCTGGCGGTCAATGACCAGTCGGTCGAGCAGTCGAAGAAGTGCATCACCTCGAACCGCAAGTCGCTGCCGGGCGTGATGACGATCCGCGGCTGTGCCTATGCGGGCTCGAAGGGCGTGGTGTGGGGGCCGATCAAGGACATGATCCACGTCTCGCACGGTCCGGTCGGCTGCGGCCAGTATTCGCGTGCCGGTCGCCGCAACTATTACGTCGGCATTACCGGCGTGAACACCTTCGGCGACATGAACTTCACCTCGGACTTCCAGGAGAAGGACATCGTCTTCGGCGGCGACAAGAAGCTCGCCAAGCTGATCGAAGAGATCGAGATGCTGTTCCCGATGCACAAGGGCGTCTCGGTGCAGTCGGAGTGCCCGATCGGTCTGATCGGCGACGACATCGAGGCGGTGTCGAAGAAGTCGGCCGCGGCGCTCGACAAGCCGGTCGTGCCGGTGCGCTGCGAAGGCTTCCGCGGCGTGTCGCAGTCGCTCGGCCACCACATCGCCAACGACGCGGTGCGCGACTGGGTGCTCGGCAACCGCGACGGCAAGCCGTTCGAGAGCACGCCCTACGACGTCACGATCATCGGCGACTACAACATCGGCGGCGACGCCTGGTCGTCGCGCATCCTGCTCGAAGAGATGGGGTTGCGCGTGATCGCCCAGTGGTCCGGCGACGGCACGCTGGCCGAGATGGAAAACACCCCGAAGGCCAAGCTCAACCTGCTGCACTGCTACCGCTCGATGAACTACATCAGCCGGCACATGGAAGAGAAGTACGGCATCCCCTGGATCGAATACAACTTCTTCGGCCCGACCAAGATCGCCGAGTCGCTGCGCGCCATCGCGGCCCACTTCGACGACACGATCAAGGAAGGCGCCGAGCGCGTCATCGCCAAGTACCAGCCGATGATGGAGGCCGTCATCAGCAAGTACCGCCCGCGCCTGGAAGGCAAGAAGGTCATGTTGTACGTCGGCGGCCTGCGCCCGCGTCACGTCATCGGCGCCTACGAGGACCTGGGCATGGAAGTGGTCGGCACCGGCTACGAGTTCGCCCACAACGACGACTACGACCGCACGATGAAGGAAATGGGCAACGCCACGCTGCTCTACGACGACGTCACCGGCTTCGAGTTCGAGGAGTTCGTCAAGAAGATCAAGCCCGACCTGATCGGCTCCGGCATCAAGGAGAAATACATCTTCCAGAAGATGGGCATCCCCTTCCGCCAGATGCACAGCTGGGACTACTCCGGCCCGTATCACGGCTACGACGGCTTCGCGATCTTCGCCCGCGACATGGACATGACCACCAACAATCCGGTCTGGGACAAGCAGACCCCGCCGTGGCTGAAGAAGGACGTCGCCGAGGCCGAGACCAAGGCCGCCTGACGTAGGGCGGGCTTCAGCCCGCCAGGCCAGGCAGCGGCCGGCCGAGGCCGGCCCGACAAATACCCAAACCTTCGTGCCCGTGTCCGCGGATTGGCGGCGCGGGCCAGGAGCGAAAGATGCAAGACGTCAATGAAATCCAGCCGTGCTATCCCTTGTTCCGCAACGACGAGTACAAGGAAGTCCTGCAGCGCAAGGCCGAGCAGTTCGAGGAGAAGTACGCCGACGACGAGATCCGGAAGGCCTACGAGTGGACCACCACGCAGGAATACCAGGACCTCAACTTCAAGCGCGAGGCGCTGACCATCAACCCGGCCAAGGCCTGCCAGCCGCTCGGCGCCGTGCTGTGCTCGCTCGGCTTCGAAAAGACGCTGCCCTACGTGCATGGTTCGCAGGGCTGCGTGGCCTACTTCCGCACCTACTTCAACCGCCACTTCAAGGAGCCGGTGTCCTGCGTGTCGGATTCGATGACCGAGGACGCGGCGGTGTTCGGCGGCCAGAAGAACATGTTCGACGGCCTCGAGAACGCCAAGGCGCTGTACAAGCCGGACATCATCGCGGTGTCGACCACCTGCATGGCCGAGGTGATCGGTGACGACCTCAACGCCTTCATCAACAACGCCAAGAAGGCCGGCCACCTGGAGCAGGAATTCCCCACCCCGTTCGCCCATACGCCGAGCTTCGTCGGCAGCCACACCACCGGCTGGGACAACATGTTCGAGGGCATGGCGCGCTACTTCACGCTGAACGCCATGGACGGCAAGGAGCCCGGCAAGAACGGCAAGATCAACCTGGTGCCCGGTTTCGAGACCTACCTCGGCAACTACCGCGTGATGAAGCGGATGATGGCCGAGATGGGCGTCGAGGCCACGCTGCTGTCCGACCCGACCGAAGTGCTCGATACGCCGTCCGACGGCAAGTTCCGCATGTACGCCGGCGGCACC
>JBNLET010000095.1:0-10164 GCA_050305135.1 Rhodocyclaceae bacterium | reverse complement strand
ACGAACACGTCGCGTTCGCGCACGTTATCTTCCACCTGCACGAACAGGTTGTCGTTCGAGAAGCGCGAGATGCTGAGCGGGCTGGGTCGCACGCCGAGGTGCTGGCAGATATCGGCGACCAGGCGCGGGTTGGAGCTGCAGGAGAAGATCTTCAGTTCGTTGTGCATGGCGGGCAGGTGAGAGAGAGCATTGGGGGCGTTCGGGTGCGCGGGCGAGAGTCCGTGCGCGGGTGCAGGCTGCGATTCTAGGACGACCGGACAATTCCTTACAGACCTGCCTTTGGCTGTACAATAGCGGGCTTTTCGCCAATTGGTCGTCGCAATCCGGAAGGAGGGTCCGGACGGCGGTTCCGAACCGGCCGGCGGCGAACGAAAGGCACGGCGTGCGCGCCGCTTGCCGAACCAACAGACCGGAAGCCCGCCGCGGACGGTCGAGGGACGAGTGATGAAGTGCGTTGACGATTTCCGATTGAAGCTGGGCGACAAGGAAGTGGTGCCGATCATGATCGGCGGCATGGGGGTGGATATCTCCACCGCCGACCTGGCCCTCGAGGCGGCGCGCCTCGGCGGCATCGGACACATCTCGGACGCGATGATCAAGACCGTCTCCGACCGCCGCTACCAGACCAAGTACGTGCGCGAAAAGCTGAAGCTGTACAAGTTCAACGTGGCGAATCCGGACAAGTCGGCGGTGCGCTTCGATCTGGACAAGGTCGCCGAGGCGACCCGGCTGCACGTCCGCGGCGCGATGGATCGCAAGCAGGGCGATGGACTGGTGTTCATCAACTGCATGGAAAAGCTGACCATGAACGCGCCGAAGGACACCCTGCGGGTGCGCCTGAGGGCGGCGCTCGATGCCGGCATCGACGGCGTCACGCTGGCCGCCGGCCTGCACCTGGGGACTTTCTCGCTGATCGAGGACCATCCGCGCTTTCGCGACGTCAAGCTCGGCATCATCGTCTCGTCGCTGCGCGCGCTGCAGCTGTTCCTGAAGAAGAGCGCCCGCACCGATCGGCTGCCGGACTACGTGGTGGTCGAAGGGCCGCTGGCCGGCGGCCACCTGGGATTCGGCATGGACTGGGCCGAGTACGACCTGGCCACGATCGTCGCCGAGATCCAGCAGTGGATGCGCGAAAACCACCTGGACATTCCGCTGATCCCGGCCGGCGGCATCTTCACCGGCAGCGACGCGGTCAACTACCTGGAAGCGGGCTGCGGCGGCGTGCAGGTGGCGACGCGCTTTACCGTGTCGCACGAATGCGGCCTGCCGGACGACGTCAAGCAGCACTATTTCAAGGCCAGCGAGGACGAGATCGAAGTGAACCAGATCTCGCCCACCGGCTACCCGATGCGGATGCTGAAGAGCAGCCCGGCGATCGGCTCCGGCATCCGGCCCAACTGCGAAGCCTACGGCTACCTGCTCGACAGCAAGGGGCACTGCCAGTACATCGAGGCCTACAACAAGACCGTCGCCGCCCACCCCGAGCTGCGCAAGATCTCGGTCAGGGAAAAGACCTGCTTGTGCACTCACATGCGCAACTTCGACTGTTGGACCTGCGGCCACTACACCTACCGCCTGAAGGACACCTCGCGCCGGCTCGAGGATGGCAACTACCAGTTGCTGAGCGCCGAGCACATTTTCAAGGACTACCAGTTCAGCAAGGACGGCAAGGTCCTGCTGCCCGATTGACGCGCCGCGTCCGGGTCGCCGGCGAGCGAGCGTCGCGGCGCGTCAGTAGCCCAGCGGCAGGTGGGCAGTGCGCAGGCTGGCCGGCAGGCGGCTCACGCCGCTGAGATAGAGATCGATCCGGCGCGCGCAGTCGCGTCCCTCGCCGATCGCCCAGACCACCAGCGAGGGACCGCGGCAGGCGTCGCCGGCGGCGAACACGCCGGGCAGAGCAGTCATCATCGAGGCATCGACCGCCAGCCTGCCGCAGCGGTCGACCGCGACGCCCTCGGCGGCCAGCGCACCGAGCCGCGGGCCGGAATAGCCGAGTGCGATCAGCACCAGGCCGGCCGGCAATCGCACGTCGCCATCGAGCACGCGCCTGCCGCTGCGCCGGCCGTGCGCGTCGTGCGCCCACTGCACCTCCTCGAAGCGCATCTCGTCCACCCGGCCGTCGCCGTCGCTATCCACGAAGGCCGCGCCGTCGAGATTGAAGCGCGCCGTGCCGCCTTCCTCCAGCGCGTAGCTGGCCTGCCGCGTCTTCGGCCACCAGGGCCAGGGATTGTCCCGCGGGCGCTCGTCCGGCCTCGGTGCGTCGATGCTGATCTGGGTCACCGACAGCGCCTGCTGCCGGTGGGCGGTGGCAACGCAATCGGCGCCGGTATCACCGCCGCCCAGCACCAGCACGTGCCGCCCGCGGGCGTCGATCGCGCGCCCGCCGGGGCGGCCGGCCTGGCGCCGGTTCTCGGCGCACAGGTAGTCCAGCGCGAGTTCCACGCCGTCGAGCTGCCGGCCCGGCAACGGCAGGTCGCGCGGCGCCTGGGCGCCGAGCGCCAGGCACACCGCGTCGTAGTCGCGGCGCAAGTCCGCCAGCGTCGGCGAGACGCCGACCTCGCGGCCGGTGCAAAAGCGGATGCCTTCGCGCTCGAGCTGATCGATGCGGCGCGCCAGCTGGCTCTTGGCGAACTTGAAGTCGGGAATGCCGTAGCACATCAGGCCGCCGATCGCGTCGTCGCGCTCGAACACCGTCACCCGGTGGCCGGCGCGATTCAGCTGCTGCGCACAGGCCAGCCCCGCCGGGCCGCTGCCGACCACCGCCACCTGCCGCCCGCTGCGCCGGGACGGCGGCTGCGGCTGGATCCAGCCCTGCTGCCAGCCCATGTCGACGATCGCCCGCTCGATGCACTTGATCGTCACCGGCTCGTCGTTGCGGGCCAGCACGCAGGCCGGCTCGCACGGGGCAGGGCAGGTGTAGCCGGTGAATTCCGGGAAGTTGTTGGTGGCGTGCAAGCGATCGAGGGCCTCGCGCCAATGGCCGCGATGGACCAGATCGTTCCAGTCCGGGATCAGGTTGCCGATCGGGCAGCCGCCCATGCAGGTCGGCACGCCGCAGTCCATACAGCGCATGCCCTGGTCGCGCACCTCGTCGGCCTGCCAGGATTCCGCATGCACCTGCCGGTAGTCGGCGATGCGGGCGGCCGCCGGCCGATAGCCGATCGGTGCGCGGCGCCGGCGCAGGAACCCGTCCGGGTGGTTTTCGCTCATCCGCTCGCTTCCCGCCTCAGTCCGCGGTCGCCAAGGCGGCAGGCGCCGGCTGCCGGATGTCGCGGCCGGCCGCCCGGGCCGTCTCGATCACGGCCGCGTAGGCCTTCGGCACGACCTTGACGAATAGCCGGCTGTCGGCGCTCCAATGGGCGATCAGGCGCTGGGCGCGCCGGCTGCCGGTGGCTGCCAGATGGTTTTGCAGCAGCCGCAGCACCAGCTGACGGTCGCGCGCCTCGGCGAGCGGCTCGAGCACCACCATGTCCGGATTGATGCGCGCCGCCATGCGTCGATCGGGATCCAGCAGGTAGGCCTCGCCGCCGCTCATGCCGGCGCCGAAATTGCGTCCGGCCTCGCCCAGCACCACGACGACGCCGCCGGTCATGTATTCGCAGCCGTGCTCGCCGACCCCCTCGACGACCGCCATGGCGCCCGAGTTGCGCACCGCGAAGCGCTCGCCGGCGAGGCCGCGGAAGTAGGCCTGGCCGGCGGTCGCGCCGTACAGCGCGACGTTGCCGACGATGACGCTGCGCTCGGGCTCGAAGCCGGCTTCGGGCGGCGGTGCCACCGAGATCGTGCCACCGGACAAGCCCTTGCCGGCGTAGTCGTTGGCATCGCCGACCAGCGCCAGCCGGATGCCCGACGCCAGGAAGGCGCCGAAGCTCTGGCCGGCCGAGCCGGCGCAGCGCACGACGATGCTGTCGGCGGGCAGGCCTGCTGCGCCGTGACGCCGGCTGATCTGCCAGCTCAGCATCGTGCCCAGCGCCCGGTCGCGGTTGCGCACCGCCAGCTCGAGGCGCACCGGCCGGCGCGCTTCCAGCGCGTTGGCCGCGGCGCGGATCAGGCGCCGGTCCGGGTGGCGCGCGAGGCCGTGCTGCTGGGCCTGGGTGCAACGCGGCGCGTCGTCGGGCGGCGGGGCATACAGCAGCCGCGACAGCTCGATCGGCGCCTCAGCGGCGGCATGCAGCCGGTCCACCCGCCCGATCATCTCGTCCAGCGTCGCGAAGCCGAGGCGGGCCATGATCTCGCGCAATTCCTGCGCGACGAAGCCCAGATAGTTGACGACGTGCTGCGGCTCGCCGGCGAAGCGTGCGCGCAAGGCCGGATCCTGCGTCGCGACGCCGACCGAGCAGGTGTTGCAGTGGCATTTGCGCAGCATCACGCAGCCCAGCGTCACCAGCGGCGCGGTGCCGAAGCCGTACTCCTCGGCGCCGAGCAGCGCCGCCACGGCCACGTCGCGCCCGGTCTTCAAGCCGCCGTCGACGCGCAGCCGCACGCGCGAGCGCAGCCGGTTGGCGATCAGCACCTGCTGGGTCTCCGCCAGGCCCACCTCCCACAACGTGCCGGCCGACTTGATCGAGGTCTTGCGCGCCGCGCCGGTGCCGCCCGAGTCGCCGCTGATCAGGATCGCGTCGGCGCGCGCCTTGGCGACACCGGCGGCGATCGTGCCGACATTCGCCACCGCCACCAGCTTGACGTGGATCTCGGCCTCCGGATTGGCGCATTTCAGGTCGAAGATCAGCTGCGCCAGGTCCTCGATCGAATAGATGTCGTGGTGCGGCGGCGGCGAGATCAGGCCGACGCCGGGGGTCGTGAAGCGCACCGAGGCGATGCCTTCGTTCACCTTGCCGCCGGGCAGTTCGCCGCCCTCGCCGGGCTTGGCGCCCTGGGCCATCTTGATCTCGATCTGGCGCGCGCTGGCCAGGTAGTGGGCGGTGACGCCGAAGCGCCCGCTGGCGACCTGCTTCATCGAGCATTCGCGCTCGCTGCCGAAGCGCTCCACCTGCTCGCCGCCCTCGCCGCTGCCGCTCTTGCCGCCGATCCGGTTCATCGCCACCGCCAGCGCCTCGTGGGCCTCGCGCGACAGCGCGCCGAAGGACATCGAGCCGGTCGAGAAGCGGCGCAGGATCGCCTCCACGGGCTCGACCGCCTCGAGCGGCAGCGGCTCGACGCCCTCGGCGACGAAGTCCAGCAGGCCGCGCACCGTCTGGGCGCGGCGGTCGGCGCCGTTCACCGCGGCGGCGAAGGCCCGGTAGGCGGCCTCGTCGCGATGGCGCGCGGCCTGTTGCAGCAGGCCGATGCTCTGCGGCGTCCATTGGTGGGCCTCGCCGTCGCGGCGCCAATACAGCTCGCCGCCGACGTCCAGCACGGCGTGCGGCGCGGGCTCGGCGAAGGCCGCCTCGTGCAGCGCCCGGGCCTGTGCTTCGAAATGCGCCAGGCCGTGACCGGCGATCGGGCAGGGCGTGCCGGGGAAGTACTCGTCGATGAAGGCCTCGTCCAGCCCCAGCGCCTCGAACACCTGCGCGCCGCGGTAGCCTTGCAGCGTCGAGATGCCCATCTTCGACATCACCTTCAGGATGCCGTCCTCGAGCGCCGCGCGGTAGTTGGCCAGCGCGCTCTCCGGATCCGGCTCGCCGGACGCTCCGATCGGCAGCGCCGCGACGCAGTCGTAGGCCAGCCAGGGATGGATCGCGTCGGCGCCGTAGCCGAGCAACGTGCAGAAGTCGTGCACCCGGCACGGGTGCCCACTGTCCAGCACGATCCCGCAGCGCACGCGCAGCCTGCAGCGGATCAGGTGGTGGTGCAGTGCGCCGACCGCCAGCAGGCTCGGCAGCGCGATGCGCTCGGGCGACAGATCCCGGTCCGACAACAGCAGGATCTGGGCGCCGCCCCGGATGGCCTGTTCGGCCTCTCGCCGCAGGGCTTCGAGGCCCCGCTCGAGCGGCTCGCCGGCAGCGATGCACAGCGACAGTCGGGCGCTGCGCACGCCGCGCAGGTCGAGCGTCAGGATGCGCGCCAGTTGCTCGCCGCTGAGGATCGGCGAATCGAGCAGCAACTGGCGGCAGTGGGCCGGCGTGGCGTCGAGCAGATTGCGCTGCCAGCCGAGCGGGCAGGCCAGCGAAGTCACCAGCGCCTCGCGCAGGTAGTCGAGCGGCGGGTTCGAGACCTGCGCGAAGATCTGCCTGAAGTATTGGAAGATCGGCCGGTGGCGGGCCGACAGCGCGGCCGGCGGGGCGTCGTCGCCCATCGCGCCGATCGGGTCCTTGCCCTCGCGCGCCATCGGCTCGAGAAAGCGCTGCAGCGACTCCAGCGTATAGCCGAAGGCGCGCTGCGCGGCGGCCGGCCCGATGCGGGCGGGTTCGGCGGCCGGTGCGGCGGGCAACTGGTCGAGCCGGATGCTTTCCTGCGCCAGCCAGCGCGCGTAGGGCGGGGCGGCCAGGCGGGCGAACAGCTCCACCTGGTCCTCGACCCGGCGCTTGGCGAGGTCGGCGACGAACAGCTGCCCGGGCCGCAGCCGCGAGCGATGGACGATGCGGTTGGCGGGCAGGTCGATCAGCCCGGTTTCGCTGCCCATCACCAGCAGCCGGTCGCGCGTGATCTGGATGCGGCAGGGGCGCAGGCCGTTGCGGTCCAGCACCGCGGCGATGCGTTCGCCGTCGCTGGCGACCACCAGCGCCGGGCCGTCCCAGGGCTCCATCAGCATCGCGTGGAAGGCGTAGAACGCGCGCCGCTCGGGCGACATCGCCGTATCGTGCTGCCACGCCTCCGGGATCATCATGCGCAGCGCGTGCGGCAGCGAGCGGCCGGACGCCACCAGCAGCTCCAGCACCTGGTCGATGGCGGCCGAGTCGCTGTCGCCGTCGGCGATGATCGGCTTGATCCCGTCGATCTCTGCGCCGAAGCGCTCGCAGGCCAGTTCCGCCTCGCGCGCCCGCATCCAGTTGCGGTTGCCGCGCAAGGTGTTGATCTCGCCGTTGTGCACCAGGCAGCGGTAGGGGTGGGCCAGGTGCCAGGCGCCGAGCGTATTGGTCGAGAAGCGCGAATGCACCAACGCCAGCGCCGACACCACCTCGGGCTGCGACAGGTCCGGGTAGTAGCGGCGCAATTGGGTGGACGTCAGCAAGCCCTTGTAGACGATCCGCCGGCGGTCCAGTGAGCAGACGTAGAACGAGCGCCGGTCCAGGCCGGCGGCCAGCGCAGCGCGTTCGATCGAGCGCCGCAGCAGGTACAGGCGCGCATCGAAGCGGGTCGGATCCATGCCTTGCGGCGCGGCGACGAAGCACTGCCGCACGGTCGGTTCGCTGCCACGGGCGCTGCGTCCCAGGTCGGCGTCGCCGGTCGGCACCCGGCGCCAGCCGAGGAGCTCGAGTCCGTCGGCGGCGACCGCTGTCGCGATCAGGCGCTCGGCCTCGTCACGGTGGTCGTCGTCGCGCGGCAGGAAGAGCTGGCCGACCGCGTAGCGCTCGGCCGGCGGCAGGCCGTCGAAGCGGGCGGCGAAGAAGGCGTGAGGCTTCTGCAGCAGGATGCCGGCGCCGTCGCCGGTCTTGGGCTCGGCGCCGCGGGCACCCCGGTGGTCCAGGTTCTGCAGCGCTTCGAAGGCCAGTTCGACGATCTCGTGGCTGGCACGGCCATCGAGATCGGCCACCGCGCCGACCCCGCAACTGGCCAGGGTGGCGCGAGGGTCGACGAGTCCCGACCGTCCATTGCGCTCGTTCATAGGCTCGATCCCCCCCACAATGGCGCGTCGCGCCGCGGGTGCGTTCGGCCGGCGGAGGCGTCGACCGGGCGACGGGATCCGAGGGCCGATGTCCCTAGGCTAGTACGCCGGTGCACCAATGCTCAAGCACGGCGTTCGCCCGCGCGCTGCGCGAGGCGGCCGATCCGGTCGGGCCGGTCGCGGCTCGGAGGGCACGATCGACCCGCCGTGCCGACCCGCTCGATCATGATTCGCCACGCCTTGCGTCCAGGCCGGCTGCGGCGGGCCGCGCCCGGCAGCGGCACTCCTTCGGGGAGGGTTTATGGCAGAATGCGCCGCGGAGATGGCATGCCTCCGGCCGCGCACCTCTTGGCGAACCGCCCTTGCGGGCTGATGATGCCTACGCGAGACCCCGGACGGGTTGCGTAGGCGCGCGCCCGTCCAGCAAGAACAACGATCGGACGGGCCATGCTGAAACCCATTTTCGCCATCTCTGCCGGCGCGGCACTCGGCGCACTGCTGCGCTGGGGCCTGGGCGTCAGACTCAACAGCCTCTTCCCGCTGCTGCCGCCCGGCACACTGACCGCCAACCTGATCGGCGGCTACGTCATCGGCCTCGCCGTCGGCTATTTCGCACAGGCGCCCGACATCGCGCCGGAATGGCGCCTGCTGATCATCACCGGCTTCTGCGGCGCGCTGACGACCTTCTCGACCTTCTCGGCCGAAGTCGTGTCGCTGCTCCAGCAAGGCCGCTTGAACTGGGCGATGGGCGCCATCGCCATTCACGTCACCGGTTCGCTCCTGATGACGCTCGCCGGTTTGCTGACCTGGCAGGCGGTCAAGTCCGCCTGATCCTCTCGTATCGCGGAGGTCTCCTCATGAACGGCTACCAGATCACCTTCTTCACGCAGCAGGACAAGACCCACCGCGGCAAGCGAGTCGGCGACTGGCTGATCCATCTCGCCGAGGAGATGGATCTGCCCGGCGCGACGATGATGTCCGGTGTCGAAGGCTTCGGCCACCACCGGCGCATCCACTCGGTGCGCTTTTTCGAACTGGCCGACCAGCCCATCGAGGTGGTCATGGCGGTCAGCGAGGAACAATCGGAACGCCTCTTCGAGCGGCTGCGGGCCGAAGGCGTGCATCTCTTCTACTTCAAGACGCCGATCGAGTTCGGCACGCTGGGCGAACCGACGTGAGGATCGGGGCCGCGCTCTGACACTGATCGACCCGGAGAAAGCGGACTTGTCGAGGCATCTCGAACGCGCCCGTGCCGCGCACCCCGGCTGCCGATGATTGCGGCGCTGCGCTCGCTGCCGCGCACGGTCTGGCTGATCGGCGCGATCAGCCTGATCAACGACAGTGCGAGCGAGATGCTGTATCCGCTGGTGCCGCTCTACCTCGCCTCGGTGTTGATGGCCGGACCGCGCGCGCTGGGGCTGATCGAGGGCATCGCCGAAGCGACGGCGAGCCTGCTCAAGCTGTTCTCGGGCGTCATCTTCGACCGAACGCGGCGCGCCAAGCCCTTCATTCTGTTCGGTTACGGGCTGGCCGGTCTCACGCGCCCGCTGATCGCCTTCGTCACAATCTGGCCGGGACTGCTGCTGATCCGCTTCGCCGACCGCGTCGGCAAGGGGCTGCGCACCTCGCCGCGCGATGCGCTGCTCGCGGCCAGTGTTTCGGCCGAACGGCGAGGCCTGGCCTTCGGCCTGCACCGGGCGATGGACAACGCCGGCGCGGTCGTCGGGCCCGTGGTCGCGGCGGTCTTGCTCGACATGGGCCTGCCGCTGCGCGAGGTCTTTCTGTGTTCGGTGGTGCCGGCGCTGTTGTGCGTGCTGCTGGCGCTCGCGATCAGGGAGCCGGCCGTCCCGAGCGTGCCGGCGGCACGCTTCGACTGGCGGCTGGGCGAGCTGCCGCCGCTCTTTCGACGCTACCTGGTAGTGGTCGCGCTGTTTACGCTCGGCAACTCGTCGAACATGTTCCTGCTGTTGCGGGCGAGGGAACTCGGCGTACCGGAAGCGCAAGTGCCCTTGCTGTGGGCGGCCGTGTCGGCCGTGGCCGCGCTGTTCTCGACGCCGCTGGCAGCGCTCTCCGACTGCTTCGGGCGCATCCGGCTTCTGGTCGGTGGATATCTCGCCTATGGGGTGCTCTACCTGGCGATGGGCCTGATCGCGCGCAATGGTCCATGGCTCTTCGCCCTGTTCGCGTTCTACGGGCTCTTCATGGCGTCCACCGAGGGCGTCGAAAAGGCGCTGGTCGCCGATCTGGCTCCGCTCGAACGACGCGGCGCGGCCTTCGGCTGGTTCAACCTGACGACCGGCTCGATGCTGTTGCCGGCATCGCTGCTCTTCGGCTGGCTGTGGCAGGGGGCCTCGGTACTGGCGGCGTTCGGCTTCTCGGCGGCGTGCGCGACGGTTGCGGCAGCGCTGCTGCTGTTTTGGCTCGGTGAGCGTCGCTGAACGGCTCAGGCGTCTCGCTGC
>JBNLET010000094.1:0-17927 GCA_050305135.1 Rhodocyclaceae bacterium | reverse complement strand
ATCGTGGGCAGCAGAATCTTGCGCAACATTACGCCACCCCCGGTCCGGGGGTGGCCCCTGCGACTGAGCTCATGGCAGCATCATGCCGCGAATCGTGAAATAGAGCATAGCCGCCAGAATTGCCGATGCGGGCACCGTGATGACCCAGGCGGCGGCGATGCGCAGCAGTTGCGAGCGCTTGACCAGCTCCTGCTTGTACACCTTGCGCAGCCGGCGGCGCTCCATCTTGGAAAAATGCGCCGGATCGAGCTGCTGTTTCGCCTGGCGCTTCAGCTCGCGCAGCATGTCGCCCTTTTCCTCCACCTTGGCCTTGGTGAAACGCTCGATGAAGGCTTCGATGGCCGCCTTGTCGCCCTCGGGATGGTGGTCGACGATGTCGTCCACCATCCGCGCGTAGTTGCGCTTGAGGTATTCGCGCAGGAAGCCGACGCCGAACACGCCGCCCACCGCGATGTGGGTGGAGCTGACCGGCAGGCCCAACTGGCTGGCGATGATCACCGTGATGGTGGCCGCCATCGCGATGCAGTAGGCGCGCATCTGGTCCAGCTCGGTGATCTCGGAGCCGACCGTGCGGATCACCTTCGGACCGAACAGGCCGAGGCCGATCGCGATGCCCAGTGCGCCGACCATCATCACCCACAGCGGAATGGCCGCCTTGGCGTGGGTGGCGCCGTCGGTGCTCGAGAATGAATCGACGATCGCCGCCAGCGGCCCGACCGCATTGGCCACGTCGTTGGAGCCGTGGGCGAACGAGAGCAGCGCCGCGGCGAACACCAGCGGGACCGTGAACAGTCGATTGACGCCCTGCTTGCTGTTCTCGATCTTGTCCGCCTGGCGCGCGATCATCGGCCGCACGACCAGGAATACCAGCGCCGCCACCGCCAGGCCGTAGACGACCGCCGCGCCGAAGCCGATCTTGACGATGTGCTTGACGCCCTTGAGCATCAGGTAGGTGCCGAAGGCCCAGGCCATGACGCCGACCAGATAGGGCACGACGCGCCGTGCCGCGCCGGCCATGTCGCTCTGGTAGGTGATCTGGCGCTTGATGAAGTACAGGAAGGCCGCCGCGATGACGCCGCCCAGCACCGGCGAGACGATCCAGCTGGCGACGATCGAGCCGACCTGGCCCCAGTTCGCGACCTGCATGCCGGCCGCCGCGATGCCGGCACCCAGTACCGCGCCGACGATCGAATGAGTGGTGGACACCGGTGCGCCGACCAGCGTCGCGATGTTGAGCCAGATCGCGCCGGCCAGCAGCGCCGCCATCATCAGCCAGACGAAGGTCCCGCCCGCCGGCAGTTGCGTGGCGTCGATGATGTTGCTCTTGATCGTGCCGACCACCTCGCCGCCTGCGATCATCGCGCCGGCCGCTTCGAAGATGGCGGCCAGCAACAGCGCGCCGGCCAGCGTCAAGGCCTTCGAACCGACCGCCGGGCCGACGTTGTTGGCGACGTCGTTGGCGCCGATGTTCATCGCCATGTAGCCGCCGATCATCGCCGCCATGACCAATACCATGCTGGGCGCCGCGCCGCGCGTCGATGCGAACAGCATCACGCCGACGATGAACAGCAAGGCCATGCCGAGGCGCGCCAGTTCGCTTCGACCGGGGCCGGTGGCGCGCTCGATCTCGCTTAAGTGTTTGAGTTCCATCGATTTCCTGAGCGGAAAAAAGACGAAATTGTTGCAGAAAAGTGACTGCAACAAAAGCGACGGCAGCAAAAAGAACTGCTAGAAAAGCATTTCGACGCCGATGCCCGCCGCCCAGCTCTTTTCGCGCTCCGGATCGTTCTCGCCGCGCGGCCAGAAGTGACCGACGATGAATTCGCCGAGCAGCCAGTCCTCGTAGATCGCCCGCCGGTAGATGCCCCGCACGCCGTACTCGTCCACCGGCATCGAGTGGCCGGTCTCGCCGTTGATCAAGGCTTCGATCGACAGTTGCCGCGGACCGCCGAGACGCAGGTAGAAGCCTGCGCTGGACTGCCAGGCCAGCGCATCGGTGGATTCGGACAGGGTCGCCGAGTTGCGCCAGCGAAACTCGAGGTCGCGCGTGAAGCCGTATTGGTAGTTCAGCGCCGTGGTCAGGCCGAAGCCTTCCTTGCCCTCCCAGAACAGGGTTTCGCGGAATTCGATCTCGTCGCTGGCGCCGGGATACCACTTCTTGACGAAGCGCGCCTGCACGAAGGGCCTCAAGGGGCCGCGGATGCCGCCGCGCAGGTCGATGTTCTCGCGCAGCGCGTAGCCGAGACCGGCAAAGAAGGTCTTGTCCTGATCGTCCTGCTCGGCGAGCAGCCGCTGGCGGCGCGAAAACTCGTCCGGCTGGTCGGTCACCAGATCCCGTTCGTTGTCCTGGCCGAAATACAAGTAGGCCTTGTTCTTCAGGTTGGGCAGGTCGAACTTGCCGCGGAAATTGAGGCCGGTCTGCAGGCCGTCGTCGCGTCGCCACAGCGTGTTCAGGCTGAGCCGCCCATTGACGAGGCGCCGGGTCGGTTCGGCCGGAATGTCGCCGAACCAGCCGTCCACGGTGCGGCCGACGCCCTCCAGGACGTCGCGCAGATAGTCGCGCGTCTCGTGCAGCCACTCGATGCGGGCATTTCGGCCGGCGCTGGCATCCGCTCCCATCGACTTCAGGATCGGGCTGCGGACGATGTCGTGACTGGGTTCGGGCTGGGCGTGGGCGCCTGCCGCCGCCAGTGTCGTCACGAGCAGCAGGGCCGCGCTGGTTCGACGCATCGGGGACTTGCCTCGGAGTGAACTCGTTGGTGTCCAGTATATCGATCGGGCTGGCGCTTGCTGTTGCATGCGGCATGGTGCGGGCCATCGAGGCGGTCCGTTGAGGTAGCATTGGCATCGCGCCGGCCATGATCCCGGCGCGGAAGTGAAATGGGTACATCCTTGCCAGACCGCTCGTGGTTCGAGTTTGCCGCCGAAATTGCCGCTGATCTTTCCAGCGGCAAGATCGTCTTCCCGACCTCGTTCGATGTCACGATCAAGCTGCGCGAGCTGTTGCGCTCCGAAACCGCCGGGGCGGCGGAGATCACCCGGGCGGTGTCGGCCGATCCGCTGTTGTCGGCCCGCCTGGTCCAGGTGGCCAATTCGGCGGCCTATGCGGCCGCGCGCAAGCCGGTCAGCGACATTCGTGCCGCGATCGTGCGGCTGGGCCTGACGCAGGTGCGCAACCTGGCCACCGCGGTGGCCATGGCCCAGATGGTGACCTACAAGAAGATGCTGCCGTTTCGCGACATCGGCCATCAGATGCTGGAGCATTGCCGCTGGGTGGCGGCGACCGCCGTGGTCCTGGCACGCGAGCATTCCTCGATTGCGGCCGGCGAGGCGTACTTCACCGGCCTGATTCATGACATCGGTGTCTTCTACCTGCTGTACCGGCTGTCGGAAAGACCGGAGTTCTACAACGGCATCGAAGAACTGCATGCATTGCTGAACGATTGGCACGGCCAGATCGGACATGCCGTGCTGGCCTCGCTCGACGTGCCGGAGGCGATCCAGCGGGCCATCGCGGATCACGACGAACCGCGGCCGGTGTTGACCATCGCCCAGTTGTCCGACCTGATCTACGTCGCCAACATCCTGGCGCAGGAGATTCCCGCGGTGCGGGCCCCGATCCTCGCCGGCTGTGCGGCCAAGTCGGTCGCCGGCGTCGAGCGGATGGAAACCTATCGATCCACCGTCGCCGCGGCTCGCGACGAGATCACCCAACTTGCGAGGGCATTTGCGTGAACGACGCAGCCAACGGGAAAAGCGGCCGGGCGGAAGCCTGGCGCGATTTCGTCCGCGAGATCGCCATCGACCTGTCGCGCGGCAAGGTGGTGTTCCCGACCTCCTTCGACACCACGATCCGTCTGCGCGAGGTATTGCGCTCCGAGCGCACCGGTGCGGCCGAACTGGTGCGCATCATCGCCGCCGACCCGCTGCTGTCCACGCGGGTCGTGCAGGCCGCCAACTCGGTGGCCTACGCACGCTTGGGACCGCGCGTCAGCGACATCAAGTCGGCGGTCGTGCGTATCGGTTCGAACCAGGTCAAGACCCTGGCCACCGCAGTGGCGATGGCGCAGCTGATCACCTATCGCCGCATGCTGCCGTTCAGGACCATCTGCCACAAGGTCATCGAGCACAGCCGCCAGGTGGCCGCCTATGCCTTCGTGCTGGCACGCAACCATACCCGGCTGGATGGAGACAAGGCGCTGTTTGCAGGCCTGATCCACGACATGGGCACGTTGTACCTGCTGTTTCGCTTGTCCGAGCGGCCGGATCTGTTCGGCGACGCGGCTGGCCTCAGGACTCTGCTGATCGATTGGCGCGGCCAGATCGGCCATTCGGTCATGGCGGCGCTGGACGTGACGCCGGAGATCCAGGAGGCGATCGTTGCTTTCGACGACATGTCGGAGTCGACCGAGATGTCGAGGCTGGCGGACGCGCTGTTCGTGGCCGACACGCTGGTGGAATTGAACGGACCCAACGTCGAACCGGTGCGCGCCGTCGACCCGAAGCTGCGGGCGGAGCAGATCCAGGGACTGGAGGAGTACCGGAAGACCGTCGGCGGCAATGGCGAAGAAATCCGGGGTCTGATGCGGGCAGTGGGCTGACGCGGCGTTGCCGGCCCGCCGCGCGAGGAAAAAAAAGCGGCACCCGTAGGTGCCGCAACCGAGGAGATCGGAAATTGCGTCGGCGAACCGTCAGCAGACGATCGCTGCGATCCGGGAGTCGGTATGTCGCCGCATGCCGTTGCCGACGCGACTCGCGCGGTGCGGGGCGCAACGAGGACGCCCGGCCGGCGCCCCCGGACGATCGCCGTAGCGCGCGTCCGCGGCCGGAAATGGCCGGCCGCAATCGTCTCGGCGCGAATCGTCTCGACGGGCCATCCCGGCGCTGCGGCGAAGGTTCGTCGATTCAAACATCGGCAATACAAGTGCGGGCGGTTGTCAAAATGCTCAGTATTTCGTCCCTTCGGAAGAGTCGCAGTTGCCGACGATTTTCTGGTCGCCTTTTCGGTAGACCATTTTCCCCGACACTCGGCTGAGGAATAGCCGGCCGTTGCCGTCCGTCGCGACGATCGAAGTTTCCGATACGGAGTCGATAGAAAAGATGCCTGCGGGCTCGCCTTCGATTTCCCGCGTCAATTGATTCTTGCTCTGGTCCAAGGTGAGCAGCACTTCTCTGTCGTCCACCTCGCAGACGATGTATTTCAGGTGCTGGCCGGCTTGAGCTGCCGCGGTGCTGCCGCGGCTGGCGGGAGCGGGATTCGCCGGCGCGGCGGCTGCGGGCACGACTGCCGTCGGCGCGGCCGCTGCCGCCGCAACAGGTGCTGCCGCAACGGGTGCTGCCGCCGCAGCGCCGGCCTGCTGTGGCCCGAAGCTGCACTGGCGATCGAAGAACGTGGCCAGCCCGGTCGACGACGAGTGTTTGACGACGCGATTGTTGTTGATCAGGAAGAAATGCAATTGATTGGTCTTCCTGGTGATGCTCTCCGTCCTGCCCTGGATGCAGACGCGATAGCCGTATGCGGTGTCGGACGAGACGTACGATCGGTCCACATATCTGTCCGGCGTGTTCATGAAGTAGACGCTGCTGCTCTCGATGCCGTCCTTGGGAGGGTTTTCCTTCAGATAGGCGAGAACGATGGCCTTGTAGTTGCCCGGGTATTCGCCATAGTCCGCCGCCGCGACCGGGGCTGGATTCTGTTGCGGTGGTGCGTAAGCGCAACCCGCTATCATCAGGGCGGTGATCAGGCTGGTCGATTTGCTCTTCATTGGCTTCCTCGAAACGGCTGCATGGATCATCTGCTGCGGATCAATGACCCTTGCAATGGTTCTTCTCTCACGGCTTATTTTGTATTTTTACGATCAGCTCGCCGGATTCGAATTCCAGACCCGACGATGTATGGCGTAGTGACGCCAGCCTGCCGACAGGCAGGAAGCCAGTGGCCCGGTGGGCAGCAATAAATTGCCGTTCACCGGGCCACTGGCCTGCAAAAGCGCACTTTCAGAGCTTGGGCACGAATCACGCTTCCGCGATACCGCGGCAGCAGATGTCGAAAACCCCGGCCACGAATGCAGAAAGTGGCTCAAGCTTCATTGCAATCGCAACTTTCTCAGAAGAAGAAGGTTGCGCCCAGCACGAACATGTCGAGACTTTCGGCGCCGTCGTAGGCAGCGGAGCAGGCCGCCGAGTTGCAGTCGACGTCGAGATCGAGGTTCTCATATGCGCCATAGACGACCAGGCTGGGACCGAAGTTTTGGTTGATGGAGAAGCCGTAGCGCTTGACTTCCGAGCCGGTGATGCCGCCGCCGCCCGCACCGAACTGGTCGTTGTAGCTGCCGTACTGGGCGGTCAGGACGGTGTCGCCCATGCTGAACCAGCTTTGCTTGATGCCGCCCTTGATCCAGTAGGCATCGGTGTCGTCGCCGGTGTTGGCGTCGGCATCTTCGGACGTTTCCTTCTGGTAGGCCGCGGTTGCGAAAAGGCCCGTGCCCTTGTCCATGACGCCACCCTGGAACTGCAGCGTGTCGGAGCCGTGGGCGCCGACGTTGCTGCCGCCCTTGGCATTGACCGCATAGCCGCCATGCAGGACGACCTTCAGATTGCCGATTTCGGTGTTGTAGCGGGCCGCGACGTCGTAGATTTCGTCGTTCGCCCAGCCGACGGCGATATTCAGGCCTTCCGCAAAGGTCGGCAGGTCATAACGGACGCCGTTGCGATAGATGCCGTTGCAGTCGATGCCGATGCCGAGGCCCGGCGTGGTCAGGCACTGCAGGAAGCTGCCCCACACGGTATTGGTGGCGCCGGCCCCCAGACCCTGAATGGTAAAGCCGTTGAAACGGAACACCGGCGAGATGGAGGACCAGAGCGTTCCCGACGGATCCGCCAGCACCGCGATGTTGTCGGTCGGCATGCTCTGCAGACCCATCGTGATCTTGCCCCAGCCGCCTTCCAGGAAGACGCTCTTGCCGAGGGTATTGATCGTGGCGCCGTTACCGTCGCTGAACGTGCTCTGATTCGAGAACAGCAGCGGCGTGTTATTCGACTGGTTCGGCTCGATAATCAGTTCCATACCCGCTTTCATGCTGGTGCTCGGCACGTCTGCGGAAGCGGAGAAGGTGACCCGGCTGTTCAGCGTGGTGCCGTTGTCGGTCGTTTCGACGACGTCGCTTTGCTCGCCGTCATCGTAGTAGAGCACGCCCTCGTTGATCCAGCCCGAAATGGTCAGGTTGGATTCGGAGAATGCAACCTGGGAAAATCCAAGTGCCATGATTCCGATGGCGATTTTTTTGGCAGAACACAGTTTGTTCTTCACTCTATACTCCTCCTGGTTTGTCATTAAACTAAATTCGAGCGGTACTAGTGTTGCCGTTCGCGAGCTTACAGTACCGCCTAATGGAACACAACGATTGCGGGGCAGGCCTGTAGGGGAATTACAACAGCCTAAGTCGCTTCGTGCGAAAAATAAAACCCCGCTACGCGCGCACTCATTTTCAATAGAGTGCGACGTAAATAAAGCGAGGGCCGGCGATGCGGGAATTTTGCGTCAACCCGCATAATCAATCATGCCCTGCTGCGATAGTGCAGTGCCCGCCCGGGGCAAAAAACTCTAAGGCAGACGAAAGAGGTTTGGCCGGCGCCGTTGCGACGAGCGCATGCGAATGCCGGCCGTCATCATGGCACGATGGCCGGGAGCGCGTGCTCCACGGCACCAATGCTTCTCTTCATTCAGAAACCTCCGCAAATTGAATTGTTTTATGCCCTGCTCGGATCGGAGTTGGGTGCTGAGCCGCCGTCGCATGGAGCACAGATGCAAGCGCGAGCTTCGTGCCCGACTTGCGATGGCCGCGGGAAAAATCTGTCTGTACGCCGGAAAGCCAGTATCCAAGCGGGGTTTGCGGTCGCGCACGGGCATGTCTTGCGAGGACGTGAGCAGGCTGGGTGTCCATAAAATGGACAGTTGTTCGCGGCGCCTGTGACAAGGCGTAGCAGTCCGCGGCGTGCGGTGTGACGGGTCGGCAGCCGCCGTTGTCAGGCTGCACGACCTTGCCGCGCCACTGGGATAACAAAATGCCCGTCCATGTCGGCCAGCAGGGGAAGCCGGCGGCCAGGGACGGGCCAACGATGAAAGGCCACAGGGCGGTGGCCGGAGCATGCTCAGTTGAAGCTGTGGCGGGCACCGATGCCGGCGAACCAGCCGATGCTGGTACCCGGTTCGTAGAAACGGCCGTTGCGGTCGCCGACGATGACCGAGCCGACGTATTGCCGGTCGAAGAGGTTGTCGACCCGCAGCATCTGTTCCAAATGCCAGTTGCCGCGCTGTTGTTCGGCGGTCAGCCGGAGATTCATGATGGCGTACGAGGGGGCGGCCCGGGCGGTGTTGGTATCCTCGACGTAGACCTTGCTGCGATAGATGCCTTCGGCCGCGGCAGTGATGCCCTGCATGAACTGCCAGGCCAGTTCCGCATACGCCGTGGTGCGCGGAATGCCCGGCATCCGGTTGCCGTCGGCGACCGTATTGCCGTTGGCCTCGAAGCCCTTGTCGTAGATCGCGCGCAACTGGGTCAGTGCGGCCCGCGCGCGCAACTGGCGGGAGAGCTCCGATTCGATCGCCAGTTCGACGCCCTGACGCAGCGTCTCGGCGGCGTTCTGATAGGCCGTCCGCCCGCCCAGGGCGTTCTCGACCACCAGTTCGTCCGTGGTGCGGATCTGGAACAGCGCCGCATTGATGCGCGTGGCTTCCCCGAGCAGCGCCTTGGTGCCCAGTTCGAGCTGGGTGCTGCGGGCCGCCTCGAGATCGAAGCCGAAACTGCCATCCTGGCCCGAGTAGGACAACTCGCCCAACGTAGGCGTCTCGAAACCGCGCGCCGCACTGGCGTAGACGTTGAGGGCCGGGCTGAGCGCGTAGGCGATGCCGACCGTCGGGGTGGTCTTGCGGTAGCTGACGGAGCCGCCGTCGTCGCCGTTGGAAAGGAAGTCGTCGTCCACTTCGAACTTGACGTGGCTGTGGCGCAGACCGGCCTGCAGCGTCAGCGGGCCGCTCTTCCAGGCCATCTGGACGTAGGGATCGAGGCTGGTGACGGTGTCGGTCTCGTCCCGGCGCAGCGCGCCGCGCACGCCCAGGGTGTCGCCGACGAAGTTCTCGTAGCCCTGCCGGTCGTCCTCGGAGCGGTCGTAGTCGGCACCGGCCGTCACGGTCAGCTTGCCGTCGCCGAGGGCGATGTCCTGGATCCAGCGTGCCGAGACGCCGTGGAAGCTGCGGTCGAAATCGATGATGCCGCCGGAGTGGGTCGGGCGCGCCTGCACGAAGGCCGGAATCGACAATACCTGCATCACGCTGCGCGTGCCGGCATAGGCCGAGAACTGGAGCTGGCCCGGTCCGATGCGGCGCTCGTAGTTCATGCCGCCCTGCACGTGCTCGATGTCCTTGCGGGTGTTGAAGGTCAGCGCCGCGTTTTCCACCGCGGACGGATCGGTCTGGAATGTTTCCCAGGTAATGCCGAGCGGGTCCTCGGTATCGTCCTGTCGCAGCGCGTTGGCGACGAAGGCGAGCTTGCTGTCTGCATCGGGGTGCAGCGTGATCTTGGCGAAGCCCTGGTCACGGGTGGCCGCGCTGTGGTCGCGGAAACCGTCGGTGTCGAAGCGCGACACGTCGACCAGGTAGCCGCCGCTGCCGAGCGCACCCTCGGCGCCGAGTTCGAGCTTGCTGGTGCCGAAGGAACCGCCGAGCACCCGGCCCGACAGCTTGGTCGGGCCCGAGCCGTCGCGGGTGAAGAGCTGGATGACGCCGCCCGAGCTGTTGCCGTAGATGCTCGAGAACGGGCCGCGCAGCACCTCGACGCGCTCGGCCATGTCCAGGTTGAAGGTCGCGACCTGGCCCTGCCCGTCCGGCGTGGAGGCCGGGATGCCGTCGGCGATCAACTTGATGCCGCGCACGCCGAAGGCCGAGCGTGCGCCGAAGCCGCGCGACGAGATCTGCAGGTCCTGCGCGTAGTTCTGCCGGTTCTGGATCACCAGGCCGGGTACCGCGACCAGTGCCTCGGAGGCATTCACGCCGAGCTGACCCTGCTGGATCGCGTCGCCGCCGACGACGTCGATCGAGAACGGCTGCTCGAAGCTGGCCGCTTCGGCGCGGCTGCCGGTGACCGTCACCGGGTTGAGAGTCAGCTTGCCGGATTGCTGTGCCGCCGCCGGAGCGGACATGCCGATGCCGCCCAGCAGGGCGGCCGCGATGGGGGTGAAACGCCAGATGCTTGCTTCGAAAACCATTCTCTCTCCGCTTTGTCTTCTTGTCGGATACCCGGAGCGGGCGCCGCAGCCGCGATTCTGCCCGCCGAAGGGCAGCTGCACATCCGCCTGCCCATGTAAGCGGCCTAGCGAAAATCATGAGATTGCTGCCGGCTTGCGCAATGTACTCATCGGCCGGCCGCGCAGAACGAGGAGGAGAACGGATGAGGACCTTCCGCCATTGGGCGGTCGCCACCGCGGCCTGGCTGTGCAGTTCGCCGGCAGCGCTGGCGCAGGACGACATCGATCTGGACGAGATCGTGCGCAGGCCGGCGATCGGCAACTACAAGGGGTATGCCGAGTTCAAGATGGCGCACTACGATTCGGCGCGGCGAATCTGGCAGGCCCTCGACCGGATCGGCTTCGGCGAAGCGGCCTTCAATCTCGGCATCCTGTACGAGGACGGTCTGGGGGTCGAACGCGACATGGACCGCGCCGTCGCGCTGTACCGGCGCGGTGCGGAGAACGGCAGCGTCAAGGCCCAGTTCCGTATCGGACGGCTGTATTGGCTCGGCGCGCCGGGTGTCGCAGCCGACCGGGAAGAGGGGCGGCGCTACCTGGCGATGGCCGCCGCGAACGGAGACGGCGAAGCGGCGGCCTACCTGGACGGGGCGGGTACCGCCAGCGGTCCGTTGGCGCAGGCCGACCGGGCCCTCGCGGCCGGCGACGCCGAGCGGGCCGCAGCGATTCTGGCCGAGGCGGCAGCGTCCGGCGACATCCGCGCCCAGACCCGGCTCGCCTGGTGTTACGAGGCCGGGCGCGGTGTCGCGCGCGATCTGTCGCTGGCGGCGCGCTGGTTCGGCCAAGCCGCCGACGGTGGCGATGCGGAGGCGATGTACGCGCTGGCCGTGATGCTGGCCACCGGTGCCGGGCGCGAACAGGACGCCGAAGCGTCGCGCCGCTGGCTCGAGCGCAGCGCTGCCGCAGGCTATCCGCCCGCGCTGGCCGAACTGCGCAAGTAAGCGGGCGCTATGGCAGTTCCGATGCCGGTGCGCCGTCGATGGCCTTGCGCACCTGTTCGGCCAGGTCGTCGGTCGAGTAGGGCTTGGTGATCAGGTGCACCGGCGTCTGCAAGGCCTCCAGCTGCTGGATCGCGTTGCCGGTGTAGCCCGAGGTGTAGAGCACCCGCAGGTCGGGGCGCAGCGCCATGGCGCGGCGAGCCAGTTCGGGGCCGTTCAGCCCGCCCGGCAGCACCACGTCGGTAAACAGCAGGCAGATGTCCTGGTGCTGCTCGATCAGCGCCAGGCCGGCAGGTCCGTCTGCTGCGTCGAGGATCTGGTAGCCGAGGGCGCCGAGTACGCGACAGACCAGCGCGCGCACTTCGGGCTCGTCTTCCACCACCAGGATCTTCTCGCAGCCGCGCATGCGTTCGCCGCCGCGGTCCCGCGTCTCCACTTCCGCCGCGGCGACCTCGTAGCTGACTTCGGGCAGCAAGAGCTTGATCGTGGTCCCGACCCCCGGTTCGCTGTAGATCTTGACGTGGCCGCCGGACTGCTTGACGAAGCCGTACACCATCGCCAAGCCCAGACCGCTGCCCTTGCCGGTCTCCTTGGTCGTGAAGAACGGTTCGAAGGCCCTTGCCACGACGTCTGCCGGCATGCCGGTGCCGGTGTCCGAGACCGCCAGCATCACGTAGCGACCCGGCGCGACGTCCACCTCCAGCGACGCGTAGTGCTCGTCCAGGACGACCAGCGCGGTTTCGATCGTCAGCACGCCGCCCTGCGGCATGGCGTCGCGCGCGTTCACGGCCAGGTTCAGCAGGGCGGCTTCGAGCTGGGCCGGGTCTGCCAGCGCTGCCGGGATGTCTCCGAGGTGGTGGACATGGATCGTGACGGTCTCGCCCAGCGTCCGTCGCAGCATGTCGGCCATGCCCTCGACCAGTTCCTTCATGCTGATCGCCGCCGGCGTCAGGCGCTGGCGGCGCGAAAACGCCAGCAGCGTGCGGTTCAGGTTCGCGCCGCGCTGCACGGCCTTGGTGGCGGCGCGGATCAGCTCGCTGGCGAAGGCGTCCTCGCGCAGGTGGTGGGCGAGGATGTTGAGATTGCCCATCACGACGGTCAGCAGGTTGTTGAAGTCGTGCGCGACGCCGCCGGTGAGCTGTCCGACGGCCTCCATCTTCTGTGCCTGGTGCAGCGCCTGCTCGGCCTGGCGGCGGTCGGCCATTTCGCTCTGCAGCGCGCGGTTGGTGCGCTCCAGTTCGGTCGTACGCTCCCTGACGCGCTCCTCCAGGCCGTCGCGGGCATTGCGCAGCGCCGTCTGTACCATCGCGCGCTCGGTGCTGTCCCGGATCGCGGCGGCGACGAGCGGCTCGTCGCCGCCCTCGATCGGGCTCAGGCTGATTTCGACCGGCACCATGCGTCCGCCCTTGCGTCGCGCGAAGAGCTCCAGCCGGGCGCCCATCGGGCGCGCCGAGGGCTTGTCGAAGAATCCCCGCCGGTGAGCCTCGTGCGACGCGCGCATGCTCTCGGGCACCAGCAGTTCGATCGGCTCGCCGAGCAGTTCGTCGCGCCGGTAGCCGAACAAGTCCTCGGCCTGGGAATTGACCCTGACGATGCGGCCGGCGCGGTTCACGACGACGATCGCGTCCGGTGCGGCGTCCAGCAGGCGCTGCGCCGCGGCCTCCCGGGCACGGCAGGCGTCAAGTTCGGTGCGCAGCGCGTCGCTCTCGTCCGATGTGTCGCCGGTTTCCAGTTGGCGGTCCATTCGTCCCTCGTACGGGCCCCTGTTCAGTGCTCGCCTTCCAGTCGCGCGAAGGCCTCGACGACGCCCTCGAAGCACGCCCGGTTCTCGTCCGAGAGCTCGCAAAGCAAGCGGTGCGCGCCCGCGATCGTGCGAGCCAGATCGGATTCCGACGGATTCGTGTTCGGCAGCTCCGCCATCGAACCGGGCGGCAACTCGGCGTCCACGATCGTGAATACCTTGTCCATGCAGACGCTGTCGAGGATTTCCTGCACCTCGGCGTTGCCGCAGAACAGCAGCGGCCGCGGTGCCGAACGCTCGCGGGCGATGCGGGCCAGCTTCGCGAGCAGGCCGATGCCGGTGCTGTCGATGGCAATGGTATCGCGCAGGTCCGCGATCACCGAACGCGGCGTGGCGCAGGCAAAGACCCGCTCGAAGAAGGCGTCCAGCGGATGGGCCTGGGTATAGCGGATGTTGCCCTCGAACCGGAATATCCAGCCATCGTCGGCTCGGGCATAGAGGATACGTCCGGTATCAGGCATCGTCGGGCACTCTCCTTACGACAAGTATGCTGGCATCGTCCGGCGCCACCGAGTCGTCCTCGATGCCGAGCGATCGGGCCATGGCGGCCGCATCTTGGCTGCTCGCGGAGGCGGCCCGGCACAGGCGGGCCTTGCGGCTTTCGAGATCCTGCTCGGGCAGCATTTCCAGCACGCCATCGGAAAACAGCGTGAGCGCAAAACGGCCGCCCACCGGTACCGTCTCCTCGCGGTACTCGGCATCGTCGAACAGTCCGACCGGTGCGCTGCGGCCGCCGAGCCAGCGCGTATCGCGTCCATCGAACAGCAGCGGAAACGGAAACTGCCCGCCGTTTGCGCAGCACATCGACATCCCGCCGAGGTCGATCACGCCGTAGAACATGGTCAGGTACTTGCCGTGGCTGCCCTCCAGCAGTTGCCGGTTCAGGTCGCCCAGCAGTTCCGCCGGCTGCAGGATGATCTTCACGCCGTAGTGGCGGTGGTTCTCCAGATGGCGGCCGACCATGCTCTTCAGCATCACGGTGATGACGGCCGAGGACACGCCGTGCCCCGAAACGTCGGCGATGTAGAAGCCGAAGCGCCGTTCGTCGATCGTGAAGTAGTCGCTGAAGTCGCCGGACAGGAACGACGAGGTCTTCAGGAAGCGGCTGCATTCGAGCGCGCCGAAGCCGACACGGCGGCGCGGCAGCAGCGTGAACTGGATGCGGCGGCCCGCCGCCTCGTCTGCCTCGAGCTGCCGCAGGCTCTGTTCGAGTTGCGCGTTGGCCGCCTCGAGGCGCTCGCGATAGGCCCGGTTCTCGGCCAGCAGACGCGCCCGCTCCAAGGCCCGGGCCAGCGCGTGGTCGAGCACCGCCAGGTCGAGGATCGGCTTGGTCACGTAATCCCATGCGCCCAGCCTGAGCGCCTGGATCGCGTCGCCCACGTCGGCGGTGCCGGAGACGATGATCACCGGCAGCTCCGGAAAATCCCGCGACAGGTGGGACAGCACCGACAAACCGTCGAGACCCGGCATGCGCAGGTCGCACATCACCAGATCGGGGACGGCCTCGCGGCAGGCCGCCAAGCCGCCGACCCCGTCGCCGGCCGTGTCGACGCGATAGGAGCGGCTGCGCAGATAGAGCGCCAGCAAGTCGCGGATGTCACGGTCGTCGTCGATGATCAGGACGTGCGCCGACACTGCCTCTCCCGGGGTTGAAAAGCGCGCCTGTCATGCGCGCAACCGGCGCCCGTCTTGTCGTTATGTGAGCGGTGCTGGGCGACGATCCATGGGGTCGGTGCCCATCATGCAGAGGCGATGGGGAGCACCGCTTCCCAGTATAGGCGTCATGACGCCCGGTGGATCCATTCGAGGGCAATCGTTGCCGTGGCCGAAGCCGTCGCGCGTGGGCCGGTGCGCGGCCCGCCTTCGAGGTGTGCGGGGGCCCGGCCGCGAGCGGGGCGGGCGAATCAGGACATGGCGGCGGGGGCCACGGCCCCCGTGCCGCGTGGGCTCACTGCGTGCCGCTTTTCTTGGCGGCCGTGGTGACGGCTTTCGGCGCCGCGGCGCCGCTCTTCGCATCGGCCGGCTTGCCGCCCTTGCTGCGGCAATAGCCGCTGACCTTGCTGCCGCTCTTGGTCGTGTAGCTGTTCACCCAGGTGCAGCTCGCGTCCTTGGCGCAACGGTTCGCGTCCAGCCCCTTGCAACTGCTGGCGGCGTGGCCGGCCGGCGAAAGGGCTAGAGCGATGGCGGCAAGGGCCCCGAGCAGGGTGTTTCTGGCAACCTTGTTCATGACGGTCGAGTTCTCCTTTGGCTATGGATCGAGGGTCGATCGGGCGAATACCTGAATGGCATGCGCAAAATGACATTGTCACGATCCGCCGGGCGGGTCAAGAGCGCTCGGGTGGCGGTATGCAAACTCCTGCCACTGCCGGTGTCGCCGAAGGGTGCGGGACAAGAAAAAACGGCAGGACCGGAGTCCTGCCGTGCACAAGAGGAGGGAGGGTTCAGGGTACGAAACCTCAAGCTGCATATCGGTCGTCGGCCGCAGGGCTTGAGTTCGGGAGGTATCCTAATTTGTAAGAAAAATGGGCGGCGCCAGAGCGCCGCCCCTGGGCGTCCGCAACGACGGGTGCCTGCTTCAGCGGGCCGCTGTCGGCTCATAGCCGAGCGTGGCGCCATTGGGCTGGTTGATGCTCATGGCGCGCACATTCAGTTCGACGTTGCCGAGCACCTTGCCGCCGTTCGTCGAGACGGCTCAGTCCGCCTCGCTTCTGCCGATCTCGTCGAGCACGTGCGGCCACAGCTCGAGCCAGCAGCAGGCATGGTCCTGCCCCTCGTGTACCGTGACCCGCGCGGCCGGGTGCGAGGCGGCAAAGCGAAGGGCCAGCGCGGGCGGGGTCTCGCGGTCGTCGGCGCCGCTCAAATGCCATTGCAGGATGCGCGGCGGAAGATCCGGCTGCTGCGACGGGTCGAGCGAACCGGTCAGCGGGCTGTAGTCGTGCAGCCCGGCCCACGCGGCGATGTCGAGGTTGCCCGCCACGGTCACCACGGCCCTCGTCTGCGGCAATCGGGCCGCCAGCAACATTGCCAGCGTGCCGCCGCCGCTGTGGCCGAACAAGGCCAGCCGGTCGAAGCGCCGACCGCGCAGGAAGTTTCGCAGCGCGGCTTCCATGCTCGCCACCACCGCGGCGGAGTAGCGCCGATGCGTCCACTGCAGGACCGAACACGGCGGCTGCCCGACGCCGAGGTAGTGGCACGG
This sequence comes from Rhodocyclaceae bacterium, assembly GCA_050305135.1. Classification (GTDB taxonomy): domain Bacteria; phylum Pseudomonadota; class Gammaproteobacteria; order Burkholderiales; family Rhodocyclaceae; genus Cognatazoarcus. The sequence continues at coordinate 1,690 of JBNLET010000094.1, read as the reverse complement.
CCGGCCCAGATAGAGCGCCGCGCCCGGATCCAGCAGCATCGCGTCGAACATCAGCGGGCGCCGCGGCGTCGGGTCGCTGCTGGGCAGATCCGGCCGCAGCCAGGCGACGCCGTCCCCCTCGATGTAGACGTGCAGGCTGTGCGACGGCCGATCGCGAAAGAAGGCCAGATGGGTGAAACCCCGGCCGGCCAATTCGATGCGCTCGAGGCCGGCCTGCTCGGCCCTGGCCCGCAGGCGCTCGAGCGGCGTCGCGCAGCCGGCCGTCAGCCAGGCCGCGAGCGCGGCCAGCAGGGCCGCCGACAAAAGGCGGCCGGACCCGCTCGGGGACACGGCCGCGGGGCAGGCGCCGACCTTGTTCAGAACTCCATGCGGCCGCCGAGGGTGAATGCGTAGCTGGCGGTGTCGGCCAATCCGAGTGCGGTGTCGAAATTGACGAAGGCGGCGAAGCCGTGGGGGAAGACGGCGGAGGCACCGAGCGAGAGGGTGAAGTAGTCGCGATCCGGGTCGTCGGTGAAGATGGTGAAGTTCTCGTTGAACGGATCGTTGGCGTAGCGTGCGACGATGGAGCTCTTGTCGTTCTGGAACTCGTGGTTCCACTCCAGCCCGGCGTAGGGGGTGAAGACGCCGGAGGCGGTGCTGTAGGTGCGCGCGATGCGCCCGCCGACGGCCGACTGCAGCGACTCGGTGTCGTGGTCGCCGATGGCGAGCCCCATGCCCTCCTTGGGCTCGCGCTCGGTGAAGCCGTCCACGTCGAGCTTGAGGTAGTCGATGCGGCCGTAGGGGGTGAGGGTCATGCCGGCCAGCGCGAAGTTGTAGCCGCCGCCGGCGTTGAAGCTGACTTGGTCGCCATCGGTGCTGCCGCGGGCGGTGGTGTCGATGCCCTCGGCGGCGGTGTTGCTGGCCACGACGATGCGCCGCTCGGTGTCGAAGTCGATCCTGGCGACGCCCAGGCGGCCATCGACGTACCAGGTGTCGGTGGTGTAGGAGAGGTACAGCGAGACGCCGAAGTTGTCCGACTCGACGCTGCCCAGGTTGGCGTCGAAGTCCGAATCGGTCTTCGACCAGGACAGCGCGACGCCGCCGACCAGGCCGTCGATGAAGCGGTAGTCGACGCCGGCCGTGAGGCCCGAGTCGGTGAAGTCGAAACCGTCCTCGTTGCGGGTCGCATCGCGGTCGCCGGTGTTGTAGTTGGCGTTGATGAAGCCGCCCCAGCGTCCGCCGAACTCGCCCTCGCCGGCCGAGCCGCCGCGCGAGCCGGCGGGCAGCAGTTGCGCCAGCGAGAGGCTGCGGCCATCGATGGTGAAGCCCGAGCCGGCCAGCAGCAGGCCGCGTCCGCCCGAGCGCAGCGCCAGCAGTCGGCCATTGACCGGGTTGGACAGCGAGCCCTCGACGGCGACGCGGCCGGCGGCGGTCATCTCCTCGGGGGCGACGGCCTGCAGGGCGCGGGCCAGCTGCTCGGTGGTCAGGCCCAGGTCGAACTCGCCACCGGCGCCCAGCGCGCTGACCACCAGCCGGGTGCAGGTGTCGGACAGGCGCGCCTCGCCGCTGCCCTGGCCGTCGGGGGTGACCAGGAAGGGGCAGATGTTCTCGGTCGCCGTGCCGGCCGATCGCTGCACCTCGTTCAGCCCCGGCAGGCCAGACAGCAGGCCCGCGATCGGGCTCGGCTCGAGCGTCTGGGCGTGGGCCGCGG
>JBNLET010000093.1:0-8273 GCA_050305135.1 Rhodocyclaceae bacterium | reverse complement strand
GCCGGGCTGGCCTCGTCGCCGCGCACCGCGCGCGAGGCGCGGCGCAGATCCACCGTGCCGGCCGGCAGGCCGGGGTGCTCGACGCGCGCCAGCCGGTCGTTGGCCGGGAAGTCGCCGTCCGCGTCGCCGAACACGCTCTCGGGCAGCAGCGCGAAGCCGGCCCGCGGCGTCACCGCGACGCGGCGCCAGCCCTCGATCAACTCGACCTCGATGCCGGCCACCTGCTCGGCGATCTCCTCCACCGCCAGCGGCGTGCCCTTGCGCTGGCGCCAGCGGATCGCCTGGCCGACTTCGGCGCGCCGGCCGGCCTCCAGCGGTGACTCCGGTTGCACGTCGAGCAGGCGCGCGATGTAGGGCAGCACCCAGGGCTGGCAGCCGCGCGCCATGCCCTCCGCGTCGGGCTCGCCCTCGGGCTCGGGAAAGATGTCGTAGTAGCGCTGCAGCTGCGTGCGATAGAGGGCGTCCAGCAGCTCGCCCCAGCTCGCGACCAGGCGTGCCAGATCGCCCGGCACGAGCGTGCCGTCCGGCAGCTCGCTGGTGTTGTCGCGCTCGCGATAGACCTCCGGCAGTTGGCGGTAGATCAGCGTCGCGAAGTCCATCGCCCGCCCGCTCATAGCGCGAAGTCCTCCACCGCGAGCTCCAGCGCGGTCGCGTCGGCCAGGTGGATCAACTGGCGCGGCGAGGCGTGGATGGCCAGGATGCGGTCGCCGCCGTCGCGTACCACGCGCGCGGCGCGGGCTGCGTCGGCGTCGGACAGCAGCAGCGCCACGTCGCTGTTCTCGACGCCCTCCACCGCATCCACCAGGCCGAAGATCTCGCCGCGGTGCAGGGCCTGGCCGAGGCGGCGGCGCTCCAGCGACAGCGCCGCCAGCAGCGCCGCCGCGACGGCGTCGGCGACCTGCTCGGCGACGAAGGCCTCGGGCCGTATGCGCACGGTGATCTTCAGGCCGACCTCGACCGGCTCGAACGGCGCCACCGCCACCTGGACGCCGGGCATCGTGTGGGCGCCGAGGAAGTCCTGCAGGCTGTCGGCCAGCGCGCTGGTGAAGCTGCCGCCGCCGGCCGGCACGACCACCACCTCGACCTGTTCGCGCTGGCCGAGGCCGGTCGGCCCGGCGAACGCGGCGGCCTGGGCGACGCCGGCGTTGCCCTGCGCCAGCGCCGCGAAGTCGGACAGCGAGACCGCCCGCTCGAGCGCCAGCAGCGCCTTCGCGGCGTTGTCGCGCAGCGCGTCCGCCGACTCCCGCTCGCCGCCGCCGCTGGCCGCCATCGGCTGGCGCACGGACGCCAGCAGCGGATCCGGGTGCACCGGCTTTTGGAGCAGGCCGGCCGCCAGGTTGCCGGCCGCGCCGCTGCCCTGGCGGTAGCGTACCGAGACGTTGTTGCTGCCGGTCGGCAGGCGCCGGCCGTGGCGGCCGTCGCCGAACTCGATCCACAGCGTGCCGTCCTCGCTCTGGCGCACCTGGTAGTGGCTGTCGGCCGGACCGGAGTCGCGCAGGCTGGCCTGCTGCTGCCAGCTCTCGCCGGCCACGGTGATCTCGAGGTCGGCGCGCACGCCGGTCGGCATCGCCGGATCGGCGACGAAGCTGACGTCGGCCACCTCGAGCAGGAAGCGCTGCCGGTTGATGGCGCCGTTGCCGCTGCCGAGCAGCTTGACCGGCTTCGTCTCGCCGTGGCCGGCGGCGACCACGTTGGCAAGGATCGCCAGCGTGCCGGCGGTGCTGCCGGCCGGCGGCGGATCGGCCAGCCGCAGCCAGGGCGCCTCGCCGGCGCCGGCGCGCTCGACGATGCTGCTGGCGACGACCGTCTCACCATCCTGCACCAGCACCGGGCGGCCGACCTGCAGCGCCTCGGACATCGCGTCCACATCGATCCGGCTGTCCTGGATCGGCGTCGTGTTGACGGCCGCGTCCGCGAGCCGAGCGACGCTCGTGAAGTGGCCGAAGACCTTGGTCGCGGCCAGGTAGAACGGGCCGTCGCCGCGGTCGTGCCAGCCATCGACGGTCTCCAGCCGCGCCTGCGCGTTCTCGGCATCGACGCCGACGTGGCGCAGCCGCGCCCAGGCCAGGCAGCCGCCGCGGGCCACCACCGCCAGGTCGCCGGGCGCGAGCTTCTTCGGCTGTGCCACCAGCAGCGGCTCGCTCAGCCGGCCCTGGTCGCTCTTCTGCAGGAAGGTGTCGGGGCGCCACGGACCGGGCGTGCGCGGCGCCACCAGCAGGGTCTGCGGGTTGTGCAGCGACAGGTCGTCGCCGCTCTCGCTGCGGTCCTGCTCCGGCGACCAGGCGAGCGTCACCGCGGTATAGCCGGCCAGCGGCTGCTCGCTCTGGCTGGCGCCGCTGGGCGCGAAGTAGTCGGCGTTGATGCATTCGTACACCGGCAGGTATTCGCGCGGCGGGTTGCCGGCGTGGCGGATGTCGGCCAGCCAGCGACCCGACAGCCAGCCCCAGTCGCCGGCCACGTAGAGCGTGCGCAGGTGCCAGCCGGGCAGCGGCGGCGTCAGCACCGGCGGCTCGATGTTGCGGCTGTTGCCGCCGAGGTGCGCGATCGGCACCTCGATCGGCAGCATCACGCTGGCCTCGGCCAGGTTCAGCTCGCCGAGCGCCTCGTGGAACACCAGGTGCTCGGCCTGCACCGCCTTGATGCGGCGATAGAGCGGCTTCGCGCCGCTGCGGCCGATCGCCACCAGGTCGCCGGCGGCGAGCCCATCCAGGCTGCCGGCCATGCGCAGGCTGCGGCCGACCTCGGCGCCGGTGGTGCGCGGTTCGATGGCCGCCAGCGCGTCCTTCGGCAGCAGGTGGAACAGCGTGTGGCCGCGCAGATAGCCGTCGGCGCGCGACACCGGCGGCGACAGATGCAGCGTGGTAGTGCTCTCGCCGGCATCGACGCCGACGATCAGGTGGGCCTGCAGGTGGCCGTCGCGTTCGTCCTCCAGCAGCAGCGGCTTGCCGCTCTCCAGCTTGTCGAGCTTGCCGGCCAGCGTGAAGCGGGCGCCGGACAGCTTGAGCGGATTGCGGTCCCAGCCGAGCGGCCGCAGCTCGTTCAGCGCGGCGTCGCCGTCGAGATCGGCCAGCGTCTCGAAGATCACCGGCTTGCCGCCGTCATCGGGCGAGTGCTTGAGCTGGAAACCGGCGGCCAGTACGCCGGCGGCGCCGGCCTTGAAGTCCAGCGCCAGCTGCGTGAAGGCCGAGGCCGGCGGGTGCGGCGCGTAGTCGAGCATCCCGGTCAGCCGGCGCAGGCTCTCCCACTGCGTCGCGGTGCCGATCCAGCCTTCGTTGGCGATCGCGTCGGTGGCTTCGAGCAGCACGTGGGCGGCGCGCGCGAAGGCCCGGTTGAGCTGCCACAGCATGTCGTCCGGGTCGCGCGCGTAGAGCGCCTCCATCGCCTTCTTCGGGTCGCTGCTGTCCTCCGGCGCGGTCGCCGGCCAGGCCGGGAAGTCGCTCGCCAGCCTCGCCCGCAGGCGCTCCAGCAGCACCGCCGCGTTGGCGTCCACGTAGCGCACCCGGCCGAGGCCGGCGCGGTTCCAGCGGGTCAGGTCGCGGCTCATCCGTCGCTCCTTCGTAGGGCGGGCTTCAGCACGCCAGCGGCGCACGAATGGCATCGCGGCAAACGATTGAGGTCGGACGGCGGGCTTAAGCCCGCCCTACAGGGCGTCGCGGGAATTGGACGAATCACCCTCATCCGCGAATCCCTCCGTGCAGCGCCAGCCGCAGGTAGCCGCGCTCGGGCGCGCCGGGCAGGTTGTCGCAGATCGCCACTTCCAGCCCGTCGAGTTCGATGCGGCCGCTGCCGGCCTGGTCGGCGAAGCGGTTGCCGAGGCGCTTGAAGCGGTTCAGGCAGACGTTGTCCACGCCGCCCAGCGCGACCACGCTCTGGACGATGTCGCTGGCCCACAAATCCTCGCCGAAGCGCAGCCGGCCGGGCGCGAAGAAGCCGCCCGGGCCGGTGCCGAGCGCCTGCAGCACGGCGTCGCGCACCTCGCTCTGGTAGTGGTTGCCCGCGACCTGGATCGACAGCGCGATGACGACGCCGACCTCCACCGCCCGCGCGAGCTCGACCGGCTGGCCGGTGAGGCGGTAGGCGGCCAGGTAGGGCAGCAGGATCGCCCGCAGGCTGGGTCCGGCCGCCAAGTCCGGCAGCGGCAGCGCGCGTTTGGCATGGAAGGCCTGCGTGGCCTCGGCCAGCGCCGGCGGCCAGGGGCCGGTGGCGTCGAGGTCGCGGCGCAGGATCGGGATCACCGCCGCATGCACGATCTGCCACGAACCGCCCCATTGCGCCCAGGCGTGGGCCCGCTCGACCAGCGGATGTTCTTCCAGCCGCAGCATGAAGTCGTCCAGCGTGACCATGCGGTGTTGGTCGCGGATCGCGCGCGGGCCGTCGACGCGCGCCAGGTCCATGCGCTCCGGGTGGTCGAGCCAGTACTGGTCGAGCCGTTCGGCCGGGCCGCGCAGATCGCCGGCCGGCGCCGGGTGGTCGAACGGCGGTGCCGCCAGGTCCTGCGAGCGGGCCAGCGCGTCGTAGCCGATCAGCGCCAGCAGGCGGCGCACCGTCTCGGGCCGGCGGGCGGTCTCCAGCGTGAACTCGGCCGCCACCCGGTCGAGCATGTCGGACAGCTTGTCGAGCTGGCCGGCCAGCACCTCGGCCAGCGCCACCTCGACGTCGGCCGGCGTCCAGCGGCGGCGCTCCGGAAAGCGCGCCGCCAGGGCCTCGAGCATGAACAGTCGGAAGCCGTCGTAGTCGCGCAGATCCCAGTCGAAGTCGTCGCCCAGTTCCGGCAGCACCTGCGGCAGCGTCGCGCGGCGCCGGCCGCAGTCGGGGCAGCCGCCGGGGAAGTCGAGTTCGACTTGCGGATCCTGTGCCATCAGCTGCTTCCTCCGGACAGCACCAGCTCCTCGCGGCGGCCGATCGCGGCCAGCGTGTAGGCGATACGCACCACCAGTTGCGCGTCGTCGCCGCTGACCTCGATCTCGAGCGAGCGCGGGTCCACTTCGCCGGTCAGCGCCTCGCCGAGCGCCGCGGCCAGCCGGCGCTGGGTGACCTGCCACAGCGGCGAGGCGTTGGGTTCGAACAGCAGCGTGCGCAGGCCGGCACCGAACTCGGGCCGGAACACCCGTTCTCCGGCCACCGTGAACAGGATCTGTTCGATCTGCCCGCGTACGTGCGCGCTGCGGCTCGCCAGCAACGGCCAGCGGCGCGTGTCGCCGGGTGCCGCGGCCGGCGGCAGGCCGAAGCGCAGCGGGAAGGCCAGGTAGGGCGGGTCGGCGAGGCGGCGGGTCATGAGGCCTTGACCTTGAAGCTGAGGCTGGAGGCCTCGCCCTGCGGGATCGGCGGCGAACTGGGACTGCCCGGCGCGGTGCAGGTATGCACGTGCGTGGCGAACAGGGTCAGGAAGCTCTGCCCCTTGATGACCGGTTCTCCGCCTTCGCCCCCGAGCAGCACCTGCTGGCCGTCCACGACGATCTTCGTGCCCTTGACGGTGATGCCGGCGCCGGCCATCTCGATGGTGTTGCCGCTGGCATCGGCGACCGTGACGCCGCTCGAACTCATCGTCAGGCTGTTGCCGTTGGCGTCCTCCAGCACCACCTGTCCGGCGGCGGCGTCCAGCGTCAGCTGGGCGCCGTTGGCATCGGTCAGCGCCACCGTGCCCTGGCTGTCGATGTCCAGGCTGGCGCCGCCGGTGTGCTGCAAATGGACCTGCTCGGCGCCGGCGGCGTCCTCGAACTGCAGGTAGTGGCCGCCGGCGGTCTTGAAGACCTTGGATTCCGGCTGGCCGCTGACCTCGGCCGGCGGGTCGCCGGCAGCCTGCCAGAACGTGCCGCTCCAGATCGGAAACGACAGGTCGCCGCCTTCGAACTCGACCCACACCTGGGCGCCCAGCTCGGGTACGCAGAACCAGCCCTGGTCTGCCAGGCCGCCGCAGGGCACGCAGGGCAGCGCCCAGTCGTTCTGCTGGTCGCCGAGCAGCGCCGGCACCTGCAGCCGGACGCGGCCGCGCAGCTCCGGGTCGGCGTTGTCGACGACGAAGCCGCGGTACTTGCCGTACTTGCGCCGGGCGCGCAGCGTCTGCACGAGGGCGCGCTGGGTGTCGTTCATCGGCCGCTCCTCGTCGCTGGGTGAGGCGCCTCTGGCGGGCTGAAGCCCGCCCTACGGAGGGGGCGCGGGGGGGCGGGTAGGGCCGGCTTCAGCCGGCCGACGGCGCTCACGACCCCACCCCGATGCCGAAGGACAGGTCGATGCCGCCCATCACCGCGTCGAGCGGGCCGGGTGCGGGCAGGCTGGCCAGGTTGTCGCCCCAGGCGTTGCGCAGCAGCCGGAACTTCTGCCGGTAGCCGGTGGTGCCGAAGACGTGGCTGACGCTGTCCACGTAGTAGATGCCGGACAGCCGGCTGCCGAGCCCGTCCACGCCGACCGGCAGGCCGGGCAGCAGCACGTGGCCGTACAGCGTGCCGTCCAGCTCGCCCTCGGCCTGGAGCTTGTGCAGGTCGGCGTCGTTGGCCTTCTGCAGCGCCTTGGCCCGCAGCGCCGCCTCGCCGGTGCCGGCGTCGCCGCTCATGCGCCACACGAAGGGTTCCAGGCCGGCCTGCGGATTGCCGGCGCGCTCCTGGCCCATCGGCGCGAGGTCGGGCCCGACCTGAACCTCGCTGGAGCCGTCGCCGCTGTCGGCCGGCAGGTCGAAGGCCACCACATCGGGCTGGTGGGCGTCGGCCGTGACGTTGATCGACAAGGTGTTGCCGGCCCGGCCGGCGTACACCATCAGCGTCGGCTGCGGCAGCGGCAGGTCGGGGCGCGGTGGGCCGAAATAGACCAGGCCGCGGCGGAAGTAGAGCTCGTAGCCGTTCTCCTCGGCGCGCGCCTGCAGCAGCGCGATGTCGGTGCCGTCCTGGTTCAGGCCGACGATGCCGTCCTGGCCGGCGCCGTTGAGCGGGTCCGGCGCCAGCCCCGAGTAGTTGCCGAGCGTCTCGAGCAGGATCAACAGGTCCGAGCTCGGCAGCAGCTCGCTGCCCCAGGACTTGCGGCGGTGGTTGCGGTCGAGCTGCAGCGACTCGTCCTGGCACTCGACGATCAGCTTCGCGGCGCCGGCGTCCTCCGGGTACTCTGCGCGGATCTGGCGAATGAAGCCGCGCAGCACCTCCTCTTCGCGCAGGCCGAACACCGCGCTGATGCTGATGCGGTTCCACTCGCGCAGCAGCGGCGTGTCGTCGAGCAGGCCGGTGGCGTCCTGCACCATCCACTCGCCGTGCTCGTCGCGGCGGGTCTCGAAGCTCAGCGTGGCGGTGTCGGGCGCGTTGCGGCCGGTCTCGACGCTGATCTCGGCCAGCAGCGGATAGAGGCTCTCGATCGGCGCGTCATTGACGCGCACGATGCATTCGGCGGGTTCGCGCGAGAAGCCGGCCAGCAGATCGAGCATCATCATCCGCCTCCCTCGCTGGCGCGCGGGATCAGCAGCACCTGGCCGTCCTCGAGCGCGTCGCCGGCCGGCGGCAGCGCCGCGCCGACGGGCCGCGGCAGCGCCCGGGCGCCGACGATCTCCAGTTCGGCGGCGCACAGCACGTCGGCGTTGGCGTCGAGGATGCGGTGCCAGCGCCAGGCGTCGTTGAAGTAGTGCACGCCCAGCGCGTCGAGCCGCTCGCCCGGCTGCAGCACGTGCTCCAGCACCGGTGTGGCGGCGCCGATGTCGCGCGCGCGCACGCCGGCGAACGGCAGGCTGCCGTCGCCGGCCGGCTCGAAGCGGCGGGTGGCGAGGTAGCGCGAGCGTCGCGTGAACATCACAGCAGCCCTCCGATCGCGGCCGCCGCGGCCTGGCCGGTGTGCAGCGCCGCCATGCCGACCTGGCGCACCTTCTCCATCAGGTAGAAGGGATTGGCGCCCTCGATCACCTGCAGCGTCAGCTTGACCGTCGCGCGGTAGGGCTCGAGGCTCGGCAGGTGGGCGCTCTCGGTCACGTCGACGGCCTTCAGGAACACCGGCAGCACGTGGGTGCCCCAGACGAACAGCAGCACCGAGGCCGACTCGTTGCGCTGGAAGGCGCGCGTGCCGCCCAGGCCCAGCCCGGCCAGCAGCTGCACGCCGCCGGGGCCCTGCACCTTCGGTTCGACCATGCTGCGCAGCGTCGCCAGCTCGGGCTCGATGCCGAGCGTGCGGGCGATGGCGTCGCCGTCGTTCATGCGGTCGGTGGCGTCGATCAGGATCTCGACGTCGAAGCTCTCCGGCTCCACCGCCACGCCCTGGGCAACGCGCGGCGTCTCGGTGGGCAGGAAGAAGTCGAAGCCGCCGCG
>JBNLET010000092.1:0-12998 GCA_050305135.1 Rhodocyclaceae bacterium | reverse complement strand
CCGGCAGCGCTATCCTGTGCCTTTATCGTGCACCGCAACGGTGCGGTGACGGGGTGCCCCGATGGATGGCATGCAGTTCGGCTTCGACAACAGCTACGCCCGCGAACTCGTCGGCTTCTACGTACCGTGCGAGCCGGAGCGGGTGCCGGCACCGAAGCTGCTCTACTTCAACCACCCGCTGGCCGAGGAGCTCGGGCTCGATCTCGCCGGACGGGATCCCGCCGAACTGGCCGAGATCTTCTCCGGCAACCGGCTGCCGGGCGGCGCGGCGCCGATCGCGCAGGCCTACGCGGGCCACCAGTTCGGCCAGTTCTCGCCCCAGCTCGGCGACGGCCGCGCGCTGCTGATCGGCGAGCTCATCGACCGCCGGGGCCGGCGCCGCGACATCGCCTTCAAGGGCTCGGGCAGGACGCCGTTCTCGCGCCGCGGCGACGGCAAGGCCGCGATCGGGCCGATGCTGCGCGAGGTCGTGATCGGCGAGGCGATGCACGCGCTGGGCATCCCCACCACGCGCGCGCTGGCGGTGGTGGCGACCGGCGAGCGAGTTTTCCGCGAGCGGCCGCTGCCGGGCGCCACGCTCACGCGGATTGCCGACAGCCATCTGCGTGTCGGCACCTTCCAGTTCTTCGCCGCCCACGGCAACGACGAGCAGATCGCCAGGCTGGCCGACTACACGATCGCCCGCCACGACCCCGCCCTGCTCGGCGCGCCGGACGGCGCGCTGCGCCTGCTGGCCGCGGTCGCCGAGCGGCAGGCGGCGCTGGTGGCGCAATGGATGCACGTGGGTTTCATCCACGGTGTCATGAACACCGACAACATGAGCCTGTCCGGCGAGACCATCGACTACGGCCCCTGCGCTTTCATGGAGAGCTACGACCCGCAGGCGGTGTTCAGCTCGATCGACGATTTCGGCCGCTACGCCTACCAGCAGCAGCCGCGCATCGCGTGCTGGAACCTGGCACGCTTCGCCGAGACGCTGCTGCCGCTGATCGACGGCGAGCAGCAGCGGGCGGTCGAACTCGCCACCGAAGTGCTCGACGCCTTCCCGGAGCGCTACCGGCAGCACTGGCTCGCCGGCATGCGCGCCAAGCTCGGCCTGGCCGGACAGGTGCACGACGGCGACAGGATCGATACCGAACTGGCCGATGACTGGCTGCAATTGCTGCACCGGCATCAGATCGATTTCACGCTCGCCTGGCGGCGCCTCGCCGATCTCGCGGCGGGCGACGAAGCGCCGCTGCGCGCGCTGTTCGCCGAAGCGGCGGCGCCCGACCCCTGGATCGCGCGCTGGCGCGCCCGCTGCGCCGGCGAGGACGAACGGGCCGGCGAAGCCGCGCAGCCGCCCCTGCCCGCCCGCCGCGCGCAACGCATGCGCGGCGTCAATCCGTGGCTGATCGCCCGCAACCATCGCGTCGAGGAGGCGCTCGACGAGGCCTCCGAGCACGGCAACCTGGCGCCCGTCGAGCAACTGCTGGCGGCGCTGCGCTCGCCCTACGAGGAACGCGCGGCGTTCTCCCGCTACGCCGAGCCGGCGCCGGGGGACTTCATGCGCACGTTCCGGACCTTTTGCGGCACCTGAGAAGCACTCCGGCCTGCGAACACCGAAGGGCGGGACCAGACTCCAGCCCCGGGAGCGCGCCAGGCGCGCAGCCGGTTGGTCCACCTTCTCGGCGAGCGGCAAGAAGGTGTGTGCCGTCGGTACCTTCATGCAGGTTTCGGCCATGCCGGGCACTCCGGTCGGTCTCGACCACAATCATCCGCAGACCGGATGGCCCTGGCCCTTGCGATCACGACATGCGGGCCCGCGCGGGCGGCACCGGAACCCGCCGCCGATCGCCCGGCCGCGGCCCAGGCATCTCGATCAACGCATCAGGAGCAAAGGACGATGAAGATCCTTCTGACGATCGGTGACCGGTCCGTCACCGCACAATTGAACGACAGTGCGACAGCCAGGGACTTGCTCTCCCTGCTGCCGCTGAAACTGCCTCTCGAAGACTACGCGGCCACCGAGAAGATCGCCTACCTGCCGAGAAAGCTGTCGACGGCGGATGCGCCCAACGGCTTCGACCCCTCGATCGGCGACCTCGCCTACTTCGCCCCCTGGGGCAACCTGGCGATCTTTCACAAGGACTTCGGCTACGCGAAAGGCCTGGTGCCGTTGGGCCGGATCCTGTCCGGCCTCGACGCCATCGCCGCGCCCGGCAAGGTCGATGCGACGATCGAGCGGGTGGAGTAGCAAAGGGCCGAGCGACCGGCGGTAGCCGCGTCCGGACACGGCGGCACGCCGCCGAGTACCGATCGCGATGGCGGGGCAACCGGGAAGGCGGCATCGCCCAGCCCTCCCGTGCCGTCTTTGGCACGAGGCCATTGCCCGGCGCTTGCCGAGCGACCGTTTCGATACCGCAAGCGGTTGGCAAGTGCCGCCCGGCCATGCACGTCTGGCGGTCTCTTCACTTGCACTCCTTGTGGATCTGGCCCTCGAAAGCCGATGCCCGACGGCCGGCGGAGAGGCGTCCATGGGCCGACAAGCCGGGGCGACCCCTCCGCACCGATCCGAAGCTGCCCGAACCCGGTCCGGGCATCGCCTGTTCGGCACCCTCATCGCGGCCAATTGTTGCACCATTTGCAACAGTAAATCGAAGCAATCCGTCTTTATCCCTGATTCGATGACATTTAGAGTCACTCCCATCGCAGCAGGGTCGCTGCGCATGCACAACAGGAGATGATCATGAAAGTTCTCGTCGTCGGTGCCGGCAACATGGGTTCGGCCTTCGTCAAACAACTGGTCGCCAGCGGGCAGCAGGTCCGCATCACGGCTCGCAACGCGGACAAGGCCGCGCAACTGGCGGCAGCCCACCCCGGCGCCGAGGCCGTGCCGGCGGACAACGCGGCCGGCTGGGCGGACGTGGTGGTGCTCGCCACCGCGTTCGGCGATTCGATCCCGGCCTTGCAATCGCTCGGCACCTTGAACGGCAAGGTGGTGATCGACATCACCAACCCGCTGACCGCGGACTACATGGGCCTGACGATCGGCCACGACACTTCCGCGGCCGAGGAGATCGCCCGCGCGATTCCCGGCGCCGAGGTGGTCAAGGCCTTCAACACCGTCTTTGCCCAGGTGCTTGCCGAGGGCGCGGACTTCGGCGCCAGCCAACGGGTGAGCGTGTTCGTGGCCAGCGACAGCGAACGCGCCAAGCGCGCCGCGACCGAGATCGCCACCGCCATCGGCTTCGAAGTGATCGACGCCGGCGGCCTGGTCAATGCCCGCTACCTGGAGCCGGTGGCCGGCCTGAACATCTATCTCGGCTACGGCGCCGGGCTCGGCACGGCCATCGCCCCCACCTGGCTGCGCAAGGCCTGATCACCGACACGGGACCCGCGCTGGTTCGAGTCCGGGAGAAAATGGACTCGTCGATGCGCGGGATCCCGCGCGTACACAGCAAGCACAAGGAGGTCGAACGATGAATATCTTGGGCATCAGCGGCAGTTTGAGACAGGATTCCCACAACACCCGCCTGCTGAAGGCGGCCGGCGACGCACTGGCAGGCCGCGCCACCCTGCGGATCTTCGATCTCGCCGAGATCCCGCTTTACAACGGCGACCTGGACGGTGAGCGCAAGCCCGCGCCGGTCGTGCAACTGCTGGAGGCGATCGCGGCGGCCGACGGCTTGCTGTTCGCGACCCCGGAGTACAACTACAGCGTGCCCGGCGTGCTGAAGAACGCCATCGACTGGGCATCCCGGCCGGCATACAAATCGGTGCTGCGGGGCAAGCCGAGCGGCATCCTGAGCGCCTCGCCGAGCAGCTTGGGAGGCGCCCGGGCGCAGGTCCATCTGCGCGAAGTCCTGGCCGCCACGCTGGCGCCGGTCCATCGCGCGCCGGATTTCCTGCTGGCCTCGGCGCACAAGGCCTTCGACGGCGCCGGCAAGCTCGCGGACGAGGCCACCGCGGCGCTCCTTGCCCAATACCTGCAGGGCTATCTCGACTGGGTCGCAAAGCCCTGAACGGAACCGGGCTACCGTACCGGCAGGCCGGCGGCGAAGGGCAGCACCCGGCGCTGGCCGCACGCCCGCCAACGGCAAGCAAATTTCCCCACCCGGTTGCGGTTGTTCGTCGATCGAGCGGACGAGTCCGACCTCGAGCTTCTCCTTCAGTCGGTCGGAGTTGCCGCGCATCGGTCATGAGGCGCGATCGCCACCGATACGGCAATCAGCAACCCAGGAACGCCCGGATTCGTCGCTCGCGTGGCAAGCGTGCCCCAAGCGCACCGCGGCGAGACCGGTCGCTTCGGGGTCGTGCCGCCCCGGGTTGCGCCCATAGGCCAAGGAAGAGGATGCCCGCGGAGAGACCTCGACCGGAGCGGCCATTCGTCGACTACGCATGACGTCGAGATGCCGTAGGGCGGGCTTCAGCCCGCCAGAGGCGGTTGATCGGCCGGAGGAGCCGTTCGTCGACTACGCATGACGTCGAAATGCCGTAGGGCGGGCTTCAGCCCGCCAGCGGCGGTTGATCGGCCGTTGCAGACGTCCAGAAGTCCGCCTTTTTCGACTGAAGTGGCATCGGGAAGCCGCCGTTCGCTGAATCGGTGGTTTGCTACCTTTCTAGACTTTGCCCCAGAGGTTCCTGGCCCCGGAGGTTCCGGCTGGTCACGACGGGGATGCAATCGCGAAGGAGCAGGCCCGGTGACGTCTTCGCTGGAACGCCTGACCCACCGTTGCCGAGCCGGGCGAGCAACCCGAAACCACGCTCCGGCTTTGGGCGCCGCGGGCCGGACTGCGGCTTACGCCCCGGCGGACATCCAATTCGGGTATTTCTCGGTAAGTTCTTCGAGCAGCGCCTGCTCGGCATGGACAGACAATATCGTCGACATCCGGCCCAGCAGGCTTTCGGCCTTGTGCCGGTCTGCGTCGGCTGGCAGGGACGCGGCATAGTAGCCGACGCAAAGGGCCAGGCTGGTCCAGACGGCAGGATTTTCCGCAAATGCGAGCAGTCCGGAGACGGCGCTCGCCAGATGCAGTCGAGCTTGCGAATCGTTGTTTCTCTTAGCCACCAGCCCCTTGACCCAATCGATGAACGGCAGCGCGAAACTGGGGAGTTCTGCCGCGCGCACATTGCGCAGCAGCACTTCGGCCTTGGCAACATCCCCGAGTCGCGCCTCGGCAAGCGCGAGATCGATGACCATCGACTGGTTCTCGGACGCTTCAAAATAGGCGGTCCGCATCAATTCGACGAATTGGTGATGTTCCCCCGCGGCGTGGTAGACGGAGGCGATTCGAGATTCATACAGGCCCGGCGACTGCTCATGCAGCGTCTCGCGCCACTTTCCGACGATCTTCAAGGCTTCTTCGATCGATCCGCGTTTAGCACGAATGCATGCCTCGCGCACATCCAGGTCGAAAGCCATTGACGGGGCCTTCATGTGCGGCCGAAGCCCGTCGATCAGGGCAATCGCCTCTTCCCAGCGGCCCTCAGCGCATGCGCGCAGGAGCCGGTCATAGTTGCGCGCGTGTCGATAGTTCCACAGGGAGATCGCAGGCACGATCGCGGCCACGACGGCACCGGCAATCATCAGGAGACCGCTGCCCTCGAACTGCCCCCAAACTATCAGCGCGAGTCCGACCAGAATCACGAGCCTGTTCGACCGCAGAACCTGCGCGAGGAATCCTGACGTCCCTGGCTTCTTCATGTTCGTGATCTCGAACGCCGCGATCGCCTCGCGCTCGTCTTCACCCAGTCCGTCGAGTTCCTTACGGTCCGACGCAAATACCGTGTCATTGTGCAACTGAATCTTCGAAAAGCCCTTTTCAATCAAGATTCCGACAGCGTCGTGGTTGTTCTCGGCATCAATGAATCCGGATCGGCTGACGCCGTCCTGATCGATTCCACTGTACAGAATCTTTGTCATGCTACGCCTCTGAAATGGTGCTGCGACCATGAAAGGCGGCTCCATGGCGGGCCGCAAGGTCGGAAATATTATGCGTTCAGACTTATTTTGAAAAGGATATCGGGGCGCGGATCGCTCGCCAACGGATCGAGCTATGCGCCGCCATCGCGGCTGAGGAAGGGCTTCCGTTTCCCTCAGTCACGTCACGGCCAAGATCACGGGAGTAGGCCCAGCCTCCGCTCCGCCGGCGGCGACCCAACCCGGTTGGTGCGACCGGACCCTGGCGGGTCACGGACGATGAAGCTGAAGGAATTTCGCATCGGCCTACAATTCCATTGCGGCGACAAACCCTAGCGTTGCCGCCGGGGCCAGGTCTAGAAAAGTTGCAGACCGCCGATTCAGCGACCGGCGGTTTCCCGATACCACTTCAGTCGGAAAGAAGCCGGACTTCTGGACGTCTGCATTGGCCGATCAACCGCCGCTGGCGGGCTGAAGCCCGCCCTACGGCATTTCGACGTCATGCGTAGTCGACGAACGGCCGCTACGGCCGAGGTGCCGGCATCCGAAGGTCGCATCCGGCGACAGGTCGCCTCCGATACGTGCCGTTCGATAACTGCCAACCCGGCAGGCAGGACCGGATCGTTATGGTGAGTCCGCGGGATCAAGAACGTACCGTTCGACCTCGCTGTGCGTCTTCCCACCGGCATTCGCTGCGAGGAGCAATTTCATAGAGTGGCGCGGGCGAGATGAAGGTCAGTTGGTTGCGCCAGTAGCCCGGTTCGCGACGGCAATGCATGACCGCGACGACGAGAATGTGGTCTGGCTCGATCGAGTAGAGGACAGCGTATGGGAAGACTTTCGTCAAGCAACGGCGAATGTCATCCTCGATAACGCGACTCGACTCGGGAGCGGCAGCGAGACTGGCAACGGCCGTTTCGACCGCGCTGACGAAGCGCTCGCCGAGTCCGGTCCGCTGCTGCTCGTAATACTCGGTGGCGGCAAGGAATTCTGCCAGGGCCTCCGGGTGAAATTCGACCCTCATCGGGCGATGGCTTGCCTGACCTTCGCAAATGTCTCTTCGGCGGGAACGGTCTCGACCTCTCCACGCCGTACTTCATCAACGCGCTGCTTCGCTTCTCGCATCCGAAGCTGTCGGATATAGCCGTCCTCGGCCGGATCAAGGCTTTCGACTAGCTTGTCGGCCAGCAACGCACGCGCCTCGCTGGGCAGCGCAAGTGCCTCGGCAGCGATCTGTTCGACGGTCATAGGCATGGCGTCTCCGATGTTCTTGAGCACGGTCTCATTGTAGTGCTGACGAACTGCGAAGAACAAAAGCCGGCACCGCTGTGATGGCGCGCAAAGCTCCCACGAGCGGTCTGGCACCTGTTGCCCTGAAGATGCGCTGTGCCTGGACTGCTCCCGCTGCCCCCGAGGCATTCGTCATGTCTCCGGGGGCTACGGTGAGTTCCCAAGATCAGGGATCTTGCGCTTTTCCATGCCGAGCGTCGTACGGCAGGTGACGGTCCGATTGCCGCCGCTCAATCTGAGCAAGCTAAACGGCCCTTCAGGCCGATCAACCGCCTCTGGCGGGCTGAAGCCCGCCCTACGGCATCTCGACGTCATGCGTAGTCGACGAATGGCCGCTCAGGCCGACTTCCCGCCCCACGGAATGCGTCCTCGCAAGATTGAGCCGAAGCACAAGCTTGTGAATCCCAACCAGGCATAGCGGCCGCGCGAGCTCTCGGCTGGGGGCTTCAAGGCAGCGCTTGGCGAGATCAGAGGCGCTCGATCGCCCCACATTCGAGCGCGGCCTCTTCGATCCGGTTCTGCAGTGATCTGGACGGGGTCCAGGTGCCGCCTCGGGAAAGGAAACGGCTGGCGGCCTCGACGATCTTGCCCCCCGACGAGCGCGCGGGGGCCGGCGGCGCGAGGGCGAGTTCGGCAAGTGCCCGCTGGTGGCGGGCGTGGGCCTCTGGCTGCAGGCAGCCACGCCGGTCGAAGCTCAGCATGCCGAAGGTTATCCAGACGACCCGTTGCGGTACTCGGTCCAGCAACTCGACGACGACCTCGCAACTGCGTACCCGCTGCCCGGCAAAGCGGGGCAGCGGGTACGCGGCTGGAGCGTCCAGCATGCGCTCCAATTTTGCGAGTGGCAATCGGTGGAGGCGATCGTCCTGGTCGAGCAAAAAGCGTCGATACGATAGACCCATGGTGATTCTCTCCGGAACTCGCAGCGCAGCTCCCTCCGTCTCAGGGGAAGCGTCGGCCAATTCGTGCAGCGACTTCAGGGCCGCCATTTCCAGCAGTTCGGAGGCGCGTTCTTGCACGGCGTGACGCCCGTTGATCGAATCCGGCGGTTGCGGTGCCGCGGCCTAGCGGTCGGGCCGCCGAGCCGGGCTACCGTGGCACCGTCTTGCGGCGGAAGCAAGTGGGCAACCGCTCGGGGATTCGGCCCGGCGGCGATCGAGGCGCTCAGGCCGATCCACTGGCGCGGCCGATTGGTCGGTTGGATCCTGCCCGCCTGAAGAGGGGCGTGGTGGGGCGCACGACGGCCCGGTCGATCGGCGGCACGCGTTCCGCCCTGCCGGTCTGCGGCCGATGGGACGAGCACGCGATGGTGCGAGCCACCTCCAACCGCTGCAATGCCCAGGTCATCGGGCGAAAGACGCCATATGGAACGCCAGCATGTCTGCCGGATAGCGATAGCTTGTTCCGTACGGGCAGGCATTCCGGTCGAGGCAGCCGTGCTTCATGCAAGGCCGGCCGGCCACGGAGCGCACATGGGCAAGGCATGCCGCATGGTCGAATCCGGCGTCCGCATGGGCGCCGACCGGGCACGACTTGATGCATGGCTTTGCGTCACATGTGTCGCAAGGATGAAGCACGTCCGTGGCGGGCGCGGTATCGGTTTCGACATCGAACAGCAGCGCACCGCGATATGCGTGCCAAAGACCGAATTGCGGATGCATGAGAATGCCGAGCGGCGATGCGCGCAAACCCTCGGCACGCATCGCCCAGCGCTGGAACGGCGCATGGGGCCGGTCCGAAGGCGAAACCGCCCGCGCGCCGAGCCGTGCGGCGATAGCGCCGATCACCCCGCGCGACCAGGTATCGAGCGGGTCGCGCAGGTCTTTCGGCTGAGCTTGCCGCCATGTCACGAAATGCGGCCAGGCGGACGCGCCGGCCTGGCCGACCAGCACCACCGCCCGCGCCGGCCTTCCGGACGGGCCCGGCTGTGCTGTCTCTCCGGGCCCGAAATTGAAACCGCCGCGCGCCATCAGTCCGTGGACCGAAAGCGCCTCGTTGCTCACCGCGACGAGGTCGCGCCTAGGCCGCGTGCTCAACGGACCTGCGGTCGCGCTCGATCAGCGCGTAGGCCGAGTGGTTGTGGATCGACTCGAAGTTCTCCGATTCGACCACGTAGCGTTCGATGCGCGGTTCGGCGTTCAGCCGGGCGGCCACGTCGCGCACCATGTCCTCGACGAACTTCGGGTTGTCGTAGGCGCGCTCGGTCACGTATTTCTCGTCCGGGCGCTTGAGCAGGCCGTAGAGTTCGCACGAGGCCTGGCTCTCGACGAGCCGCACCAGTTCCTCGATCCACAGGAAGCCCTTCGTCTGCGCGGTCACGGTGACGTGCGAGCGCTGGTTGTGGGCGCCGTAGGCGGAGATCTTCTTCGAGCATGGGCACAGGCTCGTCACCGGCACGACGACCTTCATCGTGAACAGGTACTCGCCGCCTGCGCGCAGTTCGGCGATGAAGGTGACCTCGTAGTCCATCAGGCTCTGCACGCCGGAAACCGGCGCGGCCTTGCTGACGAAGTACGGGAAGCGCATCTCGATGACGCCGGTCTCGGCCTCCAGGCGCGCGACCATCTCGCGCAGCATCGGGCCGATCGACTCGACCGAGATCTCCCGCTCGTTGCCGTTCAGCAGCTCGACGAAGCGCGACATGTGGGTGCCCTTGAAATGATGGGGCAGCCCGACCGACATGCCGAACTCGGCGATCGTATGCTGCACGCCGCCGCTCTTGTCGCGCACGCGTACCGGGTGGCGGATCGCCTTGATGCCGACCTTGTCGATCGCGAGCCGCCGCCGGTCCTCGGAATTCTGCACGTCGGCGAGGGCCGCCACGTCCGCCAGGTTCGTCATGTCCGGGCTCCTTCCGAGAGCGGCCGCTCGCGCCGGCCGCGTCGCAAGCGGCCGGCCGGGGTCGCCTGGTCCTTGGCCTTCGCTTCGGGCAGCTCGACGACCGAGCGCAGGTTGGGAAACGGATCGCGCTTGTGCGGGATCGCCATCGCATCGACGAAGTACTGCTGGAAGCTGGCCTCCACCGCGGTTTCGATCTTTTCCACGCGGCGCACGACCGATTCGATCTCCTCGCGCCGGTCGCGGTTCAGCAGCGCGATGCGCGCGCCGGTACCGGCCGCGTTGCCGACCGAGGCGACGTGTTCGAGCGGGCAGTCGGGAATCAGGCCGAGGATCATCGCGTACTTGACGTCGATGTGGCTGCCGAACGCGCCGGCCAGGCTGATGCGCTCGACGCGCTCGACGCCGAGCTTGTCCATCAGCAGCCGGATGCCCGCGTACAGCGCGGCCTTGGCGAGCTGGATCGCGCGCACGTCGTTCTGGGTGATCGACAGCGTGCGCTCCCCGTTCGCGAGCAAGGTGTAGGCGAAGGTGCGCCCGTTGGCGGTGATGCGTTCGCTGCGCTCGGCCAGCGCGCCGTCGACCACGCCGTCCTGGTCGATGATGCCGGCCAGGTACATCTCGGCCATCACCTCAATGATGCCGGAACCGCAGATGCCGGTGATGCCGGTGGCGGCGGTCGCTTCGTCGAATCCCGGCTCGTCCGACCACAGCTCGCAGCCGATCACCCTGAAGCGCGGCTCCAGCGTCGCCGGGTCGATGCGCACGCGCTCGATCGCGCCCGGCGCGGCACGCTGCCCGCAGCTGATCTGGGCGCCCTCGAAGGCCGGCCCGGTGGGGCTGGAGGCGGCCAGCAGGCGCCGGCGGTTGCCGAGCACGATCTCGGCATTGGTGCCGACGTCCACGATCAGCGTCATAGCGTCGGTGAGGTACGGCGTCTCGGACAGGATCGCGCCGGCGGTGTCCGCCCCGACGTGGCCGGCGATGCAGGGCAGCGCGTAGATGCGGGCGTTGGGATGGATACGCAGATCGATCTCGGTCGCCCACAGGCCGGTCACCGCCTCGTCGGTGGCCAGCGCGAACGGCGCGCCGCCCAGTTCCACCGGGTTAATGCCGAACAGCAGGTGGTGCATGATCGGGTTGCCGACGAAGGTCGCCTCGAGGATCTCGACCACCTCGATGCCGGCCTCCGCGGCCAGCTCGGCGGCCAGCTCGTTGAGCGCCGTGCGCACCTCGCGCGTCATCTCGCGCTCGCCGCCCGGGTTCATCATGACGTAGGAGACCCGGCTCATCAGGTCTTCGCCGAAGCGGATCTGCGGGTTCATCTTGCCGGCCGACGCGACCACCTCGCCGGTCTGCAGATCGCACAGGTGCGCGGCGATCGTCGTCGAGCCGATGTCCACCGCCATGCCGTAGATCTTTTCGCGCAGGCCCGGCCACACGCCGATGATGCGCTCGCCGTCGACCACCGCGACGGTGACCCTCCAGTCGCCCTGGCGCAGCGCGGGCTGCAGTTCCTGCATCACGCGCACGTCTGCGGCCAGGTCGGTGAGGCGCCAGTCGAAGTCCAGCGCCTCCTTCAGGCGGCGCAGGTCGGACGACGGCAGGTGCATGTCCGGCTGCTGCACTTCGACGTAGTACAGCCGAATCGACGGATCCAGCTCGATGTCGCGCACCTCGGCGCGCTTGCGCACGATCTGGCGGTGCACCTGGCTGTCGGCAGGCACGTCGATGACGACGTCGCCGAGCACCGTCGTCGAGCAGGAGAGCCGCCGGCCGTCCTTCAGCGCACCGTGGCCCTCCTCCCAGGCCAGCTCGTTGCCACCGCGCTCGCTCAGATGGGCGGCACACGACTTGACGCCGTGCTTGGCGAACTCGCCTTCGCTCAGCACCACCTGGCAGCGGCCGCACAGGCCGCGGCCACCGCACACCGAATCGATGTCGACGCCGAGCGCACGGGCGGCCTGCAGCACGGAGGTACCGATCGGAAAGCGTCCGCGCCGTCCGGAAGGGGTGAATACGACGAGGGCGTCCTGGCTCACGATGCTCTCCTGTGGGGGTTCGAGGGGTCGCTAGGGTTTGCGGGCGGTGCGCTTGGCATGACAAAGCGGCATGCGCGGAGGTGGCGGGTGCCAGCGACGCAGTCCCGCCATCTCTCCCTCCCCGTCAAGGGGGTGAAGCAGGGGTTTCGCGAAGCACTGCTCCGCGCCTGCGCGACGGCGGAGCGAAGCGGAGACGGCCGGGCGGCGCTCGAACGGGCATCGGCTATTGACCCGGCAACCATTTGCATGGTGCCCGCTCGAACGCGACACGCTCGCCCCCTCCCCTTCAAGGGGAGGGCTGGGGTGGGGATGGGGTGCGCCTGCGCAACGCAACCCCGTCCCCCTCCTGGCCTCCCCCTTGAAGGGGGAGGAAACTGCCGAGACGGTCGTCGCCGTTGGCCAATAGCCGGCTGTGACACTGGCCAGTTTCCGCTGTCGTCGAGGCTCGGGGGCGCTCAGGCGGTGGTGCGCCGGCGGCGCGACTCGCGGCGGCCGCGGGTTTCCCCTTCAGCACCGGCCGGCGGCGCCTCGCGGAACTTGCGGATCCAGCGCATGCAGTCCTGGTCGTGGCCCATCAGCACGTCCGCACCCATGATCGCAGTCATGATCTCGGTGTGCAGCGGGTTGGTGATCGCCGAGGTCATGCCCGAGGCGATCGCCATGCTCATGAAGGCCCCGTTGATGCCGTTGCGGTTGGGCAGGCCGAAGCTCACGTTCGAGGCGCCGCAGGTGGTGTTGACCTTCAGCTCCTTCTGCAGGCGGTGGCACAGCGCGAACACCTGGCGGCCGGCCGTCGCGACGGCGCCGATCGGCATCACCAGCGGATCGACGACCACGTCGCAGGCCGGGATGCCGTAGTCGGCGGCGCGGTTCACGATCTTCTTGGCGATCGCGAAGCGCACCTCGGGGTCCTGCGAAATGCCGGT
>JBNLET010000091.1:0-12528 GCA_050305135.1 Rhodocyclaceae bacterium | reverse complement strand
TCATGGCGCGCGGCGCGGCACCGCCGACCCGGCGGGCGTGATCCAGCGCCGCGGCGCAATCGATGCCGTCGGAACTGACTTCGACCAGCGCCTCGCCGCCGACCGGATCCAGCAGCCGGATGCCTTCGCCGCCGCCCTCGGTCCAGCGGTCGCATATGTAATTGGCCAATCGCATCGGGGTTCGTTCTCCTGTGGCGCGACTGCATTGCGGCCGGACCCGGCCGGCCGCGCAGTTCTGTTCGATGTCTGCCGCACGGCTGAGGCGTCGTGCGCTGGATATAGAATACACACCACACCATGTCGGTCAAGCATTTTATTGCATGTCTGCTGAAGTATATGAGGTGGAATCCTCGCCACATTCCGGTCTGACCGGTGCAAATATGCAGTAAACATGGACACACGCCCATCCATAGCGCGCGATACAAGAACTAAAGTGCACATTTCTTGTTGACGTCGATTTTTTATTGCACTATTGTTCAGGCCATCGAGGAACTTTATTTCATGTCCAAGCAAGCCATCATCCCCTCCGATTCGAGCGCCGAAGTCCGCCAGGACGACCAGCCCGCGGTCACGCCGGACCAGGATTTCCTGCGCGGTCTGGGCCGGCGGGTGCGCGACATCCGCGAGCGCCGCGGCATGACGCGCAAGCTGGTGGCCAGCGATGCGCAGGTCTCGGAGCGCCACCTGGCGCACCTGGAGACCGGCGAGGGCAACGTATCGATCGTGCTGCTGCGGCACATCGCCCAGGCCCTGGGCGTGTCGCTGCTGGAACTGTTGACCAGCGAGGTCGAGGACACCGTCGAGCGGCGGCTGATCCGCCGCTTCCTGGAGCGGCTGCCGCAGCACCGGCTGGAGGAAGTGGTATTCCGGCTGATGCGCGATTTCGGACACGAGGAAGCGGTGCGGCGCAAGCGCGTCGCGCTGATCGGCCTGCGCGGCGCCGGCAAGAGCACGCTGGGCATGAGACTGGCCCGCGAGATCGGCGTCCCGTTCGTCGAACTGGACAAGGAAATAGAGCGCGAGACCGGCATGCCGATCAGCGAGATGTTCTCGCTCTACGGCCAGTCGGGCTACCGCCGCATCGAGAAGCAGACCCTTGAGCGGGTATTGCGCGACAACGTCGAGGGCGTGATCTCGGTCGGCGGCGGCATCGTCTCGCGTCAGGACACCTACGACTACCTGTTGTCGTGCTGCTTCACGGTGTGGATCAAGGCCCAGCCGGACGAGCATATGGCCCGCGTGGTCGCGCAGGGCGACCTGAGGCCCATGGCCGGCAACGACGAGGCGATGGAAGATCTGAAGCGGATCCTGGAAGCCCGGGAACCTCTTTACAGTCGCGCCGACGAAACCATCGACACTTCCGGTGAAGACGTCGACGCGAGTTTTTCGAGACTGAGGCAGCTCGTTTCGAGCTGACCCCGACGGAGGAGACAAAGTGGAATCAGCAGCCATCAACAAACAGAATGCGGTCGCCGGCGAGCGTGTCGACTACGAGACCGATCCCTCTCGGTACAAGCACTGGAGCCTGTCCTTCGACGGCCAGGTGGCGACCCTGACGCTGGACATCGACGAAGACGGCGGCATCCGCCCCGGCTACAAGCTGAAGCTGAATTCCTACGACCTGGGCGTGGACATCGAACTGCACGACGCGCTGCAGCGCATCCGCTTCGAGCATCCGGAAGTGCGCACGGTGGTGTTCACCAGCGGCAAGCAGAAGATCTTCTGTTCCGGCGCCAACATCTACATGCTCGGCCTCTCCTCCCACGCCTGGAAGGTGAACTTCTGCAAGTTCACCAACGAGACCCGCAACGGCCTGGAGGACGCCAGCCAGTACTCCGGCCTGAAGTTCCTCGCCGCCTGCAACGGCACCACCGCCGGCGGCGGCTACGAGCTGGCGCTGGCCTGCGACGAGATCGTGCTGATCGACGACCGCAACTCGGCCGTCAGCCTGCCGGAAGTGCCGCTGCTGGGCGTGCTGCCGGGCACCGGCGGCCTGACCCGGGTGACCGACAAGCGCAAGGTGCGACGCGACCATGCCGACATCTTCTGCACCATCTCGGAAGGCGTGCGCGGCAAGCGGGCGGTCGAATGGCGGCTGGTGGACGAGGTGGTGCGCGCGCAGAAGTTCGACGAGCGTATCCGCGAGCGCGCCCAGGCCCTGGCCGCCCAGAGCGACCGCCCGGCCGACGGCAAGGGCGTCGCGCTGACGCCGCTGGCAAGCACCATCGACGATGCCGGCTACCACTACCAGTACGTCGACGCGGTGCTCGACAACGACAAGCGCACCGTCACGCTGACCGTCAGGGCGCCGGCCGCGGTGACCGCCACGACGCCGGACGAGATGCTGGTCCAGGGCACCAGCTGGTGGCCGCTGCAGATGGTGCGCGAGCTGGACGACGCGATCCTGAACCTGCGCACCAATCATCTCGACCTGGGCCTGTGGGTGCTGCGCACCGAGGGCGACGCGCGCGTCGTGCTCGACAGCGACGCCACGCTGGACGCCCACAAGGACCACTGGTTCGTGCGCGAGACGATCGGCATGCTGCGTCGCACCCTGGCCCGCCTGGACGTCTCGTCGCGCAGCATGTACGCGCTGATCGAACCGGGCAGCTGCTTCGCCGGCACGCTGCTGGAACTGGCGCTGGCCGCCGACCGCAGCTATATGCTGGAAGATGAGAACGACGCCAACCGCGTCACGCTGTCGGTGATGAACACCGGCCCGCTGCCGATGGTCACCGGCCTGTCGCGCATCGCCTCGCGCTTCTACCAGGAAGAGGGGCCGATCCAGGCCGCCTACGGTGCGGTCGGCGAACCGTTGTCGCCGGCCAGGGCGATGGAACTCGGCCTGGTGACCGAGATCCCGGACGAACTGGACTGGGCCGACGAGGTGCGCATCGCGATCGAGGAGCGCATCGCGCTGTCGCCGGACGCGCTGACCGGGCTGGAGGCCAACCTGCGCTTCGGCATCTACGAATCGATGAACAGCCGCGTCTTCGGCCGGCTGTCGGCGTGGCAGAACTGGATCTTCATCCGCCCCAACGCGGTCGGCGAGGCCGGTGCGCTGAAGCTCTTCGGCTCCGGCAAGAAGCCCCAGTTCGACTGGAACCGGGTCTGACCCGGCGCGGCGCGCGAAGTCCGCGCGCCGCCTGACGAATCCCTCGTTCAACCGGTGAACGACCGTCCCTCTGCCGAAGCAGTCGGCGCGCACGCCCGGTTCAGGAGGCCCTTGGCAAGGAGGGTGGACGCGTGCGCGAGGCGCGCCGTTGCCCCAAGACATCTGGAGACAATGTAATGTCGATCAACTACAGCGAACGCATCCCCAACAACGTCGACCTGTCGAACAACAAGACGCTGCAGCGGGCGCTCGAGAACTGGCAGCCGGCCTTCCTGAACTGGTGGGCCGACATGGGCCCGGACGGCTCCTCCGACTACGACGTGTACCTGCGTACCGCGGTCAGCGTGGACCCGACCGGCTGGGCGCACTTCGATCACGTCAAGATGCCCGACTACCGCTGGGGCATCTTCCTGACGCCGCCCGAGCAGGACAAGAAGATCACCTTCGGCGACCACAAGGGCGACGACGTGTGGCAGGAGGTGCCGGGCGAATACCGCTCGACGCTGCGCCGGATCATCGTCACCCAGGGCGACACCGAGCCGGCCTCGGTCGAGCAGCAGCGCCACCTGGGCCTGACCTGCCCGTCGCTGTACGACCTGCGCAACCTGTTCCAGGTGAACGTCGAGGAAGGCCGCCACCTGTGGGCCATGGTCTACCTGCTGCACGCCCACTTCGGCCGCGACGGCCGCGAGGAAGGCGAGGCCTTGCTCGAGCGCCGCTCCGGCGACGAGGACAACCCGCGCATCCTGACCGCGTTCAACGAGAAGACGCCGGACTGGCTGTCGTTCTTCATGTTCACCTTCATCACCGACCGCGACGGCAAGTACCAGCTCGCCTCGCTGGCCGAATCGGCCTTCGACCCGCTGGCCCGCACGTGCAAGTTCATGCTGACCGAGGAGGCCCACCACCTGTTCGTCGGCGAGTCGGGCATCGCCCGCGTGATCCAGCGCACCTGCGAGGTGATGAAGGAGCTGAAGACCGACGACAAGGCCAAGCTGCGCGCCGCCGGCGTGATCGACCTGCCGACGCTGCAGAAGTACCTGAACTTCCACTTCAGCGTCACCAGCGACCTGTACGGCGCCGAGGTGTCGTCCAACGCCGCGACCTACTACACCACCGGCCTGAAGGGGCGCTTCGAGGAAACCAAGATCGACGACGACCACAAGCTCGACAACAACGAGTACGAAGTGATGGACGTGGCCGGCGACAACATCCTGACCCGCCACGTGCCGGCGCTGACGGCGCTCAACGAGCGCCTGCGCGACGACTGGATCACCGACGTGCAGGCCGGCGTCGATCGCTGGAACCGCATCCCGGCCAAGTTCGGCTTCGACTTCCGCTTCGTGCTGCCGCACAAGGGCTTCCACCGCAAGATCGGCATGTTCGCCGACGTGCATGTGGCACCGGACGGCCGCCTCGTGTCGGAAGCCGAATGGACCCACCAGCACAAGAACTGGCTGCCCACCGAAGAGGACCGCCTGTACGTGCATTCGCTGATGGGCCGCTGCATCGAGCCGGGCAAGTTCGCCAACTGGATCGCGGCACCGGGGCGCGGCATCAACAACCAGCCGGTGAACTTCGAGTACGTCCGATTCAACTGAGCGCCAACGCATGCGCTTGGGTTCCTCCCCCTTCAAGGGGGAGGGCAGGAGGGGGATGGGTTTCAAACAGCGTTGCCGAATCCATGAACCCCATCCCCACCCTACCCCTCCCCTTGAAGGGGAGGGAACAAGCCAGCCACCGCAACAGAGGAAGACAGCCATGAACGCGCCAGCAGAGCACGACGTCGCTCGCCAGCACCTGATCGATCCCGAGATCTGCATCCGCTGCAACACCTGCGAGGAGATGTGCCCGATCGATGCCATCACCCACGATTCGGTCAACTACGTCGTCAAGTTCGAGGTGTGCAACTGGTGCAACGCCTGTATCGGGCCGTGCCCGACCGGCGCCATCGACAGCATCCGCAACGTTGCCCGCGACAAGCCCTACTCGCTGGACGAGCAGTTCGGCTGGGACGTGCTGCCCGACCAGACCGACCTGGATGCGCTGACGGTCGGCGGCGACAGCGCCGCGCTGCCCGACGAGGTGCGCGAGATCACCGAGATCGCCACCGCCGGCCAGGGCGGACCGGCCCTGGCTCCGTGGTCGGCGGCGCATCCCTACGTCAATCTGTACGCCGCACAGAACCCGGTCGAGGCGACCGTCACCGGCAACTTCCGGCTGACCGCCGACGACGCCTCCAGCGACATCCACCACATCGTGCTGGACTTCGGCTCGACGCCGTTTCCGGTGCTGGAGGGGCAGTCGCTCGGCATCATCCCGCCGGGCACCAACGACAAGGGCAAACCGCACCTGCTGCGCATGTACTCGATCGCCAGCCCGCGCGAGGGTGAACGCCCCGCCTACAACAACGTCGCGCTCACCGTGAAGCGCGTCACCGAGGACCACGAAGGCCAGCCGGCTTTCGGCGTGGCCTCGAACTACGTCTGCGACCTGAAGAAGGGCGACAAGGTCAACGTCACGGGCCCCTACGGCTCGGCCTTCCTGATGCCCAACCATCCGGGCTCCTCGCTGATGATGATCTGCACCGGCACCGGCTCGGCCCCGATGCGCGCCATGACCGAACGCCGCCGCCGCCGCCGCGAGCTGAACGAGGGTGGCGAGCTGGTTCTGTTCTTCGGCGCCCGCTCGCCCGCGGAATTGCCCTACTTCGGCCCGTTGAAGAAGCTGCCGAAGGATTTCATCGACATGAACCTGGCCTTCTCGCGCGTGCCGGGCCAGCAGAAGCAGTACGTCCAGGACCTGATCCGCGAGCGCGCCGACAAGGTCTTCGAGATGCTCTCGAACGACAACTGCTTCATCTACATCTGCGGTCTGAAAGGCATGGAGGCCGGCGTGCTGGAGGCCTTCCGCGACATCTGCCGGGCCAAGGGGGCGGACTGGGACGAGCTGCGCCCCCAACTGCTCGCCAAGGCACGCTTCCACGTCGAGACCTACTGACATGTTCTCCCTCTCCGGCCGTCGATTCCGCATGCGTTTGCGGCGGCCGGCCCCGCGGGCCGCAGGCAGCGGCCCGCGCCTATCTGCGAGGCAATCGAATGACTGAACCGGCATACATCTGCGACGGCATCCGCACCCCGTTCGGCCGCTACGGCGGCGCCCTTTCCAGCCTGCGTGCCGACGATCTGGCCGCGCTGCCGATCGCCGAGCTGATGGCGCGCAACGCCGCGCTGGACTGGTCGCAGCTCGACGACGTGATCTACGGCTGCGCCAACCAGGCCGGCGAGGACAACCGCAACGTGGCGCGCATGGCGGCGCTGCTGGCCGGCCTGCCGGTCGAGGTGCCGGGCGGCACCGTCAACCGCTTGTGCGGCTCCAGCCTGGACGCCGTAGGCATCGCGGCACGCGCGATTCGCGCCGGCGAAGCCGGCCTGATGATCGCCGGCGGCGTCGAGAGCATGAGCCGCGCGCCGTTCGTGCTGGGCAAGGCCGAGACGGCCTTCTCGCGCAGCGCGAAGATCGAGGACACGACCATCGGCTGGCGCTTCGTCAACCCGAAGATGAAGGCCGCCCACGGCATCGACTCGATGCCCGAGACGGCCGAGAACGTGGCCGCGGAGTTCGGCATCGACCGCGCCGACCAGGACGCCTTCGCGCTGCGCAGCCAGCAGCGCTGGGCCACCGCCCGGGAGCGCGACTTCTTCGCGCGCGAGATCGCGCCGGTCAGCGTGCCGCGCAGGAAGGGCGAGCCGCTGCTGGTCGAGCACGACGAGCATCCGCGCCCCGACACCAGCGCCGAAGCGCTGGCACGGCTGAAGGGCGTGGTGCGGCCGGACGGTTCGGTGACCGCCGGCAACGCCTCCGGCGTGAACGACGGTGCCTGCGCACTGCTGCTGGCTTCCGGGCCGGTAGCCGAGCGCCTCGGCCTGAAACCGCGGGCCAGGGTGCTCGGCGCCGCTGCCGCCGGCGTGCCGCCGCGTATCATGGGCATCGGCCCGGCGCCGGCCAGCGAGAAGCTGATGGCCCGCCTCGGCATGAAGATCGAACAGTTCGACGTCATCGAATTGAACGAGGCCTTCGCCGCCCAGGCCCTGGCCGTGACCCGGCGGCTCGGCCTGGCCGACGACGATCCGCGCGTCAATCCCAACGGCGGCGCGATCGCCATCGGCCACCCGCTCGGCGCCTCCGGCGCGCGGCTGGTGCTGACCGCGCTGAACCAGCTCGAGCAATCGGGCGGGCGCTACGGCCTGGCGACGATGTGCATCGGCGTCGGCCAGGGCATTGCGCTGGCGATCGAGCGGGTCTGACAGGAGCGCGCATGAGACCGGAAGCCATCCAGATCATCAAGGACGAACACTTCGCGATCGCCGCGGTGATGTACTGCCTGCGCTATCTGGTGCGGCAGATGCGCGACCACGGCGAGGCGCCGAACTTCCCGCTGCTGCATGCGATCCTCGACTACGTCGTGTCCTACCCGGACCGCTGGCACCACCCGAAGGAAAACGACTACCTGTTCGCCGCGGTGCGCCAGCGCAGCCGCGAGGGCAACGCGCTGATCGCCCGGCTGGAGCAGGAGCACCGCGACGGCCACCCGCGCATCGAAGGCCTGAAGGCCGCCCTCAACGCCTTCGAGCGCAAAGGTGAGGCGGACGGCTTCTACCGCGCCGCCGAAGCCTACGCCGAGACCGAGTGGGACCACATGCGGCGCGAGGAGGACGAGCTGATGCCGCTGGCCGAGCGCGTGCTCACCACCGAAGACTGGCAGCGCATCTACGAAGCCTTCCGCGAGAACGACAACCCGCTCTACGGCCTGAAGCCGAAGGACGATGCAGAACGGCTGTACCAGCGCATCCTGAGCCTGGCGCCTGCGCCGATCGGCTACGGCCGCGCGCGCTGAGCCGCTCGCGGCGCGCGGCGCCGGCCCCACCCCGCAGGAGGCCCCATGTCGCAGTCACCTCTGGCCGCAGCAGCGCCGGCCACGTTCCGCAGCAAGCACTTCGGCCGCTGGCTCGACGCCGTCAACCAGCATTTCGTGCCGATGGACGGCCAGGTTGAGGACCGCAACCTCTTCCATGCCGCGTTCCGCGTCCGGCGCACCGGGCGGGGCGCGATCGCGGTGGTTGCCGGCGGCGGCTCCAGCGTCGCGCGCACGCGGGGCCAGGCGGCCGGCGCCGAGCGCGGCCACTTCAAGATCCTGTGGCAACTGGCCGGACGCTGCTGCCTGCAGCAACGCGCCAGCCATGTCGATCTCGGCCGCGGCCAGATCGCGATCTACGACATCACCCGCCCCTACCGGCTCGACATGGACCGCGACAGCCGCTTCGTCGTGCTGTCGCTCGACAGCGAGGATTTCCCGGCCTGGCGCGCGCTTCTAGCCGCGGACGCGCCGCGCCGCCTGGACCACAGCGCGGCCGGACAGGCGGCGCTGATGTCGCTGATGAGCCTGTTGCGCCCCGATGTGGACCTCGACGACGCCGACCTGGTGGTGGATTCCGCCGCCGCGCTGATGCAGGCGGCGGTGGCGCGCAGCGAGGCGGTCGAGCCGGAGGATCGCCGGCACGCGCGGCTGGCCGAGGCGCGCCGCATCGTGCAGGCGCACCTGAACGACCCAGCGCTCGGCCCGGAGCTGCTGGCCGAGCGGCTCGGCATCTCGCGCCGCTCGCTGTACCTGCTGTTCGAAAGCCAGCGCACGACGCCGGCCGCCTTCATCCGCGAGCAGCGGCTGCAGCACTGCCGCGCGGCGCTGGCCGGACCGCTGCTCGCGCACCGCACGCTGACCGAGATCGCGCACGAGTTCGGCTTCTTCGACAGCGCCCATTTCAGCCGCAGCTTCCGCGCCGCCTTCGGTGCCAGCCCGAGCGCCTGGCGGCGGCAGGCGCGGGCGGCAGCCGGCTGAGCCGCCCGCGGGCAGCATTGCACGCTCGGTCAAGTCCTTTGCACCGCTGTCCAAGCCCGGCAGCGCACGGCTCGTAACAATCGGGACATCCGTCGATGCAGGACGGAAACACCTACTACAAGCCAAGTGCAACAGGAGACGAGATGAACCGACACCCCGCCCGGGCCGGCGCGCGCGCCGCGCTGATGGCCGCAGCCGCAACGCTGGCCGCCCTGCCCGCCTTCGCCGACGTCAAGCCCGATCCGGGCGACTACACCGCGCTGCCGGAAGGCACCAACCTCGGCGTGCTGTACTACCAGCACCACGTCGCCGACGACATCTACTTCGACGGCGACAAGGTGGCCTCCGACGCCGGCCTGTCGCTCGACGTCGGCATCCTGCGCTACGTGCATTTCACCAAGCTGGGCGGCTACACGATCGATCCGCAGATCATCGCGCCGTTCGGCCGCCAGCAGCTCGACCTGACCGATGACCAGAAGAGCGGCATCGGCGACGTGATCTTCGGCGCCACGCTGTGGTTGCACGAGAACGCCGACAAGGGCGACTACTTCGGCCTGTCGACCTTCTTCACGGCGCCGACCGGCGCCAAGAAGAACGGGGGCTTCGCGCTGTCGAACAACCGCTGGGCGGTGGACCTGCAGGCCGGCTACATCACTAGGCTGGCGCCGCAGGTGACGCTCGACCTGATCGGCGAGGTGGAGCTCTACCAGGACCAGCGCGACACCGATGCCGAAAAGGACCCACTGCTGCAGACCCACGCAATCCTGCGCTACCACCCGGACGAGCTCTCCCATCTCGGCCTGACCTGGCGCCACGCCGCCGGCGCCGAGGAGAAGCTCGGCGAGGCCACGCTGTCCACCCGCCGCAACGACGATAATCTGCTGTTCACCTGGGCCCGCTTCCTGAGCCCGCGCTGGCAGTTGCAGCTGCAGTACTCGCACGACCTGCAGGTCGAGAACGGCCCTAAGACGCAGGGCTTCCAGAGCCGGCTGCTGTACGTGTTCTGAGCCCTGCCACGACAGAGGAGATAAGACCCGATGAGAACCCGAACCGTCGCGGCCGTCCTGGCCGCGCTCGCCGCCATCGCCCCGGCCGCCGCCCAGTCGCTGGCCGATCTCGCCGGCGACGCCGCCAGTACCGGCGACGTGCTGACCTACGGCATGGGCTACGACGCCAAGCGCTTCAGCCCGCTCGCCCAGATCAACGACCAGACCGTGGCCCGGCTGGTGCCGGTGTGGAACTTCAGCCTGGCGAGCCAGGACGGGCAGGAGGCGCAGCCGCTGATCCACGACGGCGTGATGTACGTGACCACGCCGTTCGAGACCTTCGCCATCGACGCCAGGAGCGGCAAGCAGCTCTGGCGCCACAAGCCGCGCGTCGCCGACGACGTCGCGCGCATGGCCTGCTGCGGCGTGATCAACCGCGGCGCCGCGCTCTATGACGGCAAGCTGTTCCGCACCACGCTCGACGCCCACGTGGTGGCGGTGGACGCCAAGACCGGCAAGGAGCTGTGGAAATCGAAGGCCGCCGACTACAAGACCGGCCACTCGATGACGGTCGCGCCGCTGGTCGCCAACGGCGTGCTGCTGACCGGCATCTCCGGCGGCGAGTACGGCATCCGCGGCTTCATCGACGGCTGGGACCCGGCCACCGGCAAGCAGCTCTGGCGGCGCTACACGATCCCGGCGCCGGGCGAACCCGGCAGCGAGACCTGGCAGGGCGACGCCTGGCAGCACGGCGGCGGCCCGACCTGGCTGACCGGCTCCTACGACCCCGAACTCGACCTGGTGTACTGGGGCGTCGGCAACGCCGGACCGTGGAACGCCGCGCAGCGCCCGGGCGACAACCTGTACACCTGCTCGGTGCTGGCGATCCGGCCGAAGACCGGCGAGATCGTCTGGCACTACCAGTTCTCGCCCAACGACCTGCACGACTACGACGGCGTGAACGAGCTGATCAACGCCGAGCTGGAGGTCGGCGGCAAGCTGCGCAAGGTCATCATGCAGGCCAACCGCAACGGCTTCCTGTACGTGCTCGACCGCGCCAGCGGCGAACTGCTGGCCGCCAACCCCTTCGTCAAGGTCAACTGGGCCGAGCGCATCGACATGAAGAGCGGCCGCCCGATCGAGTCGGCCGAGGTGAAGCGGGTGCGCGCGACTGGCGAGAAGGCCACGCTGTGGCCCTCCGCCTTCGGCGGCAAGAACTGGATGCCGGCCTCGTTCGACCCGCGCCAGAAGCTGTTCTTCGCCAACACGCTGGAAGTCGGCATGCCCTACACGCCGGTCAAGGCCGAGTACAAGCCGGGCGAATGGTACTGGGGCATGAAGTTCGAAGGCTTCGCCTGGCCGGACGGCCCGCGCGGCGCGCTGAAGGCCCTCGACCCGCTGACCGGCCAGGCCCGCTGGCAGATGCCCTACGACATCCCGTCCTGGTCCGGCACGCTGGCCACCGCCGGCAACCTGGTATTCACCGGCCTGATGACCGGCGAATTCATCGCGCTCGACTCGCGCAGCGGGAAGAAGCTGTGGCAGTTCCAGACCGGCTCCGGAATCATCGGCCAGCCGGTCACCTGGCAGCAGGACGGCGTCCAGTACGTCACCGTGCTGTCCGGCATCGGCGGCGTGTTCCCGCTGTTCTCCGGAGACGAACGCCTGAAGAAGGTCCCCACCGGCGGCTCGGTGTGGACCTTCGCGCTGATGCGCTGATTCTCCTCGGAGCCTCGCCCGTTTGAGCGGCGGGCGGGTTCGCGGCGCGGCCGCAAGGCCCTGCGTTTTTTTGTTCGGCCGTGCGGTGCTCGCGACAAGCGGGCGCAGTCGTCCAATCAGCGGCAAGTGGGCGGAGGGTAATGCCGTCGACACCGACCACACGGCGTTCTGCGTGCTCGACCGGCAGGTATTCGGTTTGCTGAATTGGCGCTACCGACCCTGACCTGCCCGTCACCTTGTATGGCAGTCAGTCCGCAGTCACCTCGTAGCGGACAAATAGCCTGTCGAATCGATCTGGCCCAACAAGGCTAAACAACGGCGCTACCTAAACCACACTTGCATAGGTATGCGTATATCTTGTCGTAGATCCGTGGTTCCCTCGTTGGGTCGGATGAGTCACCGGGTGGCACAAAAATGACCATCCCTTGACGGGCGCGGGTTAGCAACACCCGATATGCGTTCTTGAGGTACAGCTGATCCTTAGCCTTATTTCTGCGTTGCCACTTGGTGCCACGAAAATTGAAGCATTGCCACTGGTTATTGTCGTAACGAAAGTCGGCATCCCAGCACACGCAAGTCCAGTCGAGTTCAAGTCCTTGAATGTCGAATTCACTGGCGGTTTCTTCAAGGTAATACGATGAGCGCACGTCGGTCTTATCATTCAGAAACCAGGCTGGCGCATCGACCTTTGCCTTTATCCAAATCCCCTCTGAACGTAGGCGGTTTGCACCGGATGATGCAGTGAGGCCATACCGCTCGCTGCCGCGTGCTTTGTTTCGTAGCCATAAACGTGCTTCTGCCAAACTACGGGT
>JBNLET010000090.1:0-13212 GCA_050305135.1 Rhodocyclaceae bacterium | reverse complement strand
TTCGCCATATCGTGATGAACCTGCTTCGACTGAACAAGTCACGCAAGGGCAGCATCAAGACCAAGCGAATGCTGGCAGCAACGTCGGACACGTTCCGCGCTGACCTGCTCGGACTTATGACGTGAAGATGCGATTGCCCTGAGCCGGGCGGCCAAATTTTTATAAATGCAACTCGTCGAAACCCATTCGGAAAATTCCCGGGCGACGAAGTGCTTGAAGAACTAGGGCTTCACGTCGTTCAGCGTGATGGACCATTGGCGCCTCAGTTTGAGAATCACGTATTCCGTTTTACCGATGGACGCGCCATCCCCAGCGGTAGCGTCAGAACATCTATTCTTGAAAAGGGCAATCCATGACCGAATTCCCCGGGGATTTTGACAAGTTCTTCTTTTCGGAGATGGTCATTCACTCTACGTTCTTCGATGGAGGGGATTTTTACGTTGAGGTTAGTGGACTCTTCCTTCTTGCTGAACACCCTCTTCAAGAACGTGGGAACGGACCTTATTCTGGGTTGTTCGTTTTTGAGCGCGCAATGAGGTCTCGCCGAACTATTACGGAGTACATCGGCGACCCCAGAGGACCGGAGGGGTTCAAGCCTTCACGAGAAGTTTCCGACAGTTTTCGACAACCGGATGGTGACGCACCTTCTTCATTGCAGGACTTCGTGTTTGAAGGCTACTTGGAGTCCCCAAGCGCTTGGGTTGACGAGTGGGTAGTGAGTGCCGAGTCATTTAAGTTTCAATTGGATAGGTAGCCGGCCCTGCAAAATCATTTTGCGCCACCGACGACCTGGCCTTCATCCGAGCTGGGGAAAACAGGGGGAAAACAGGGGACAGACCACGGTTTACTCCGGGTGGCGATAGTCTGAACGGGTGGCTTCCATGGTGAGAAACCGAATGCACTTGTCGATGCAGGAAATGGAGTCAATTGCGCGTACCGAGATGCGTAGAGCGCTGAGCGAATTTCCCGCGCCGCGGCAAGAGCAAAGGACCCAATGGACATTGGGAAAATTCGAAACCGAGGATGATGGAATATTCGAAATCTATGTTCCTTCTGACCGCCCACAGGACGCAAAAGTTATAGCTCGAGTTAGAGTTAGTCGATACACAGGTGCGACCAGTAGCGAAATATTTCTTAAAAAGTAGGGCGACAAACTCAATCCCTCCAGGCCGGCGGCGAAGCGACGATCGGCGCCATCGACGCGCACGTCGGCAGCTACTCCATCGAGGCCGAACACACCACCTACCGCGTCGAGACCACCAGCACTTACCACCAGCAGACCGAACAGGACAACGACTGGAGCTACGAGCTCATCGGTGATGAAGGTGCGTACACCGAAACCGGCCACCTCGCCCGCTTCGAAGGTGAGCTCACCGGGCAGTCGGGCCCGGTCACGGTCGAAGTGGCGCTACCGCAGGAGCAGGCAGACGCCGACACCCCCGCCGCCGGGTTCAGCCAGGAGACGCTGCACGAGTTTGCGCTGACCCAAGCCGGCGAACCAGGACAAAGCTGGCTCGGCACGCTGATCGAGGACGGCAACGTGCGTTTCGAAGGCGTTGCCACCGCCAATGAGAGTTGGGACTTCGATCATTCGGGGCTCACGCAGGAGGGGACGATTGCGGCGGTCGTGGTGGTGTCGGTGTTCACCGGGGGATCCGGCGCCGCGATGCTCAACTCCGCGGCCGGCAGCACCGTCGTCTCGGGCGCGAGCGCGGCGATGGCCAATGCCGCCTTCACCTCGTTCGCCGTGCAAGGCGCGCTCGGCTTCGCCAACTCCGGCGGCGACATCGGCGCCGCCTTCAATGCCGTGTGTCTGGCGACATCCGGTCCTGTACGTCCAGGTGAAGCCTGTTCCCGCAGAATCCCCTGATGTGTCGCGGCGCGGCGCGCTGGCACCCTGTCGACGAGTAGCGCCGACGTGCCCCCGAGACTGGCGGCGGACGCGACTGGCGCGTTTCTCGATGAAACGGCGCAGCCATCGGCCGCGTCCCGCGTCGGACCTCAGGGCCGATCTCGCGGCTCCTTGCGCGTCAGCCACACCGAGCGCAGTACGCCGAGCTTGCGCCGGACCGTCTCGCGCTCGTCCGACAGCACATCGAGAAAGTCGGACAGGCCCTTCGACTTGGTCACCGTGTAGAACGTCAGCCAGCCGGTCGCCACCAGCACGCATCCGAAGTAGAGCAGCTTGCCCGGCACTCCCAGGCCGTCCAGCGACAGCAGGTTCATGCCGAAATAGCCGGTGACGGTGGTTCCGATCAACCCGAACGCGGTCACCACGGTCAGCCGCACCACGGTGTTGGCCTGGCGCCGCTGCGTGTCGGACTCGAGATACTCGGCCATTTCATGGATGCGTTCACGCACTTCGCTGTACAGCTCCGGTGTGCTCAGGAATCCCCGCAACATCCGGTACAGGTCCTTGGCCTGGACCTGGTCGGAAACCTCCCTGAACCAGTAGCGGTGGGTGAAGCGCAGGAAGATTTCGCGCATCTGGCGGATTTCGCGCTTGAAGCGCTTGACCGAGATCGCGTCGTTGATGTCCAGCCGCTTCAGCGCGTGCACCAGCCGGTCGGCCATCATGAACAGCGCCGCCTTGTGCAGGTGGGGAATCAGGAACAGCATGAAGTACTGGTGGCGGAATTCCTCCAGCAGGCCACCGCCGGGGGTGTAGAAATATTCCTGCAGGGCGCTGCCGACCATCACTAAAGCCTCGCCGCAGCACAGGTAACGGGTGCCCGGTGGGGCCTCCGGCTCGGCCACCCAGAAGCGGTCGTAGCAGTACTTCTGTTCGAAGTCGGATACCGCGAACGGCATCCTGCCCCCTTTTCCGGGCCCGGTCACCAGCGCCAGACGCACGAAATCGGCGCGATCGAGCTGACGCGGATCGTCCTCGAAAGCCAGAAAGGCCATTGACGGCATACGGTGGTATTCGAGCTGGCGATAGCGCAGCACACCGGACGCGTCGGAGTGGTGCTGGACCATCGGCCGCAGCAGAAAGTCCCAGTGAGCGGCCAGCGTCGGCGCTCGGTAGCGGCTCACATGGCCACGGAACTTCTCCTGCAGGCGGTAATCCGAGGTCGCCAGCACACTGCCGTCGGCGCCCAGCCATTCCACCTGCTTCAGGCAGTGGCCGCCCTCTCCATCGGTTTCCCAATAGATCGGATAGGCTCGTCCGAGCCGGTACATGGTGTCCTGTGCGTCCTCCAGCGGCAGCCCGTCGGCGTGGATTTCGATCGTCAGCATCACCAGATCGAGGTCGTAAAAGAAATACAGATCCACGTGCGCGACCGTAAACTCGCGCGGCGGCCGCTCGGGATCGGGATAGTGGCAGCGCAGGCGCGCGATGTCGCCGCGACGGAACACACGGATCGGCGACTCTCCGGGGATGGTGCCGCGGCCCTTGCCCTCGCCGTACAGGAAGCGCTGCACATGGGGCAGGAACATTACGAATTCGCTGTAGTGGCGCTGCTGGAAGCCGGCCGGATCGATGGTGAACTCGTCGTCGACCTCCCTCCAAGGATTGTCCGGGTCTTCGCCCTCGAGCACCTCCCAGTGATTCTGGATCTGGCTGCCCTCGCGCAGCGGCATCAGTTGCAGCGGCCACAGCAGGATCTGCCGGAAATGCCGCAGGTGCCACGATCCGTGCTCCGCGTTGGTAGCCATGCGCGCTCCCCCCTTGGTTCGTGCCGCGCCAGTATAGGGCGCTCGGGCGGTTCCGACCGAGGCCGCGGCGAACTTTGGCGATGTGCAGCCGCAAGCGGTTTCGGACGGGCCGTCGCCCACGCCGTACCGGCACATGCGATGGCATGCAACAGCCCGACGTTCGCAGCGCACCCTCGAGGGCAGGCGCAACGGATATCCGTATGCCCCGGCACGCCATGTCTGACGCGCGCCGCATTGGCACCCCTGCGCAGGCTACGCGTACCACGACCGAGAGGGCGCTTCAGCGCCGCCACCTGATGACGCTCATCCGTCCCCTGCCTTGCCAGCGCCCCTGCGGAATGGTGCGGCGCTGGCTGCGTGGGGGCGGAAGATGCCGCCCGGCATGGCGAGAATCCTCCACGTTCGGCGAACCCCTCCCCCCGGTCTGGTGGCGATGGTGTCCGTGATCGTGACGGCGCGAATCGAAGCGGGCGCCGTCGATGAACGGCCGTCCGGGGATCGCAGGCCTGGCGCTTCGTCCGGGCGTCTCGAGCGAAGAAAAGCGGCTGCTCACCGGCCTGCGCGGCGGAACCAGCGCCGGCTCCATCGGCGCGATGCGGCGCAGCACCGGAGCGCGCTGCAGTTCCATCGCGCGGCCCGGCAGCCCGAACCCCACCGTGAGCTGCCGATGTCGATCGTGAGCCAGGTGATCGCGGTGGAAATGATCTCCGCGGCGCCGATGGCGGTGGCGCGGCTTGAAACCGACTACCACGATTGGTCTCGCCGCCACCGCTATCGTGAGCGGAGCGTCCGCCGGTGGAACCGGCGCGGCCGCGGGCGGGATCGGCTGCGCGGCCGGCGGCGCCCGAACGATTGACGGGGGTGCCGGCGCCGGTTCGCTGCCGACCGGCGTGCTGCGGACCGCGGCGAGCCGTTCGGGACGGAACACGCTCGCCGCATCGTCGGCATCGGGTTGCCAGCCCCAGAACTCGTCGAATTGCAGCCAGCGCCCGTAATGATGGGTAGCGAAGCTCCATGGCTCGGCACCGACCCAGGTCCAGCCCCAGCCCTCGATCCATTCCCAGTCGCCAACGCTGAAAGGCGCCCAGCCGGGATCGTCCGGCCGGGGGACCCACACCGGCCCGTAGCCGGGAAGGCCGCGCCACTCGCCGTAGGCGTCGAGGTCTTCGCCGCCGATCACGCGGCGGAAAACATAGCGCTGCGCCTGCGCGCCGTCGCGCAGCCGCGCCCGCTCGGCAAGCCAGCGGTCGAACTCGTCTCCACGCGGCGAACGGCAGTCGGGCAACGGACTCAGGTCGTCGCCGCCCAGACATGCATGCTCGCCGGAATGCAGGGTTCGCCGGCCTCGGGCGACGCCATAGGCGGTCGCTTCGGCGCGGGTGACGGCGATGGCGGTGCCTGCGGCGGCCTGGTCGACGTCGACGCGCAACTCGCCCGGGCGAACCACGACCAGACGCAGATTGGGGCTATCGACGCTCAACCTCCCCTCGCGCCAGCGCACATGCAGTTTGCCGCGCTCGAGGCGCAACCGGGTCGCATCGCCTTGTTCGCTCGGCAGGTCCAGTCGCGCCGGACCTTCAAGCTGTGCCACACCGCCCGCGAAGCGGATTTCGGCCCGGCCCCGCGCGAGGCGCAGCCGATCGCCGGCGGTCAGCGGCCGATTGGCGACGACGCGGTACCAGCGCTCCGATGCGGCGGGCGCAAACTCTGCCTTGCCTTCCAGATGGCCGACGCGGGCCACCAGCGGCGTGTCGGCGGCCGGCGCGACGACCGTCAGCGACAGCGCGACGCACAGAACGGCGAAACAGCGGTGGACGATCCGCATGCCGATCTCCGCTCGTCAAGCGGCGCGGCCGCTATTGCGGCGGCGCCGATCCAGGCGGCGGAGGTGGCGGGTAGTAGCGCTGCGAACCGCTCCGCGGCAGCCCGGTCAGCGACCCGGGCACCGGCACGCGGTGGCCGCTGGCGTACATGCACTGGATGAAGGCGTTGTCGTAGCGGCGCTGCGTGCCATAGCCGGATGCCCTACCGGTACCGGTGCCCACCAGCCCACCGGCCGCCAGACCGACACCTGCACCGGCG
Source organism: Rhodocyclaceae bacterium (assembly GCA_050305135.1). GTDB lineage: Bacteria > Pseudomonadota > Gammaproteobacteria > Burkholderiales > Rhodocyclaceae > Cognatazoarcus. Next base: position 7,470 of record JBNLET010000090.1, on the reverse strand, counting down.
GCGGCGCCGCGACCGCCATCGGCCGCGGCACCCACCGCGGCGCCCAGCACCGCCCCGACCGCAGCCGACTTGATGCCGGCATCGACCGCGGCGGCGTCCGGCGTCTTGCCACCGAGCAGTTCGCCGGCATAGCGGCGGCATATCCGGTCGTCGTTCTGGAACTGCTGGAAGCTCTTGCCGCTGCCCGGCAGCACCAACACGCTCGGCCCGCTGGGGATGCTGGTGCAGGCCGCCAGCAGCAGCGCCGCCGCGACGGCCGCGCCGCCGGTTCTGGGTTGATCGCACGCGATGTTCATTGTGGACTCGGGGGTTGCGGCGCGACCCGCTGCCAGGGCGTCGCGCAGGTTTTCACATAGGGGTAGTAGACGCCGCTGCTGGTGCAGTAGTACCAGTAGAAATCGCCCGCCGCCTCCCCCGCGCCGTCAGCGCGCTCGACGTACACCGGCGGCGCTTGCGGCACCACGACGGTGCGCGGATAGGGGCTGATGTAGCCCGGTTCGTACCACGGCCAGAACAACGGAAAGCCCAGGCCGATGAAGAGATGGCTGCGGAAATGGCCGCCGTGGCGATGGTGGCGGTGATGGCCGTGTCCGCCACCACGCCAGCGCACCTTCTCGACGTGCTGCCCGGCCCATCGTTCGCCGCCCCGGCCGCGCTCCGCCTGGGCCGGAACGGCAGCGATCGCCAGAAACAGCGCGACGGCGAGCGGCCACAGCCTGAAATGCTTGCTCATGGCGTCATCCTCCCGCGCGGGACACCAGCTTCGTATTTCGTGGGACGGGGGCCGTGCAGCAGGAATTCCGGAGCGAAACATCGGGACACAACTGTAAATGCCGCGCATGCGACGCTCGGCGCGGCCGCTCCTTGCCCGCCGTCCCGTCGGCCTGCGGACTCGGTGCCCGCAGTCCCGCTGCCGGCGGTGCCTCGAGACGGCATGGCCACCGCCACGGGATCCGGCGGGAGTTCAAGCTCGATCTGCCCGTTGCAGCCCGGCCGGCCGGGATTCGCATGCTATCCTGCTACGCGAAGAGCCGTTTGCACCACGCAAGCGAATGATTCGTAGCCGGAAATGGCGGGGGGGCCGTGATGAGCAACAATCTCGAAAAATATCTCGACCAACTGGTTGCACTGGCCGTTCAATACGGCTCCAAGCTGCTGCTTGCGCTGATGGTCCTCGTCGTCGGATGGTGGCTGGTGGCGCGGCTGCTCAGGGTGATGGCGCGAGCCATGAAGCGGGCGGAAATCGAACCGACGCTGGCAGGCTTCCTGAGCAATTTCATCGGCATCGCGTTGAAAGTCGTGCTGCTGGTGATCGTCGCCTCGATGGTGGGCGTCGAAACCGCCTCGCTGATCGCAATGCTGGGTGCGGCAGGACTTGCCGTCGGCCTGGCGCTGCAAGGCAGTCTCGCCAATTTCGCCGGCGGCGTCCTGATCCTCTTCTTCCGTCCATTTCGCGTCGGTGACGTGATCGAAGCCGAAGGCCATGTCGGGCGGGTGCGCCAGATCCAGATCTTCAATACGATCCTGACGACGATGGACAACCAGCGGGTGATCATTCCCAACGCCTCCCTTTCCAACGGCTGCGTGAAGAATCTCTTCGTCGAGGAAACCCGCCGCGTCGATCTCACCTTCGGCATCAGCTACGAGGACGACATCCTGAAGGCGAAGCAGATCCTCAAAAACGTGCTCGATGCGAACGCGCTGGTGCTCGAGGATCCGGCACCGGACATCTACGTGTCCGAGCACGCCGACAGCTCGATCAACTTCCTAGTACGGCCGTGGTGCCGCTCGGAGCATTACTGGGACGTCTATTTCGGCACGATGGAGCAGGTGAAACTCGCTTTCGACCGCGAGGGCATCACGATTCCGTTCCCGCAACGCGACGTGCATCTCCATCCCACCAGCCAGGCGGCCTGAACAAGCAGGCGCGGAGCACCGTGAAAGGTGTTCCGCGCCGCCGGGCACGCCCCCGCTCACCGAGCCCTGCGGCGGTGCAGGCCGGTGGACACTTTGGTGGCGTCGATGTGAAGGGGGGGCTGTCGCCGCTGCGGCTCGGGCCTACTTGCGGCCCTCGAACCTGCTGCGGCCGAGCGCCAGCAACCCGGTGGCCGCGAGCAGCAGCGTAGCCGGAGCCGGTACGGAGTTCGCAACGATGCTCACGTTGTCGACGCCCATGTTGAAGTAGAACTGATTGTCGGCTTCCGCAAAGCGCAGCACATACGAGCCGCCACCGCCGACGATCGACGTGATGTCGAACAGGTAGGACGCAAACCCGTTCGGATCGGGATCGGGGTCCACTCCCAGGTAGAGGTTTGCCAGCACGCCCGCCCCCGTGTCGAACGGGCCTGCGGCGGTGGAAACGATGTCGACACGCCCGCACTGCACAGCGCCCGACGAAATGCTCAGACCATTTGCGCACAGAGGCCCGGAATCCCAGTCATTCACGAACATGTCGAAGCTGAGGATGACCGAACTGGACGCGCCGAGCGAAAAGGCCTGGCTCAGCGCATGGATGCCAGAGCCGTTCTGGTCGGTGACCGCGTATCCCCGTCCGTTGGCAGCCGTGGCAGTCGTGGCGTGGCCCGAAATCGGTGTCGTGGTGCCCGGCTGGTCGAAGACGAAATCTCCGTCCGATGCATTGGTCACGGTCCAGCCGGCGAGCGAGCCCGTCTCGAAATCTCCATTGGTGATGAGTTGGATGGGCGCCGCGGATACCGGCGCCGCCAATGCAGCAAATAGCGAAACGGCGACGGCCTTCCGCCCAATTCCCTTCAGCATGTTCAGCTCCCTGCAATCGAATTTTCTTAGCACCCTGGCATGGCCAAATGACACCATGCTTCGGCGGGGCATAGCAAGATGCACACCAACCGGGCACAACCTCATTAATTATCAATTACTTAATCTGAACGTACTCACAAAAGATCGGGCCATCGTAAAATATTCCGACAGCATGCACCGGTCGGCGCGCGAACCGATCCGTCATCCCGTGTCGGGCGGCCTCGCTGCCAAGGCGACGCGAAGGCCGCCACCGTTTCGAGGCCCAGCCCTGCGCGCCCTCGGCGGCGGATGGCCGGCAAGCCGGTCCTCGAGTGCCGAGCCGCCGACATTACCGTTCGCGCCGTCGGCACCGGCACTTGCTCCTCGGCTCCGGGCGCGGGGCGCGGGCATCGGGGCGACGCACCGCGATGGAGCCGTCGTCGACCGCCCGCCGGATCCCGATCCCCGCCATTGAAGACGATGCGCAGCCAGCCGCACCATCCGGCGGCTTCTCCGTCCCGCCTCACTCGGTATCGAAGCCGAGCAGCCGCGACTCGACGATGCGCGCCGCCACCGCCTCCGGCACGTCCTCCTCCCACTGCCCGCGTCCGCGGCGCAGGCCAGCCAGCACTTCGGTGACGTCGATGTGGAGGTGGCCATCGTCGTGGGGCCGGACCGCCAGCAGTTTGTCGTTTTCCTTCAGGTGCGCCAGCAGGTGCAAGAGGTTCGCGGGCACCTGCACGTTGTCCAGCGTCACCAGCGCGGCGTCGCCGTCCTTGCGCGGGCGGGACGGATAGACATAAACGTGCGTGTTGTCCGGGAACAGCTTGCCGAACGCTTCCAGGATGCCGCCCTCCAGGCCCTCGTAGTACTTCTCGTCGAACAGGAAGGCAAAGTCGCGCACCGACAGCACGATGCCGATCGGTTTCAGCGTGTAGCGCCGCAGGTAGGCGCGCAGCCGGAAGTAGCGCACGTAGTCCGAGATCATCACCGTGTAGCCCTGCGAGGCGAGCAGGTCGATGCGGGCCAGGAAGTCGGCACCGTCCACGTTGTCGCCGCTGGTCAGCGAGTTCATCGTGATCTCGGCCAGCGAGACGATCTCCTTCTCCTCCACCGCGGCGAGCTGGCTGAACTGCTTCAGGCCGGCGCTCATCATGTCCACGTTTACCAGCGTCACCGGCTTGAAGTTGCCGCGCATCACCATCACCGGCTTGCGGTAGAAAAGTTCGCCCGGCACCACCACCTCGCCGGACGGATTGAACACCACCGCGCGCGTCAGCCAGCTGCGGATCAGGTGGAGGTTCATCAGGCGGTTCTCGACCTCAGCGAAATACGGGCCGGAGAAATGGATCAGGTCCACCTCGATGCGATCGGAGCCGAGGCCGTCCGCCAGCGCCTCGACGACCCACGCGGGGTTTTGGAAGTAGTTGAACGCGCCGTGGATCAGGTTCACGCCGAGGATGCCGAGCGCCTCGGACTGCTGGGCGTTGTCGTGGTCGAGCATGCGCACGTGCATGACCACGTCGCTCGGCTCGGCGCCCGGGTGCAGCTGCAGCCGGATGCCGACCCAGCCGTGGCACTCGTTCTTCTGCGTGAAGCTGCGCGCAGTGACGGTGGCCGCATAGGCGAAGTAGGTGGTATTGCGGGCCCGCACCTCGGTCAGCCGCTCCACCACCTGCTGGAACTCCTTGTCCAGCATCTGCAGCAGCCGGGCGCGGCTGACGTAGCGGTCCACGTGGCCGTATATGCTGTCGCTGACCGCCATATCGTAGGCCGACATGGTCTTGGCGATCGTGCCGGCCGCCGCGCCGACCGAGAAGAAACGCCGCGCCACCTCCTGGCCGGCGCCGATCTCGACGATCGAGCCGTACTTGAACTTGTCGAGGTTGATGGCGAGGGCCTTCTGGTCGGTCGTGAGCGAGCTGTCGCGCTTGCGCATGGATTGTCCTCGGGAGAATCGTGATTGTGGCGGGGGCGGGCGCCTGCCCATCGGAGTGACGGCCAAGTGTATACCCGTCGGGTCGCGCGGCCGACTCCGCGCGCGGGCTTCCGCCGGCCTCCCTCGACGCCCACGACGCGGGCCCGCCCCACCGCCGACCGTGCTCGGCGCGGGGCAGGATGGTCCGATCCTCCCGAGCATGGCCCGAGGCCGCGCAACCGCTTCCCCCGCACGACGCTTGCACGGCCGGCATCGCCGCCCGTATTGCCGGCGCGGCGAAAAAATGGGGCACACCACCCGACACTTAATAACCTTAAGAATGTTTCAATCGAATATGTGCCGCGCCCGGATCCTTCATTGCAGGAATATCCAATTTATATATTCTTTTTACAGTCAACCAGTTACTGCCAACCCAATCAAATTCCGGATCATTTCATCAGGCGGACTGCGCGAAATCACCCAACCCGTTCAAATCAAAGAAGGAAATCTTTTGATTTTCGTTAAAGCCGGCCCACTTCTTCCGTGTAGGCTAAATAAACGGGCGGCGCGGGCCGAAGATCCGACTCCCGCAACGACTTTGCCCAACTGATTTCGGGAGGAAAACACCGTGAATAGGGGAATATTGCTGCGGCTGCTCGCGATCGGGCTGGCATGCCTGATTGGAACGGCCGCATTTGCGCAGCTTCCTGGTTTCGAGCATGGCCTGCCCGGCGATGATGCGATCGCGGCCGCGGCCGGCGATCAGGTGTCGCCGGCGGTCGCCAGCGGCCAGGTCGACGGCCTGGCCGCGCAATTGGCGGTGTGGGCCGACGAGCGCGCCAACCCTTATGTCTACTACGAGTACGAGACCTCGTCGGACATCTACGGCGTGCGGCTCGACGCTGCCGGCGTGCCGCTCGACGCCGTACCGATCGCCATCAGCGCCGCCCGCGGCAGCCAGAGCGCGCCGCAGGTCGCCTGGAACGGCAGCATGTGGCTGGTGGTTTTCCGCTCGACGACGCTCGGCGGCACCGGCTACTACTACGATCAGTCGCTGGCAGCGGTGCGCCTGGCGCCGGACGGGACGGTACTGGACGACGTCCCGATTCCACTGCACGGTCTGGCGGCGGGCCAGTTCGCCGTAGCCTCCGACGGCGCGGGCTGGGTCGTCGCCGCGCAGGGCAACGACACCGGCGGCGACGTGGTCGCGCTGCGGGTCAACGAACTGGGCGAGGTGCTCGATCCACCGACCATCGTGCTGGTGCCGCAGGCGGACATCTACGGCGCGGGCATCCGGCTGGCGAGCGCCGGCGGCGTCTATCTGCTGACCTACCCCACCCGCCTCGGCAGCGGGGCGGTGATGTTCGACGCATCGCTGCTGCAACTCGCCTGGCCGCACCCGCTGCTGGACGGCGTCAGCGTGTCGGCGCTGGCCGGTATGGCGCGCGGCTTTTACGTGGCCTGGAACCAACAGCGCCCGGACTTCACGCAGACCATCATGGGCTCGCGAGTCGACCTCTACGGCACGCGGCTCGACGGCGAAGGCGTCGATCTGGCCGGCAGCGCGTCGCCCCAAGGCAACGTCGTCGGCCTCGCCTGGGACGGACTCGACTGGCGCGTCGGCTGGACCAGCGGCGGCACGCTGCAGCTCGCCCGGGTCAACGAGTCCGGTCAGCCCGCCAATCCGGGCGGCACGCCGGTCGCGGGCGCCATGGCCGGCCCGATGGCCGCGGCGGGCGCGGGCGGCGTACAGATCGTCTGGTCGGCCTACGCCAGCAACGAATACGACGTGTTCGGGGCCACCGTCGACGCGAGCGATCAATTGCGCGCCCAAGGCGGCATCGCGACCGGCCAGCCGCGGCAGAACCGGACCGATCTGGCGGCCGGTGCCGCGGGCTACATGCTCGTCTATCGCAGCGCCATCGCCGGCGAAGTGGCCGTGCTGGCGCAGCCGCTCGACGCGGCCGGCATCGCCACCGGCGTGCCGGTCGAGCTCGACCGCGGTGCGACGCAGGGCGGGCCGGGCTCGCCTGCCGTGGCCTGGAACGGCACCTACTACCTGGTGAGCTGGGACACGGCCGACGGAATCGTCGCGCAGCGCATGACGCAGGGGGGCATCCTGGTCGACGCCAGCCCGGTCCTGGTGATGAACCCGGGCTTCGGACCGGTGGACGTCGCCGCGCTGGGCGAGGACTTCATGGTCGTGGGCCGCGAGTTCGGCTTCACGATCGAGTACATCTTCCCTATCGGCGCCAGGATCAGAGGCGCGACCGGTGCCGTGCTCGACGCGACACCGATCGAGCTCGGCCCGACCGCCAGTGCCCCGTTCACGGTCTTCGCCCGCGAGCCGGCCGTCACGACGCTGGCCGGCCGCTGGCTGGCGGCCTGGCATACCAATGCCACGCACGACAATTCGGCTGCCACCACGGTCGGCGTATTCGTCGACGCCGCCGGCCAGCCCGGCGCGCCGTTCGCGATCGGCGGTGGGCTGTCCACCAGCGGCGGCAACGCCATCCACCAGATCGCGCTGGCTTCGAGCGGCACCAACGCGCTGTTCGCGATGTCGCGGGAGATCACCCCGAACATCGATGGCGTGTTCGTCGAAAACGACATGGAGTTGTTCCTGATCGATCCGGACGCCGGCGTGCAGTACGTCGGCAACGCCACGCCCTGGTTCGGCAACCAGTATCGGCCCGCCATCAGCTTCGACGGTCGCGACTTCATCGTCGCCTTCCAGGACCAGAAGAACCGGCTCGCGCCCCATTCACTCGAGCAGCTCGATGCGCGCAGCGACT
>JBNLET010000089.1:0-19683 GCA_050305135.1 Rhodocyclaceae bacterium | reverse complement strand
GCGCTACCCACTGGTGGACGGCCAGGGCAACTTCGGCTCGCGCGACGGCGATTCGGCCGCCGCGATGCGCTACACCGAGTGCCGGCTGACGCCGATCGCCGAATTGCTGCTGGCCGAAATCGACCGCGGCACGGTGGATTTCGTGCCGAACTACGACGGCGCCTTCGAGGAACCGCGCCTGCTGCCGGCACGCCTGCCGATGGTGCTGCTGAACGGCGCGTCGGGGATCGCGGTCGGCATGGCGACCGAGATCCCGCCGCACAACATGGGCGAGGTGGCGAGCGCCGCCTGCGAGCTGATCCGCCATCCCGAGACCCCGCTCGAAGCGCTGATGACACTGCTGCCCGGCCCCGACTTCCCGGGCGGCGGCCAACTGATTTCGGCCCCCGAGGCGATCCGCGACGCCTACGCCAGCGGCCGCGGCAGCCTGCGCCTGCGCGCCCGCTGGCGCTTCGAGGACCTGGCCCGCGGCCAGTGGCGGGTGGTGGTCGAAGAACTGCCGCACGGCGTCTCGGCGGCCGGCGTGCTGGCCGAGATCGAGTCGCTCACGAACCCGCAACCGCGGGCCGGCCGCAAGGACCTGACGCAGGAGCAGAAGAACCTCAAGCAGGTGGTGCTCGGCGTACTGGAAACGGTGCGCGACGAATCGTCCGACAAGTCGCCGGTGCGCATCGTGCTCGAGCCGCGCAGCTCGCGCATCGACCGTGACGAATTCATGGCCGTGCTGCTGGCCCACACCGCGCTCGAGAGCTCGGTGTCGGTCAACATGACGATGATCGGTCGCGACGGCCGGCCGCAGCAGAAGAACCTGAAGCAGATCCTGGCCGAATGGATCGACTTCCGCTACGTCACGCTCGAGCGCCGCACGCGCCACCGGCTGGACGAGGTAGACCGGCGCATCCACATCCTCGAGGGGCGCATGATCGCCTTCCTGAACATCGAGGAAGTGATCCGCGTGATCCGCGAATCCGACGAGCCGAAGCCGGCGCTGATCAAGGCCTTCGACCTGACCGAGATCCAGGCCGAGGACATCCTCGAGATCCGGCTGCGCCAGTTGGCCCGGCTGGAAGGCATCCGCATCGAGAAGGAGCTCGGGGAACTGCGGCAGGAGCGCGAAGGCCTGCAGCACCTGCTCGACTCGCGGCCGGCGATGACCCGGCTGCTGCTGAAGGAGATTCAGGCCGACGCCAAGACCTACGGCGACGCGCGGCGCACGCTGATCGAGGCGGTGGCGGCCGCCGCGCCGGCCGAGATCAGCGTGCCGGACGAACCGGTGACGGTGATCGTGTCGCGCAACGGCTGGGTACGCACGCGCCAGGGGCACGCCATCGACCCGGGCGCGATCGGCTACAAGGCGGGGGATTTCGGCTTCGCCCTGATCGAATCACGCACCACCTGGCCGCTGGTGGTGATCGACACGCAGGGCCGCGCCTACACCGTGCGGGTCTCGGACCTGCCCGGGGGACGCGGCGACGGGGTGCCGATCACGACGCTGATCGGCTTCCAGGGCGGCGCCAAGATGGCGCAGGTGCTCAGCGCGGCGCCCGAATCGCTCTACCTGTTCGCCAATTCGGGCGGCTACGGCTTCATCTGCAGCGTCGCCGATGCCAGCTCGCGGCAGAAGGCCGGCAAGGCCTTCATGGTGCTGGAGAAGGGCGAGCAGGTGCTGAGTCCGGCGCCGGTCGTCGGCCAATGGCTGATGGCGCTGTCGCAGCACGGGCGGATCCTGATCTTCCCGCGCAGCGAGATGAAGGTCCAGGCCGGCGGCCGCGGCGTCATCGTGATGGGCCTCGACAAGGACGAGAAGCTGGTCGCGGCGGCGGTGCCCGCCGACGATACCGCGGTCGGCGTCGAAGGTGTCGGCCGCGGCCAGCGCGAGGTCTCGCTGCTGCTCAAGCCCGCCCAGCTCGAGACGCTCAGGCACCGCCGCGCCCGCAAGGGCATGGCCCTGCCGCAAAAGATCCAGCCACGGCGGTTCACGGGATAAGATTCCGTCAAATCTGGAAACATCGGATTACAAAGACAGCCGGACTGACGCGAACCGTGGAACCGGCGAACCACAGAGAGCACCCAGGTGCCCTTATTGGGCCCCCCGGGCACATCTCCGCGCGATTTCCCCCTGGTGCGCCCGGCGACGCCCAGGGGCGCGATTTCCGCACGCCCGGGCGACAGGCCCGCCGACGCCGAGCGGCTTTCGCCGCAGCAGCGCTACCAGAACTTCCACCACCATTTCTTCTTGGTCATCGCTTCCTCGACGTGCGGCGACCATTGCGCACTGCCGCCGTGCTGAGTGAAATGCGCACCGAAGCGCTTGTCCGCCTCGTTGATGTGCCGAGTCAGCCAGACCTTCAGGAAGTGCAGCAGCTCGAACGTGATCGCCGCCTGGCCGGCGTCGAGCTTTTCCTGCAGCGCCTGCACCTGGCCGATCAGATCCTCGTGGAATTGCTTGTGCGCCTCGAACTCCGGATAGTTCGAAATCCGCATCAGGCTCTCCTCGACCATGAAGTGGGTCTTGGTGTAGTCGGCCAATTCATCGAGGATGCGCCTGGCTGCCTCGCGGCCATGGTGCTCGTGGATGGCCACGTGCAACTGGTTCAGCAGCGAGACGAGTTCCTTGTGCTGCTCGTCGATCTCCTGCACGCCGACGCTGAAATCGTCGGACCATTCGAATAGCTCCGCCATCTAGGACCTCCACGCGTTTTCGGGCTGTTTCCGGAATCTGGGCATCGCGGCCAGCTTAGCCAAGCCTATCGCCTCGACATTGCTATTTCTCAACGTTTACCCGCGCGATCGCCGATTTCCGGCAGCGCGCTTGAAATTGTGGTTTCCCGTGCCGCGTCCGCGGGAAGGATCGAGTTCGCGACGGCGGAAGCCCTCACCGGCGGGGCCTGCTCGGCATCATCGACCATCGATTCGATCAGCAGCGTCACCCGCCGGTTGCGGGCCCGTCCGGCTTCGCTGTCGTTGCTCGCCACCGGTCGCTGATCGCCGTAGCCGGCGGCGGTCAGGCGCCCCGGATCGACACCGGCGTCGACGAACAGCCGCACCACGCTCGAAGCCCGCACCGCAGACAGCTCCCAGTTGGACGGGAAGCGCGGGGTGTTGATCGGCACGTTGTCGGTGTGGCCTTCGATCGTGATCGGGAAGTCGGCGCCGGCCAGCACCTGGGCCACCGCGAACAGGGAGCGGCCGGCCGATGCGTCGAGTTCCGCCTCGCCGACCGGGAACAGCACGCTGGCGTTGATCTCGACGGTGATGCCGTGGGCCCCTTCGGTGACCCGCACCTGCCCGTCGCGGGTCAGCGGGCCGAGCACGCGCTTGATGTCCTCAGCGATGCTGCGCATCTTCTTCGACAGCGCTTCCCGCTTGGCCTTGATGGCCCGGTCGCGCTCGGTCTGCGGACGTGCGACCGGCGGCCCGGCTTCGCTCGAGGTCATGATCGTGGCCGGCACGATGATCTGGTTGCCCTTGACGTTGGCGTTGACGCTGCGAAAGGCTTGCACCATCGAATCCGACAAGACCCGGTACTTGCCTTCGTTGACCGAGCTGATCGCATACATGACGACGAAGAACGCGAACAGCAGCGTAATGAAGTCGGCGTAGGAGACCAGCCAGCGCTCGTGGTTCTCGTGTTCTTCTTCGGATTTCCTTCGTCGGCTCATCGCGGATCCGCGCAGCGAACATGCATACCCTCGGATAACGGGCCGCGGCCGGAAGCCTTGAGCATCGTCCGACCGGCGTCAGTCCAGGTAGCCCTGCAGCCGGCTCTCGATGATGCGCGGGTTGTCGCCGTTGGCGATGCCGACCAGACCGTCCACGACCATCTCGCGGGCCGCCACCAGCCGGCCGATGTGGGCCTGCAGCTTCTTCGCGATCGGCAGGAAGACCAGGTTGGCCGAGCCGACGCCGTAGATCGTCGCGACGAACGCGACGGCGATGCCCGAGCCCAGCTTGGACGGATCGGAGAGGTTCTCCATGACGTGGATCAGCCCCATCACCGCCCCCAGGATGCCGATCGTCGGCGCGTAGCCGCCCGCCCCCTCCCACACCTTGGCGCCGTGCTTGAGGCGGGTCTCGAAGGTACCGATCTCGACCTCCAGCACGGCCCGCAGACGCTCCGGCTCGACGCCGTCCACCAACAGCTGGACGCCTTTCTGGATGAAGGGATCCTTCATCGCAGGCAGCATGCTCTCGAGCGCCAGCAGGCCCTCCTTGCGGGCCGTCTGGCTCCACGACACCACCTGGTCGATCAGTCCCGGCTCGGCCGCGGTGGGCGGCACGAACACCCAGCCGCCCATGCGCATGCCTTCGACGAAGACCGCCAGCGGGCTTTGCAGCATCACCGCGCCGAGCGTGCCGCCGATGACGATGAAGAACGCCGTCGGCTGAATCAGCGAACCGATGTGCCCGCCCTCCAGGTACTGGCCCAGCACGATCGCGATGACGCCCAGGCTCAGGCCGATCAGGCTGATCTTGTCCATGGCGGGTGCCGGCTACTGGTTGCGCGGCGGTCTGCCGCGGCGCGCCTTGGGCTCGGCCCGGGCACCGTGGATGCGGGAGCGCAGCCGGGCGATCGCCTGGCTGTGCAACTGGCACACGCGCGACTCCGACACCCCGAGCACCTCGCCGATCTCGCGCAGGTTCAGGTCCTGTTCGTAATAAAGGCCCATCACGGTCTTCTCGCGCTCCGGCAGATCGTCGATGGCCCGCACCAGCACAACGCGCATGTTCTGGTCCATCAGCACGTCGAGCGGATTGTCCTGGGCATTGCCGACCGCGTGGCGCTCCAGGTAGTCGTCGTCGTCGCCGGCGGTGAAATCCTCGAAATAGACCAGCTGGTAGCCGCGCGCCTCCTGCAGCATCTTCTGGTAGTCGGCCAGCGGCAGGTCCAGTGCATCAGCCAGTTCCTTTTCGCTCGGCTGACGGCCGAACTCCTGCTCCAGCTGATGCACCGCGGCCTCGATGCGCCGCATGTCCCGCCGCAGCGACCGCGGCAGCCAGTCGTTCTCGCGCAGGCCGTCGAGCATCGCGCCGCGGATGCGCTGCACGGCATAGGTTTCGAACTGGGCGCCGAGGCCTTCCTCGTAGCGGCTGATCGCATCGAGCAGGCCGAGCATGCCGTTCTGGATGATGTCCTCGACCTGGACGCTGGCCGGCAGCTTCGCCATCAGGTGATAGGCGATCCGCTTCACCAGCGGTGCATACTGGGTGACCAGCTGGTCCTTGTCCATGTGTCCCGATGCAGTGTACATATTCTTTCCGGTCTGCTTGGGCGTCCAGTGCCCCTGCCCCCCTGAAGGCTCACGTCGCCCATTTTGCGCCGAAGTGCCCATCAGGTTCCACAGAATTCCCGCCCGCGCGGTGTTCCCCGTTTCCTGCGTCACGCTTGCTGCCCTCCGGCCAGCCCGTCGATGCGCGTCCAGGCCGACAGGCGGCGCAGGAAAGCTGCCGAAGCCTCGCGCTCGCGCCGCGGCGGCGACTGTTCCTGCAGCCTGGCCGCCAGGTCGTCGCGCTCCAGCTCGCCGATCAGGCGCAGCGGCAGGCCGATCCGCCGGCGCACCAGCGAATCGAGCTGGCGGAACAGTTCGACGGCCTCCGAGCGCTCTCCAGCGCCGGCCACCGCCACCGCCAGATCGCCCGCGCCGGCCGCCGCCAGCCTGCGGATGATCGCATACCCGTCGGTCACGCCGCGCTTGCTGGCTTCGACCAGCAGCAGCCGCGCCGGCGCGGCCAGCATGAACGGCGACGGTCGCTCGACCTCGACCCGCGCGCCATGCACGACGACCAGCTGGCAGCGGCGCTGCACCTCGTGCAGGCCGGTGATCAGGCGATCGCGGCGGTCGTCGTCGAGCAGCGGCAGCGCCAGCGAGGCGCCGGCCACTGCCAGATGGCTGAGCCCGGGCGCCAGTTCGCTCAACAGCGAGCCGACCGGCGTCGCGCCGTCGATCAGGTGCAGCAGATCCCCCTTCTCCGCCAGCTCGAAAGCGGGCAGCAGCGAGCCGTCGCCGCGCGCTTCGTCGAGCACCGCCACGCGCGGCGCCTGGCGCGCCATCTGCAGCAGCGTCTGCGAAGCGAGCCGATGCGGCGCACGGCCGCAGGCGAACAGCGCCACCACGGTCGGCGGTGCCCGCCGGAACAAGCGCCGCAGGCCGCTGGCCTGGTCCTCCCGTCCGTCGAGCATGTCAGACCCCCGAGCCGTGTGAGATCAGCATGCCGGCCTCGTCGGGCCGCAATTTCCAGGCCGAGCCCTGCGGCTGCTCCTTCAGCGCCCGGTGCAGCAGGTAGGTGCGGTTCGGCAGGTGCAGATCCTCCGGCACGCGCTGGCCGTTGGCCACGTAGAACAGGTCCATCTGGTGGCGGATCGCCACGTCCAGCGCCGGCGCCAGCGAAGCGGCCTCGTCCACCTTGGTGAAGATGCAGCCGGCCAGATCCGGCCCGTCGTAGGCCGCGACCACGTCGTCCAGCGTATCGCCGCGGGTCGTCGCGTTCAGCAGCAAGAGCCGCCTGACCTCGCCCGCGCCCAGCAGCATCGCGGTCTGCTCCGCCACCATGCGGTCCTTCTGCCCCATGCCGACGGTGTCGATCAGCACCATGTGCCGGTCGCGCAGCTCGGCCAGCGTCTGGCGCAGATCGGCCGCGTCGCGCACGACGAATACCGGCACGCCGAGGATGCGGCCGTAGATGCGCAACTGCTCGTGGGCGCCGATGCGGTAGCCGTCGGTGGTGATCAGCGCCAGCTTGTCGGCACCGTGGCGGACCACGCAGCGAGCCGCCAGCTTGGCCGTGGTGGTGGTCTTGCCGACGCCGGTCGGCCCGACCAGCGCATACACGCCGCCCCGGTCGATGATGTCGCTGTCGTTGGAGACCGCGCGCAGGTCGCGGTTGATCAGGTTCTTGGCAATCTTGCGCGCTTCGGCCGGCTCGGCTTCGGCGGGCACCGCTTCCGCCACCCGGCGCGACAGCTCGGCCGAGAAGCCGGCCTCCAGCAGCTCGCCCATCAGGCGCGTGCGGGCCGGCGCGCTGCGGCTGACCTCGCCCCAGGCGAAGCCGGCCAGCTGGCGCTCGATCATGTCGCGGATGCCGCCCAGCTCACCCATCAGCCGTTCGTTGGTGGCCTGCAGTTCGCGCATCGGGGCATCCGCCTCGGCGCTGCCGGCCGCCGGCGCGGGCGCCTGCCGCGGCTCCGCCACGCTGCGCGGCGCATCGTCGGCGCGGCGGGCCGGCGCTTCGCTGCGCGGGCGGGCCCGCGGCGCCGATTCGACGAACAGTTCGTGGTCGACGCCGCGCGGCAGCGGCGGCCGGGCCGGCATGTGGACCTCGCTGGCGTCGACGCGGGGCGGCACGAAGGGGCGCACCTGCTGCCGCGGCGCCTCGCCGCCGGCCTGCTGGCGGCTGCGCGCCCGGCTCAGGCTGCGCCGGAATTCGTCCTCCGCCATCGAGGCGGCCGGCGCTTCGCCCGGCCCGGGCGGCGCGCCGACGGCGGCGGCAGCCCGGGGTGCCCTGGCAGCCGGCGCGCGCGGCGTCGGCGCGGTGATCGCGTCGGCCGGCAGCGCGAGGATCTCGACGCCGCCCTCGACGGCCCGGTTGGACAGTACGATGGCGTCGGCGCCCAGCTCGCTCTTCAGTTCCCTCAAGGCCTCGCGGGCCGTCCTGGCGAAGTAGCGGCGAACTTGCATGATCGGTCTCCAAAGCGTTGGCGGACGCATCCGCTCTTCCTCGGTTACCGATTATCGCGACCGGCCGGCAAGCCGATCGTCGGGATAAGCGGGATAAAACCCGCCTATTCCGCCTCCGCCCGGCCTCAGCCCTTGTGGCGTCCCTTGCCCGGCTTGAAGCCGCCGGCGGGCCGGCCGCCGCGATCGTCGCGCCGGCCCTCGCTGCGCCGCGGCGGCGCGAAACCGTCTTCGCGCCGCGGTGCGCCGGTGCGCTTCTGGCGCTCCGGCGCGGCCGGACGGTAGGCGCCCGAGCGCGGACGGCCATCGTCGCCCGCGTTCCCCGAGCGCGAGCGACGCTCGGGACCCGGCTGCCAGGCCCGGCGCCGCTCGCCGCCCGGCTTGGCGGGCTGCTGGCGCTGCGGCATGCGCCCGTCGTCCAGTTCGATGCCGAGCGGGATCTGGCGCACCCGGACCCGCGCCAGCAGTTCCAGCACCCGCGGCGGCAGGTCGGCCGGCAGCTCGATGGTGCTGAAATCGTCGAACAGGTCGATGCGGCCGATCTGGCGGCTCTCGATGCCGCCTTCGTTGGCGATCGCACCCACCAGGTCGCGCGGCGCGACCTCGTGGCGGCGGCCGACCTGGACCCGGTAGCGGACCAGGGCCGGACCGCCCGGCCGCGGCGCGCGCTCGGCCGCCGGAGCGGCGGGCCGAAAATCGCGCTGCGGCATGCCCAGCCGGGGCGGCGCCGCGGCTGCGGCCGGCGCCGCAGCCGGCGCTTCGATGCGGTAACCCGGCCCCTTGCCGGCCGCCGCCCCCTCGCCGTCGATGCCGTCGATGCGCAGCGGCCGCTCCTTTTGCGCCAGCCAGGCCAGCGAGGCGGCGATGCGCTCGACGTCGGTACCGAACTCGGCTTCCATCTGTCCGATCAGCGACTCGAAGAAGCCCAGTTCCTCGCCTTCCAGCACGTCCAGCACCTCCTGCTTGAAGCGCGCCACGCGGCGGTCGGCCAGGGCGGCCTTGGTCGGCAGGCTCATCGGTTCGATCGGCTGGCGCGTGGCGCGCTCGATCAGCTTCAGCATGCGGCGCTCGCGCGGCGCGACGAACAGGATCGCGCAGCCCTTGCGGCCGGCCCGGCCGGTGCGGCCGATGCGGTGCACGTAGGCCTCGGTGTCGTACGGAATGTCGTAGTTGATGACGTGGCTGACCCGCGTCACGTCGATGCCGCGCGCCGCCACGTCGGTGGCGACGACGATGTCGATGCCGCCGCGGCGCAACTGCTCGATGGTGCGCTCGCGCAGCGCCTGCTGCATGTCGCCGTTCAGCGGCGAGGCCGCGTAGCCGCGCGCGGCGAGCTTGTCGGCCAGCTCGACGGTGGCGTTCTTGGTGCGCACGAAGACGATCGCCGCGTCCAGCTCGTCCTCCACCTCCAGGATCCGCGTCAGCGCGTCGAGCTTGTGCACGCCGCTGACCTGCCAGTAGCGCTGGTGGATGCTCGGCACCGTCGCCGCGCTGGCGGCGATCTTCACCTCGCGCGGCTCCTTCAGGTGACGGTGGGCGACGCGCCGGATCGGTTCCGGCATCGTGGCCGAGAACAGCGCCACCTGGCGCTGCTCAGGCAGCGCGTCGAGAATGCGCTCGACGTCGTCGATGAAGCCCATGCGCAGCATCTCGTCAGCCTCGTCCAGCACCACCGCCGCGAGCCGGTCGACAGCCAGGCTTTCGCGCTCCAGGTGATCGATGACGCGACCGGGCGTGCCGACCACGACCTGCGGGCCTCGCGACAGCTGGCGCAGCTGCATGCCCAGGCTCTGGCCGCCGTAGATCGGCAGGATGTGGAAGCCCGGCATGTGGTGCGCGTACTTCTGGAACGCTTCGGCGACCTGGATCGCCAGTTCGCGGGTCGGCGTCAGCACCAGCAGCTGCGGCGCGTTCAGGCCGGCATCGATGCGGCTCAGCAGCGGCAGCGCAAACGCTGCCGTCTTGCCGGTGCCGGTCTGGGCCTGGCCGAGCAGGTCGCAGCCCTCGAGCAGCAGCGGAATGCAGGCGGCCTGGATCGGCGACGGGTGTTCGTAGCCGATCTCGGTCAATGCGGTCACCAGCGGCGGCGGCAGGCCGAGGGCGGCAAAGCCGGGGGCGTTCTGGTCTGGGGTGTCGGTAGCGGAACTCATCGGGACTTCACGAAAGGGGGCCGGACGGCCGGGATGCACGACGCGCAAGCGCGGCCGTGGGAATGGCCGCGCATTCTCGCAGATGCAGGCGATTCGCGGGTGTCGGGCTGACCGACGGCCAGATCGCCGTTCGATGCGGTCGCGCATCTTTTTTGCACATTGCGGCGCCACCTTCGCTAGCATGGATTCGTCGTAGTCCGTGCAGGTGCATGACGTGAATGCAACCGCCAGTCCATCGCGCTCCCACCATCGTTCGCGCCGCCGTCGACGGCACTCGAGCCGGCGAAGGCTGTTGCCGATACTGCTCGCCGTATCGATCCTGCTCGGCGTCGGCAGCCTGCTGGCGGGCCTGTTTTCGGTCACCGCCCGCGAAGGGAGTCTCAGCGAAGCTGCCGCCGAGCCGGCGGCCGACGCCCTAGCGCAAACAGCATCCGACGCGGCGGGGCGTCCGGCACCGTCCGCCGTGGCTGCGCGGCGGGAACGACGATGCCCGCGGCTGGGCGAAGTCGTGCCGGAGCTGGTGGACGCCGCGGCCTGCGGCGACACCAGTCGGATGGCCGCGCTGCTCGCCGGCGGGACGGCCATCGACGAAACGGACCCGCGCGGGGCGTACCGGGGTTTCTCGCCGCTCCACCACGCGGTGGCCCGCGGCGACCGCCGCGCCATCGAAATGCTGCTGCAGGCCGGTGCGGCGGCCGATCTGTCGAACGCCGCGGGCAATGCGCCGCTGCATCTGCTGGCGCTGCAGGACAAGATCGCCGGCGACGACGGGATCGCCCGCAGCCTGGTCCATGCCGGTGCCGACGTGGCGCGCCGCAACGCCGGCGGTCGCAGCGTGCTGGACGAGTTGCGGGCCAGGCCGCGGCTGGCGCGCGCGCGTGGCGAACTGGCGCGCTACCTGGAGGAAACCTCGCGCCAGCAGGGGACCGTGTCACAGGCACGCAACTATCTCGGGCGTGAGGCGTCCGCCGAGGACCAGGCGGCGATTCTCGAGATGGCCAACCCCACGACGGATCCGGCCCACGCGAAGGCGCCGGACGCCGGCGGGGACGAGGCCGCCGACCGGGCGATCCGAGAGCGGATCGCCGCCTGGGCCGAAGCCTGGAGCCACAACAACGCGGACGCCTACCTGGCCAGCTACGACGGCGCGTTCGCGGTGCCGGGAGGACGTTCGCGGCAGGCCTGGGAAGCCTTGCGGCGCAAGCGCATCGCGGCAGCGGGCCGGATCTCGGTGTCGGTGACCGAGCTCGAGCTGGAGATCGGACCCGAGCGGGCCACCGCCCGCTTCGTCCAGACCTACCACGCGCCGGGCTACCAGAAAGAGGGGCCGAAGACGCTGGTGCTGGCCCGCCGCCCGGACGGCTGGGCGATCGTCGAGGAACACGACGGACACTGATGCCCGGCCCGCCCGACCCGCGCCTTGCGGCATCCGGGCGATGCGCCGATCATGGGGCCCGAGCCCGTTGCCTGCCCGCCATGTCCGTATTGCGCCGTCTGCTGTTGATCGTCTTGCTCATCGTACCGGCGGCCGCGCTGCTGTGGTGGCTGACGCGGCCGCAACCGGTCGCGGTGCTGGTCGCCGAGGTGCAGCCGGGCACCGTGCTGGCCACCTTGTCCAACACCCGGGCCGGCGAGATCGAATCCTGCCGCCGCGCGAAACTGTCGACGATCAGCGGCGGGCGCATCGAGTACATCGGCGTCGAGGAAGGCGAGGACGTCGTCGCAGGCCAGTTGCTGATGTCGCTATGGAGCGAGGACCAGCAGGCGCAGGAGACGGTCGCCCGGGCGACGCTGGCGAGCGCCCGCAAGCGGGTCGGCGAGATCTGCACCCAGGCGCGCAACGCCGCCGACGAAGCGAAGCGCCAGAGCGCGCTGTACGCGAAGGGCTTCGTCTCGGCCTCGCGCGAGGAGCAGGCCCGCGCCGAAGCGCGCGCCCGCGCCGCCGCCTGTGCCACCGCCCGCGCCGAAGTGGACGCCGCCGAAGCCCGCCTGGCGGCGGTCGAAACCGAGCGGCGGCGGACCCGCCTGGTGGCGCCGTTCGACGGCACGATCGCCAAGATCACCGGCAAGCTGGGCGAGTACACGACGCCCTCGCCGCCCGGCATCGCGATGCCGCCCGCGATCGACCTGATCGACCGCAGCTGCCTCTACGTCAAGGCGCCGATGGACGAAGTGGACGCACCGCGCATCCAGGTCGGCCAGCAGGCCACCGTGACGATCGAGGCGCTGCCGGAGCGCCGCTTCGCGGCCAGCGTGCGCCGCATCGCGCCGTACGTGGCCGCGCTCGAGAAGCAGGCCCGCACCGTGGACGTGGAGGTGGCATTCGCCGATCCGGCCGAGGCCAAGGGCCTGCTGGTGGGCTACAGCGCCGACGTCGAGATCCTGCTCGAGCGGCGCGACGCGGTGCTGCGCATACCGACCTCGGCGATCCGCGATCGCGACAAGGTGCTGGTGTTCGGTGACGACGGCCGGCTGGCCGAGCGCCGCATCGAGACCGGCATCGCGAACTGGGAGTTCACCGAGGTGCGCAGCGGACTGGCCGAGGGCGAACGGGTTGTCACCTCGCTCGAGCGCGAGGGCGTCGCGGCCGGCGCGCTGGCCCGCGCCGAAGACGGCCCCTGAGGTGAGCCAGGTCGAACTCGACGGCGTCGATCGGGTATTCCGGCTCGGCGACACCGAAGTGCATGCGCTGCGCTCGGTCAGCGTCACGATCGGGGTCGGCGAATACGTCGCGGTGATGGGGCCGTCCGGCTCGGGCAAATCGACGCTGCTGAACATCCTCGGCCTGCTCGACCGGCCGAGCGCCGGCCGCTACCGGCTGGAGGGGCGGGAGGTCGGCTCGCTGCCGCCAGACGAACAGGCGGCGGTGCGCTCGCGCCGCATCGGTTTCGTCTTCCAGAGCTTCCACCTGGTGCCGCGCCTCAGTGCGGCCGAAAACATCGCGCTGCCGATGGTGCTGGCCGGCGTCGCGCCCGCCGAGCGGCGGCAGCGGGTGGCCGAGGCCTTACTGCAGGTCGGCCTGCAGGATCGCGCCGACCACCGGCCGGACCAGCTCTCCGGCGGCCAGCGCCAGCGGGTCGCGATCGCCCGCGCCACGATCATGCGGCCGGCGCTGCTGCTGGCCGACGAACCGACCGGCAACCTGGACCGGGCCACCGGCGGCGAAGTGACCGCATTGCTGGAGTCGCTCAACGCCGGCGGCACGACGCTGGTGCTCGTCACCCACGACCCGGCAATGGGCGAACGGGCCCGGCGCCGGCTGGTGATGGACGACGGCCTGGTCAGCGACGATCTGCGGCAAGGGGGCTGAAGCGATGCGGGCGCTCGACACGATCCGCTTCTCGGCCGCCGCCGCCGCCGGCAATCCGCTGCGCACCGCGCTGATGGCGCTGGCGATGGCGATCGGGGTGGCCGCGGTGGTCGTGCTGACCGCGCTCGGCGACGGCGCGCGGCGCTACGTGGTGGGCGAATTCAACGCGCTCGGCTCGAACCTGGTGATCGTGCTGCCCGGCCGCACCGAAACCGGCGGCCTGGGCATCGGCAGCCTGTCGGCCGCCACGCCGCGCGACCTGACGCTGCGCGACGCGGCAGCGCTGCTGCGTGCCGATGGCGTGGTGCGCATCGCGCCGCTGGTGGTCGGCGACGGCGAAGTCTCCGCCGCCGGCCGGCTGCGCTCGGCCTTCGTCGTCGGCACCAACGCCGACTTCGCCCGCGTGCGCCGGCTGGCGGTGGCGCAAGGGCGCTTCCTGCCCGAGGAGGGCTTGGAGCGGGCTGGCAACTGGGCGGTCATCGGCGCCGCGCTGCGCGAGCAGTTGTTCGGCGCCCGGCCGGCGCTCGGCAGCATGCTGCGCATCGGCGACCGGCGCTTCCGCGTCATCGGCGTGCTCGCCGCCGCGGGCCAGGGCCTGGGCATGAACACCGACGAGCTGGTGCTGATTCCGATCGCCTCGGCGCAGGCCATGTTCGACACCAACACCTTGTTCCGCATCCTGGTCGAGGCGCGCGAGCGGGCCGACGTGCCGCGGGTCAAGAAACAAGTCGCCGAGATCGTCAAGAGCCGCCACGAAGGCGAGCTGGACGTCACGCTGCTGACCCAGGACGCGGTGCTCGGCACCTTCGACCGCATCCTGGCCGCGCTGACGCTGGCGGTGGCCGGCATCGCGGCGATCAGCCTGGCGGTAGCCGGCATCCTGGTGATGAACGTGATGCTGGTGGCGGTCACCCAGCGCACCGGCGAGATCGGCCTGCTGAAGGCGCTCGGCGCCAGCGCCGCGGCGATCCGGCGCGCCTTCCTGGTGGAGGCCGCGCTGCTCTCGCTCGGCGGCGCACTGGCCGGCCTGCTGCTCGGCTACACCGGTGCCGCCGCGCTGCGGCTGGCCTTCCCGGAACTGCCGGCCTATCCGCCGAACTGGGCGGTGCTGGCCGGATTCGCCACCTCGCTCGCCACCGGCCTGGTCTTCGGCGTGCTGCCGGCGCGCCGGGCGGCGCGGCTCGATCCGGTGCTGGCGCTGGCGCACGGCGTCTGACGCGATGATCGGCCGCGACCTCGTGCTGCTGACCGGACGGGCCATCTCGGCCCATCCGATGCGCAGCTTCCTGACGCTGCTCGGCATCGCGGTCGGCGTCGCCGCGGTGATCCTGCTGACCGCCATCGGCGAAGGCATCCACCAGTTCGTGCTGAGCGAGTTCACCCAGTTCGGCACCAACGTGATCGAGCTGGTGCCGGGCAAGATCGTGGCCCGCGGCGGGCCGCCCGGGCTGCCGACCACGGCCCGGCCGCTGAGCCTGGAAGACGTCGCTGCGCTGGCCAAGCTGCCCGGCGTGACCGCCGTGACGCCGGCCATCTCCGGCAATGCGGAAGTGGAAAGCAACGGGCGCGTGCGCCGCAGCGCCGTGTACGGCGTCGGCCCGGCGATGACCGAGGTGTTCTCGATGCGGGTGCGCGGCGGCCGTTTCCTGCCGCCCGACGACGCGCGCCAGGCGCGCGCGCTGGCGGTGCTGGGTTCGACGCTGAAGCGCGAACTGTTCGGCGGCCGCAATGCGCTCGGCGAACGGGTGCGCATCGCCGGCGAACGCTACCGGGTGATCGGCGTGATGGAGTCGAAGGGGCAGTTCCTCGGTACCGACCTGGACGACTCGGTGTTCATCCCGGCCGGCCGCGCGCTGGCGATGTTCAACCTGGAGGGGGCGGCCGAGGTGGACCTGACCTATCGCGAAGGTCTGCCGGCCGCCGAGGTGGCGGGCGCGGTGCGCCGCCTGCTGAGCGAGCGGCACGGACGCGAGGATTTCACGCTGATCACCCAGGAGGACATGCTGCTCAGCCTGTCGAAGATCCTCGGCATCCTGACCGCCGCGGTCGGCGCGCTGGGCGGCATCTCGCTGGTGGTCGGCGGCGTCGGCATCGTCACGATCATGACCATCGCGGTGAGCGAGCGCACCGGCGAGATCGGCCTGCTGGTGGCGCTCGGCGCCCGCGCGGCGACGATCCAGTCGCTGTTCCTCGGCGAAGCGGTGCTGCTGTCGCTGCTCGGCGGTCTGCTCGGGCTGCTGCTGGGCGGTGGGCTGGCGCTGCTGGCCGGCATCGCGCTGCCGGCCCTGCCGGTGCAGATCCCATGGCGCTTCGTGCTGCTGGCCGAAGCGGTCGCCGGCCTGATCGGCCTCGCCGCCGGCGTGCTGCCGGCGCGCCGGGCGGCGGCGCTGGATCCGGTCCAGGCGCTGCACGCCGAGTGAGGCTCAGCGCGAGATCTTGACCAGGCGGTCGCCCTGCGGCTGCAGCGGCCGGGCATTCATCGGATGCAGGCGGGAGAAGATCGAGATCTGATCGAGCGACACCTGCACCGGCTGGCGCATCACCATCCACATCACGCCTTCGGTGCACGGCGGCGTCGTCAGCGAACCCATGAACGTCGCGTAGCGCCGGTCTTCGGGCAACAGTTCGTTCGGGTCGATCGCGATTTCCGGCGCGTAGCTGCTGTGCCGCTCCAGCGGCAGGTTGTTCCACAGCGTCTGCACGATCGAATGCGCGCTCCCCCGTTCCAGCATCACCGAAACCACCGCCAGCCGGCCATCCAGGTCCTGGTGCACCAGATGGACCTCCATGTCGTAGCCGCGCCCGTCGAGGCGGAACTCGGACGGCCGGTGGAAATGGAACTGCTTGAGGTCGTAGACCCGGCCCATGACCCGGATCGAACTGCCCTCGCCGACGCTGACCTGGACGGTATGGCCGTTGTCCACGATGCGGAAATAGGCCGGCCGATAGTTGAACTCGATCGGCGCCAGATCGACGTGGATGCCGTCGTTGATGTCGATCGGCGACTGCCGCCGACCGTCACCGCACACGGCGAATTCGGGCTTCAGCGCGGCCCAGTTGTCGGGCCCGCCGGCGCCGCGGTAGGACCAGTCGGCGTGGGACGGCATCGCGTGGGCCTTGGCCTCGCGCTGCCCGCCCTTGCGGGCGGAAGCCTTGTGGGCCGGTCTCGGGGCGGCCCGTGCCAGCACCGGCTTCGGCTTGGCGGCATGGCTGGGCGAGCGGCCGGCGACCGGCCGCTCGGTCTTCCTGGGTGCCGGCGCGGGCCTCGCTTCGGGCGCCGGCAGCGCGGCCGCCTGCGCTTGCGCCGCGGCCTGCCCCTCGGCCGGCTCGGCCTTGCTCCGAGTGGTCGCGAAATGTTCCATCGCGGCCAGCCGCGCGGCGACGGCCACCCGCTTTTCGGCCTCGCTCAGCGGCCGCACGATGCGCGGCACGATGCCGTGGCCGGCCGCCGGCGGGGCGCTTTCCACAGCGGCCACCGGCTCGGTCTTGTGCGCCGCCGCAGCCTGTTCGGCGCCATGCCCGGCCTCGGCCTTGGCGGCGGGCGGCTCGGCCTTTCGGGCGGCCTCGGCCGCCTTCTCGGCGAGCGTCGCCAGCTTGTCGGCGCTGGGCGGCTGGCACACTTCGCGGAACAGGCGCTCGTCGATGCTGCCGGGCGCGACGCCGAAGACCTTCGGCTCGACGATCCGCTCCTCGCGGATCACCCGCTGCTCGGCGTCCAGATAGACGCGCTTGATGGTGGAGAAGGTGGCGGCACGGCAATCGTAGCGATTGAGCGCCTTGACGCTCTGGTAGCCGGCGCCCTCGACCTCGGCGTCGCCGATGACGATGCGCCCCCAGGCGACCTTGGTGCCGGGGTCGGACTGCAGGATGCTGGCGCGGTCGATCTCGACGCTGCGCTCCTTGCCGGCAACGATCTCGACCCAGTCGGCCGCCGCGGCGCCGCTCGCGGCGAAGGCCATCGTCAGGGCGAGACAGAAGCATCGCATCGGGTTCTCCGGGCAGGGTTGGCAGATACAGCAGGAACTTCGGCAACGCTGTCGCGGACTTGAGCCGGCAGGCACCGCTCCGGTAGTGTGGCGGCTCTCTTGAACAGGTAGCGGACGATGGACCGACGCATCCCGAACGTGCTTGCAGTCGCCGGTGTCGACCCCAGTGGCGGCGCCGGCCTGCTGGCCGATCTGAAGACTTTCTCGGCGCTCGGCGCCTACGGCTGCGGCGTCGTGACGGCGCTGACGGCGCAGAACACGCGGGCCGTCGGCGCGGTGCACGTACCGCCGCAGGACTTCCTGCGCCAGCAGCTCGACATGCTGTTTGCCGATCTCGCCATCGACGCGGTCAAGACCGGCATGCTGGCCGATGCCGCGACGGTGCGCACGGTGGCGGACCGGCTGGCCCATTTCTCGGCACCGCGGGTGGTCTGCGATCCGGTCATGGTGGCCAAGAGCGGCGACCACCTGCTGCATGAGTCGGCCGTCTCGATGCTGCGCGAGGCATTGTTGCCGCAGGTCTTCATGCTGACGCCGAACCTGCCCGAGGCCGGCGTGCTGCTGCAGCAGCGCGCGCCCGAAACGGTGCGCGAGATGTACCGGGCGGCCGAGCGCCTGCGCGAGATGCTGCCGCACGACGGCGAGCGCTGGGTGCTGCTGAAAGGCGGACACCTGCCGGGCAGCGAGCTCACCGACCTGTTGTTCGACGGCGACCGGATGGTGGAGATGTCATCGCTCCGCATCGAGACGCGCAATACCCACGGTACCGGCTGCACGCTGTCGTCGGCCGTGGCGGCGCTGCTGCCGCGCTGCGCCGGCGGCTTGCGGCCGGTCGACAACGCCGTGCGGCAGGCGCGCGACTATCTGGTCCGTGCGATCGCCGCGTCGGGCGAGCTGTCGGTCGGCGCGGGCCACGGACCGGTGCATCACTTCGCCGGCCTGTGGCGCACCGGCCAGGCCTGAGCGCCGCGCTCAGGCGCGGAAAGCGGTCTCGCCGTCGGTGCCGCTGTGGGTGATCGTGACGGTGCGGAAGCGCAGATCGATCAGCGCGCGACAGTAGTGCTCGCCGTGGCGCCAGCCCATCGCGACGCTGCTGTCGTTGGAGTATTCCAGCTCGAACCCGCCCTCGAACGCCGGATGCTCGTGGCGCAGCCGCATCAGTGCCAGCAGGCGCTGCACGACCGGCGCGGCCACCGCGATGTTGGCGGCGTCGAGCGTGTAGTAGTGCCGGTTGATGTCGCGCAGCTCGCCGGTGGAGCTCATCAGCGCCTCGTCGTTCTGCCCGGCCAGCAGGCCGACGTAGTAGATCTGCGGGATGCCCGGCGCGAACAACTGGATCGCGCGCGCCGCGATGTAGGCGTCGTCGTCGCGTTTCAGCGCATCGTAGAACGTGCAGGTAAGCTGGTAGATCGCGCCCACGCTGTGCACGTTGGCCGCCGAGCCGCGCAGGATCGGGTCCGCGCTGCGCTCGGAAACATTGGCGATCAGCGCCTCGATGGCGGCCGGCGGCAGGATGCCCTCGACGTCCGGGATGCAGATGCCGTCGTGGGTGTCCAGCACCGTGACCTGCTGCTGCGGGCACATCCTGAGCCAGCCCTTCAGGTAGCGGCTGTCGGCATCGAGCAGCGAATACAACACCAGCGGCGGCAGCGCGAACGCGTAGCACCACATCCCGCGGTCGGCGATCGCGTACTGCCAACTCGGGTGATCATGCACCTCCGGCAAGACCTCGGCCGAGTACTCCGCCGCCTTGTCCCGAAACCATTCGAGGATCTGCCACACGTCCGGTTCGACCAGGAAGCAGCCGGTGCCGATCTGCTTGGTCGTGTAGCCGAAGGCATCGAGGCGGAACAGCTTGACGCCGCGCTCGGTCAGGAAGCGCAGGTTGTCGTCCATGAAGCGGAAGGTGGCTTGCGAGCGATAGTCCAGGTCCACCTGGCGTTCAGTGAAGGTGCACCACACCCGGCCGCGGCGGCCGTCGGCGAAGACTACCTCGCGAAACGGCTCCTTCTCCTTGCGGATGTGGATCCTGGCCAGGTCGTCAGTGGTGATCTCGCCCATCGCGTCCACGTCGATGAACAGCGGCGCATGGGGCGAGGCCCTGCCCCTAGCGACGAAGTCGAGGAATTCCGGCGACTCGTCGGCGATATGGTTCAGCACCAGATCCAGACACAGGTCGTAGCGCGCCGCCAGCCGTTCGACGTCCGACCAGTCGCCGAAGTCGGTTGCGATTTCGCGATGGGAGAGCGGCGAAAAGCCGCCGTCGGCATTCGACGGGAAAGGCGGCAACAAGTGAAGGCCGCCGATCGCCTCGCCCACCGGCCCATCGAGGAAACGTTGCAGGTCTTTCAGGTCCCGGCCGATGCGGTCCGGATATACGATCAGTTGCACTGACTTGCGCAGGCTCATGGGCGGCTCCCGGTCGTCGTTGGGCTGTGCCCTGGGCGGGCCCGACCGATTCTAGGCCAGATCCGCGCCGCCCCTGCCGGTCTGTGCATCGCGAGGGCCGTCGGCATCGCCCGCAGCCGGCAGCCAGCGCCGGGCGAACTCCCGCGCCGTGACCG
>JBNLET010000088.1:0-12385 GCA_050305135.1 Rhodocyclaceae bacterium | reverse complement strand
ATAGCGGTAGAGCGCGAGGTAGCCGGTGCGGCCGCGCGAGACCACCAGTTCGCGCAGCCCCGACTCGGCCGGGCGGCCGATCAGCGGGTGGCGCTCCAGCACGACGAGCGCCGACTCGATCAGCGCGTAAGTCGCCGAGGCTTCAGCGGGCGATTCGTCGATCAGGAAATCAGCCGGCCTTTCGAGGTCTTCGAGCGCTCGTCTCGCATAGCGAAGCGTTGTCACCGGGTGGTGGGCGTCGGGCGCTTTGAGGCACGACCGGCCAATTTCGCGCGCAGGTAGTCATGGACGTCTTCGGCGGCGAAAACCTCGCCGCCACTGTCCACCTCGTCGGCCGCAGCGAGCGCGTCGCGCACGAAGGCCTGCCGTCGCTCTGCCAGTTCCACCTGGGTGCCCAGGGCGCCAACCATCCAAGCGTGCGCGCTCACCCCCGCCGCGGCGGCCAGTGGCGCGATGCGCGCCTTCAAGTCGTCGGGCAGTTTGAGGGTGGTGGTGGTGGTGGACATTGCCGGCGCTCCTCGCGGGAAAGGTGCTACCACGGTACTGCCTCAGAGAAGGCCATACAAGCCTTGTCATTCGAGCTGTTCAACCTCGGCCTCGAATCGGACAAGGCGCGCGAGTTCTACGACGAGAGCCCGTCGACGGAGAGCACCAAGCACGCCCACTTCGATGTCCGAGGGGTCTGATCCAATTCGGTAGCCTTGGTATGGAGTCGTCGGCGGCCGCTCTCCGATCCTGCTTCAGCCAGCCGCAGCCGAAACTGCTGTGGCCGGATGCTGCGACGCCACCACCTTCTTCTTGCGGGACCTCATCTCTTGGGGAGACCTTCCCCGCACGGCGATGTGTCGCATCCCGGTCGGTCGGCGCCGGGGGGCTCGAGCCGGCGCGCCGGCTGCGGTTTGCCCGTCGCGCATCCGGATCGCTGCCGCCTCCCGCTGGCGCGCCCTTCCTTCATGCGTTGCCGTTTTCGGATAACACCCTCGCCGTCACCGGAATAAGGTTGCGCCCATCCCGCCGAGAGCCGGCTCAGACCGGCCGCGGCAGGGGACAAGTGTTGCTGCTGTGCAGGCCTTCGAAGAAAGGTCGGGCGGGTGGGCTGCGGCCCCTCGCTTCGGCAACGCCAGGAGGAGACCGGGTTGGATCGCCCGTCGCGTGAGACGCCTCCTGTCGCCTTTCTGTCGAGCATGTGTGCTCCGTTCCGTCGAACGCCGCGCTTCGGCACACGCAACCATCAACGAGTAGCCAAAGGAGATCCGGTCTTGAAAAGGAAAATGATGGCGCGGGCGGTGGGTGCCCTCGGCGTGCTGGGGGCCGCGCTTGCGTCGGCGCCGGCAGGGGCGTCGGCAGAGGCTGTGATGAGCACCAGGTGCACGGCCTGCCATGCGGAGCAGAACGGCGTCTTCAGCCGAATCAGCAACCAGCGCAAGACGCCGGAAGGCTGGCTGATGTCGATCGCGCGGATGCAGGTCATGCACGGCCTGAAGATCACCGACGAGGAGCGGCGCAGCGTGGTCAAGTACCTGGCCGACAAGCAGGGCTTGGCGCCGTCCGAGACCGAGGGCTTCCGCTATGCGCTGGAGCGGCGTCTGAATACGCCGGAGTCCTTCGATTCCGAGCAGTTCGAGCAGATGTGCGCGCGCTGCCATTCGGGCGCCCGGGTGCGGCTGCAGCGCCGGGCGCCGGAGGACTGGCAGAGGCTGGTCCATTTCCACCTCGGCCAGTTCGCCACCACCGAATACCAGATGTGGGGCCGCGACCGGGACTGGTTCACGGTGGCGCTCGAGCAGGTCGCGCCGGAGCTGGCCAAGACCCAGCCGCTCGACACCGAGGCCTGGAAGAAGTGGCGCGCCAGCACGCCACCGACGGTGGACGGCCGGTGGACGGTGAGCGGCGAGATGCCCAGCCGCGGCGGCTTCGCCGGCGTGATGACGGTGAGCGCGGCGGCAGGCAAGGACCAGCACGCGGTGGTGTTCGAAGGCACATGGGACGACGGCAGCGCGTTGAAGGGCAAGGGCCGGGCGCTGGTGTACACCGGCTACGAGTGGCGCGCCGATCTGCAGATCGACGGCACGCCGATGCGCCAGGTGCTGGCCGTCGAGAAGGGCCTGATGCGGGGTCGCATGTTCCAGCGCGACCACGACGAAGTCGGCGCGGATTTCGTGGCGAGCCTGCAGCAGGCGGGCAACAGCCGTGTGCTGTCGGTTTATCCGGCCTACCTGAAGGCGGGTCAGGAGGCCGAGCTGCGTATCGTCGGTTCGGATCTCGCCGGCGACGTGCGTCTGGCCGACGGCATCGAGGTGCTCGGGGTCGTCGAGCGCAGCCCGTCGCAGGTGGTGGTCAAGGTGCGTGCCGGTGAGAAGGCGAGCGGTGTCGGCGTGGTGGCGGTCGGCAAGGCGAGCGGCGCGGCGCTGGCGGTGTATGAGCGCGTCGATGCGGTCAAGGTGGTGCCCGAATTCGCGGTCGCGCGCATCGGCGGCAACGGCTCGCCGACGCCGAAGGTCGAGGGGCGCTTCGATGCCGAGGCCTGGGCAGCCGGCGCGGACGGCAAGGTCGGGACGGCGGACGACTATCGCATCGGCGTCTTCCCCGCCAAGTGGTCGGTGGAGCCTTTCGACGACCAGGCCGAGCACGACAAGGATGTCGCGTTCGCCGGGGTCATGTCGGCCGACAGCGGGGTCTTCGTGCCGGGCGGCGCGGGCCCCAACCCGGCCCGCCGGATGATGACCAACAACGCCGGCAACCTGAAGGTCGTCGCCGAAGTCGGGCAGGGCACCGGGGCGGTGCGCGGCGAGGGGCACCTGATCGTGACGGTGCCGCGCTGGAACAACCCGCCGATTCCGTGAGCGCTCACGCGACCAAGCCACGCCGGCAGGTCTTCCTGCCGCCCGCCAACACGCACACGCGGAGGCTCCCATGGATGCCGTACTGAACCTGGTTCACCACAACCTGCACGAGCTGCAGGTCGATGAATCGCGCATGCTGTTTCACATTCCCACCAGCTCGCTGTTCGCGGTCGACGCGCTGACCGCGGCGGTGATCGACCGCATCCGCCGCGGCAGCCAATCGGCCGAGGCGCTGGTGCAGGGGCTCGGCCAGCAGTTCGCGGCCGAAGACATCGCCGAGACGCTGCGCGACCTGCTGGCGCTGGAGTTCGTCAGTGACGGGCGCCCGGCGGCCACGCCGGCGGTGCCGCACAAGGTGGACACGTTCCCGCTCACGACGGTGGTGCTGAACGTGAATACCGGCTGCAACCTGAGCTGCATCTACTGCTACAAGGAAGACCTCGACAAGCCCGACGCCGGGCGCAAGATGGCCTTCGACACCGCGCGCGACTCGATCGAGATGCTGCTGCGCGAGTCGCCCGACGAAAAGCGCTACAACGTGGTCTTCTTCGGCGGCGAGCCGCTCTCGAACCTGCCGCTGATCAAGGAAGTGGTCGCCTATTGCGAGGCGCGCTTCCCGGCCCTCGGCAAGCAGGTCGATTTCGTCATGACGACCAACGCCACGATGCTGTCCGAGGCCACCATCGACTGGCTCAACGCGCACCGTTTCGGGCTTTCGATCAGCATCGACGGGCCGAAGGCGATCCACGACCGCAACCGCCTCACGGTCAATGGCCAGGGCACCTACGAGACCGTCCGGCGCAAGGCCGAGCGGCTGCTGTCGCGCTACGACGCCCGGCCGGTCGGCGCGCGGGTCACGCTGACCAGCGGCACCACCGAGGTCGAGCGGATCTGGGACCACCTGTTCAACGAACTGGGTTTCGCAGAGGTCGGCTTCGCCCCGGTGACGTCGGGCGACATCAGCACCTTCAACCTGAGCGAGGCAGAGCTGGTGGAGGTCTTCGCGGGCATGAAGCGGCTCGGCCAGCGCTATCTGGAAGAGGCACTGGCCGGCAGGAACATCGGCTTTTCCAACCTGCACCAGTTGATCACCGACCTGCACGAGGGCCACAAGAAGGCGCTGCCCTGCGGCGCGGGCCTGAAGATGCTGGCCGTCGACCACAAGGGCGAGCTGAATCTCTGCCATCGCTTCACCGGCTCGTCGCTGCCGACCTTCGGCGACGTCCGGGAAGGCATCAAGCGCGAGGCGCTGGGCAGCTTCCTGGCGCAGCGGCTGGATCGCGCGGGCACCGGCTGCGAGACCTGCCGCATCCGCAACCTGTGCTCCGGCGGCTGCTACCACGAGAGCTACGCGCGCTACGGCGACCCGGCCCATCCGACCTATCACTACTGCGACCTGATGCGCGACTGGGTGGATTTCGGGATCGAGGTGTACAGCCGAATCATGGCCGGCAATCCGGCCTTCATCGAACAGCACATCACTCCGAGGAGTGCGAAATGAAACATCTGAAGGCAATCAACAGCAAGGCGCAGATCCTCGAGCAGGCGGTCGTCGAGGGGCACGTCGAGGAAGTCGTGGCGATGAGCTCGATCGCAGGCTGCGCAGCCACCACCGACCCGGGCTGGGAAATCGACGTCTTCGGCGGGGTCAGCTCGCTGTGCCAGCCGATGGAGGCCGATCTCTACGGCTGCTCCGACCCCTGCTGGTGGCCGGCACAGGTGCCCGACATGATGAATACCTATCCGGACTGGAACAAGGATGCGGCCAGCTCGAAAGACGACTGGCGCAACCTCGGCACCGTCTTCCCGGCCGACAAACTGTGAGCGCGGAGCACGCCATGACGAAAAAGACCTTCTCCGGTGCCTTCTGCACCGCCGCGCTGGCCGCCTTCGCGGCAGGCGGGACCCTGCCGGCCCGGGCTGCCGACGAGACCCGGCCACTGCAGGCCGGCGCCGAATACATGGTGGTGGTGAATCACCCCAACAACCTGAACGTGCTCGACCTGCAGGACAACAGCGTCTTCAAGACCTGCGCCCTGCCGGGCGCCTTCGGGCCGGGCATGGTGCAGATCGCGCCCGACCGCAAGACGGCCTACATCCTGAACAACCGCTTCGGCACGATCTACGGCATCCGGCTCGACGACTGCGAGGTGAGCTTCCAGGCCGAGCTTTCGCCCTCGCCCGAGGTGCGCGCCAAGTCGATCTTCTCCTTCGCGCTGAGCGCGGACGGCAAGGAGGCCTACGCGGTCTATAACCCGACCACGCTGCACAAGGACTACTACGAGGTCGGCGAACCGCGCTTCGTGGTCTACGACACCCGCGCGGGCCTGGATGCCAAGCCGATCCGCTCGTTTGCGGCGCCGCGCCAGGTCACGATGCTGCAAGGGGCCGCGGACGGATCGGTCTACATGGTCGGTGCGAACCTCTTCAAGGTCGACGTCCGCACCGGCAAGCGGGAAACCGCGCTGCCGATCCGCGACTGGCAGCGCCCGTCCTATGCGCCGGTCGATGTCCTGTCGGTGTGGCCCGTGCAGACGCCCACCCAGGACTTCACGCTGCTCTACACGACGGCGAAGTTCGCCGACGACAAGCAGGATCCCGCCACCGCCGAGTACCTGTACGGCTACCTCAACGTCAACCTGCGCACCGGCAAGACCGAGGCGCGCGACTTCGGGCCGCTGACCGAGATCTACTTCACCGGCACGCGTTCGCCGAAGGACGGCAACATCATGTACGGGCTGCTGCACCGGCTGGCGAAGTACGACATCAGGGAGCAGAAGCTGCTCAAGGCCGCGGAGCTCGACCACAGCTACTACCAGGTGCAGACCAACACCAGCGGCAGCAAGGTGTACCTCTCCGGCACCTTCAACGATGTCGCGATCTACGACGCGGACTCGCTCGACAAGCTCGGCAAGATCGAGCTGCCCGGCGGCGACATGTCGCTGGGCACCGCGCAGATCTTCATCCGCTGACACCCATCCACATCGATCCCGCCCCCCCGGGGGCGGGACGCTTCGGGGCCGTTGCCGGCTCCAGGGGCGGACTTTGTCCAACAAGAACGTTCGAGGAGACGATTCAGATGCGTACTGGACTATTGACGACCGCGTTGCTCGCGGGCCTTGCAGCGCATGGCGTGGCCGGCGCCGCGACGCTCTACGAGAAGGACGGCACGACGCTCGGCCTGGCGGTCGACGGCATGGCCGGGGTGTTCTCGACCAGCGAGGACTATCTCGGCGAAGGCGGCAAGGACTGGCAGGAGGGCTTCATCCACGGCCTCGCCACCGGCAGCACCGGCCTCGCCGGTGGCGAACTCCGCGGTGGATTCGGGCTGATCGCCCAGGGCACCTGGGGCGACGGCGACGCGGCCGGGCTCACCGACGGCAGCGAGCGCAAGACGTCCGTCGAAGATGCCTACGTCGGCTGGCGCACGGCGGACGGCGTGTTCGACCTGTCGGTCGGCCGGCAGCAATTCCAGCTCGGCGACGGCTTCATCATCGCCGGCGACCGGATCAACCTGGGCAAGGGGCTGGAACCGCTCGGCGTTAACGTAGACCGCGGCGGCGCCTACTACCTGGCGGCACAGAAGTCGTTCGGCAACACGGCCATCCTGCGCGTCGATCCCGCCGGGCCGATGCGCGGCGATGCGTTCTGGTTGAAATCGAACAACCCCTATCAGCAGGACACCGAGCTGGCCGGCCTGAATCTCGAGCTCGTGTCGGAGCGCGTCGGCACGCTGGGCGCGAGCTACCTGAAGGTGCTCGACGTGGACCAGGGCAAGGGGCTCGGCCTCTGGGACCGGCGCGACGGCATGCGGATCACCAGCCTTCGCGGGCAGGGCAGCCTGGGCGTCGACAATCTGCTGATGCTGTTCGAGTACGTGGACGAGCGCGGCGGCCGCAGCGCAGTGAAGAACGACGCCTACGCCTGGTACGTCGAGGCCGGCTGGACCTTCGCCGACGTGGCCTGGAGCCCGTCCGCCAACTACCGCCACGCCCACTTCAGCGCCGACAAGCCGGGCACGGCCAAGAACGAGGCCTTCGACCCGCTGTTCTTCGGCCTGAGCCGCGGTCTCGGCACCTGGTTCCAGGGCGAGGTCGCGTCCAACTACGCCGGGCCCGCCAACAGCGGCAACCGCGTCGACCGGCTGGAGTTCACGCTGACCCCGCGCGACGACCTGACGGTCTTCGCCCAGCTCTGGAAGTTCGGCCGCGTGGGCCAGGCGCCCGACCTGGAGGGCCGCGAACTGGACGTCTTCGCGTTCTGGCAGATCAACGAAAACCTGATCTTCGTGCCCCTGCTGGGTGTGTACGAACCCCAGGGCGAGGCCGTCAAGGCGGCCCAGGGCAACGACGACCGCAACCTCTACCTGGAGGCCGTGCTGATCTGGAACTTCTAGGTCGCGCCGGGGCCATCGGCGGGGCACGGTGCGCCAAGCTGTCTCCCTTGTGACGATGCCCTGCGTCACGCCCGGCCGGCCGTGGATCTCCTCCTCTCCGGATCGGCCGGCCGGGCAATCTTTTCGAACACCGGCGGCGGCGCACCGGCAAACGACGCCGACAGCATGTCGCAAGGACTTCGGAGGGCGAAGGATGGCCGACAGTGAATTGGCGGTGGCGTTTGCCAGCGAGGCGGCGCTGGAGTGGCTCGGCGCAGACCGGGCGGCGCGCGAAGCGCGCTGGCTCGAGACCCATCGTGATGCCGGGCTGGCGCGGTGGCTGGCCGGCCTCGCACCGACCCACTTGTACTACGGCAGCGAGTTCTGCGAGCACCTGCTGCCCTCGGCGCGCAGCCTGCGCAAGATGCTGGCGCGCGCGGAGCGCGCGCAACTGCGATTCGCGCTGCTGACGCCGGTGGCCTCGCCGGACGTGCTGCGCCGGCTGGAGCCGCTGCTGGCGCTGTTGCCGGAAGGGGCCGAGGTGGTCGTCAATGACTGGGGCGTCGGCCATCTCATGCAGGGCTTTCCGGGCCTGCGGCCGGTCGCAGGCCGCATCCTGTGCCGCATGACCAGGGACCCGCGGCTCGGCAGCGCCGAGTGGGCGCACCGTTGCGGCACGGCGGTGGCATCCGGACCGCTGCAGGCGGTGTTCCGGCGTATCGGCTTTACGCGGCTCGAGATCGACGTGCCGCTGTTCCCCGAGCCCGCGCTGTTCGCCGGCCTGCCGCTGCCGAAGGCGGTGCACCTGCCGTATTCCTGCGTGGCAAAGGGGCGCATGTGCCGGCCGGGATCGATGTCGATCGAGGGCCCGGAGCGCTTCGCGGTCGGGCGGCGCTGCCGCAAGGAATGCCTGAGCCTGGCCGCGACCACCAGCCGGCCGGGCTTTTGCGATGCGCTGCAGACCCTGCATGTCGGCAACACGCTGTTCAGCCGCCATTCCGGCGAGATGCTGGAGGCGGTGCGGGCCGCGGCGCGAAGCGGGTCGATCGAACGCATCGTCGTGCCGGGAGAGTCGCTATGAAGATCGTCGCTCCGATTGGCAAGCTGGCCGAGGTGGAGGTCCTTGCCCGCGCGGGCGCGGACGAACTCTACTGCGGCCTGGTGCCGCCGCAGTGGCTCGGCCGCTTCCACGCGGTCAGCGCGAACCGGCGGCCGTCGGGCAACCTGTCCGGCTATCGGGAGCTGGAAGCGGCGATCGCAGCGGCCCACGCCAACGCGTGCGCGCTGTCGCTGGTATTGAATGCGCAGCACTATTCCGGCGATCAGGCGAGTGCGGCGGTGGATCTGGCGCAGGACTTCATCGACCGCGGCGGCGATGCACTGATCGTCAGCGACCTGGGTGTGCTCGACACGGTGGCGGCCCGGATGCCGCACGCGCGCATCCATGTCAGCTCGGTCGCCACTTGCCGCAATGCCGGCGCAGCCAGGTTCTGCCGCGAGCTGGGGGCGCGGCGGCTGATCCTGCCGCGCGACGTCACGCTGGACGAGGCCTGCGAGATCGCCGCCGAGGTGCCGGACATCGAGATCGAGGCCTTCATCCTCAACGACGGTTGCGTCTACGAGGAAGGCCTCTGCAACACCATCCACCTGCCGGGGCGGATGGGCGGCCCGATCTGCCTCGACGACTACGAATACCGGCATCGCCATCGCGACGGCCGCGCCCCCTCGGCGCGTCTGCGGCAGCGACTCGACGAGAACGACGAGGCCTACCGCAAGTGGCTGTGGTATCGGTTCTCCTGCGGCTTCTCGACCACCGCCGGCAAGCAGCCGTTCGGCCCCTGCGGCCTGTGCGCGGTCCCGGCGTTGCGCCGAGGCGGCGTGGCGGCGGTGAAGATCGCGGGCCGCGAGGCGCCGCTGGCGCGCAAGCTGGCGAGCGTGGCGATGGTGCGCTCGATCGTCGACCGTGCCCTGGCCGGCGAGCCGGAAGCGCGGATCAAGGCATTCGCGATGAACATCCGCCCCTCGGTCGAACACTGCAGGACCGGCCACATGTGCTACTACCCGGAGGTGCTGAGGCCGCAGCCCGACGGGAAGGGGCAGGGGATCGACGCTCCGTGAGCCTGCGGCGCAGGCGCTTCGCCGCTGTTTAGACGCCCACCGCCGCCGGCAACGCCCCAGCCGCGGTCACGGCGAGCTGCGTTCCCGGTATTCGCTCGGCGACAGCCCGGTCCAGTCGCGAAACGCGCGCGCGAAGCTCTTCTCGTTGCGAAAGCCTACCGCGTGGGCCACCTGCTTGACCGACGAGGTACTGCGATCGAGCAGTTCGCTGGCGCGCTCGCGTCGCGCCTCGTCCTTCAACTGCTGCAGCGACGCGCCCTCGTCCTGCAATTGCCGGTGCAGCGTCCGGACCGAGACGTTGAGACGTTCGGCGACCCGGTCGGCGCTGGTCGCCGACAGCAGTTCGGCGCGCAGGATCTGGCGGATGCGCTGCACCAGCAGGCGGTCGCGGCGGTACTGCAGCACGGTCAGCGGCAGCGCCCGCCTGAGCATCGTCCGGAGCGCGTTCTCGTCGCGGCGCAAGGGCAGCGAGAGGTATTGCGCATCGAACTCGATGCCGGCCCGCTCGGCGTCGAAGCGCAGCGATTCGCAGAACAGCAGCGGATAGACCTCGCGATGCGCCGGCGCGGGGAACGGGAACTGCGCGCGCAGCAGCGGCAGTCGCGAATCGATCAGCCAGCAGGCGTAGCCCAGGCTCATGCGCAGGATGGTCACCAGGCAGAACTCCTTCAGATCACCCAGCGGCCGCCGGATGTCGATCGAGAGGCTGGCCACGCCCTCGCTGCGAGACAGCGACAGCAGGATGTCCCGCGTCAGCAGGCGATGGTGCCGGCACCATCGCTTCAAGGCCACCTCCAGGTTCGGCGAACTCAGCGAGGCGCGGCACAGCATGCCGTAGCTGCCCCAAGGCAGCGGCTGCGAGAACCACCCCAGCGCCTCGTCGTCGAGCGTCCGCATGCTGACCTCGGACATCAGCTCCATCTGCTCGGCGGTGACACGATTTGCGGGATCTTCGAGAAGCGCCGGATCGATCCCGGCCCGTGCCAGAGCCTCCGTGGGGTCCGCACCATAGCGCCGGTGCGCTTCCACCATTGCATTGATGAATGCGACCGGCGTCGCTGCGCGCGCGGGGCGGCGACGGAGCTGACTGTCGATGCCGGCCTTGGTCATCGAGTGATCATAGGCTTGCTGGCACGATTCGCAACCATGCGTGCCGCCGTGGCGGGCGTCGCGGCAGTCGCCGCCCCGCACATGCGGATTGCAACAGCCGGGCCGGCAAGGACTCGGAGGCGTATCGCGCGGTCGATCAAGGCGAGCCGTCGCCCACCTGGCGATTGCCCGAGAGCAGCCATCCGCGCTCCTCTTCGACGATCGCGGCGATCAGGTCGGCGACCGCTCGAACTCGCGGGGATCGGCGCACGTCGGCGTGGGAGACCAGCCACATTTCGCGCTCCGGCGGCGCAGCCCCAGGATCGGCCAGGACCAGGCCCGGAAAGGCGCGCGCCTGATAGTGCGGCAGCACGGTTGCCCCGAGTCCGGCGCGCGCCGCCGCGGCGAGGTTCAACAGGTCGTTGCTGCGCATCACCAGCGGGCGTGCTGTGCTGGGTCTGGTACACGCTCGGCGGGCGCGCATTTCCCGCGTGGTCGCCGCTGCGCTACAGCACGCTGACGATGGGGCTCGGCATGGTAGGGGTGCTGGCTGCCAGCGCGCTCGGACTGGCGGTGGGCATCGCTCGGATTCCGTCAGTGGCCGACGTTTCTGCGGTAGCACCCGAATTGATCTTCATCGCGATCGTTTCGGTGCTGGCGGTGTTCGGATGGAACGAGGGCGTGCGCCGGCTCGGTCCGGTGAACGGGGCCCTTTTCATCAACTTCGTGCCGGTTAGCGCCTTTGCGCTGCAAGCGGCGATGGGTCAGGCCTTGGGGGCCTGGGAGTTGGCGGGGGGCGCGCTGGTCATCGTGGCGCTGGTGTTCAACAACCTCGCGCAGCGCAGATACGCGGCGACGCCCGCACCGGCTGTGCCGAGGCCGCAACGGCTCGCCGGCTGCAGTTCCTGAGTCGGCCCGAGCGGTGCGCGGCAGCGGACGGGCCGGGTTGCCGATCGTGCGGCGCTCGCAAGACACGTCTTGCAAGCGCCGCAGACACCTTCGTCGGGCGCGCCGGCATGGCTGGCGCCGGTCGTGGCACCCGTCGTGTGCCGGCCGGTGATCCGAAGTCAGAACCAGACACGTACGCCTGCGAGCAGGCGCGTATCGAGGGTTGCGGCGCCCTCCTCGCGCGCCAGGTCGGCAGTGGTACCGAAAAGTCGGGTCCATTCGATGCCGAGGTAGGGGGCGAACTGCCGCGATAGCTCGTAGCGCAGGCGGAAGCCGGCGGTGAGGTCGGCCGGACCGGCGCCGATGGCGCGGGCATCGTCGCG
This sequence comes from Rhodocyclaceae bacterium, assembly GCA_050305135.1. Classification (GTDB taxonomy): domain Bacteria; phylum Pseudomonadota; class Gammaproteobacteria; order Burkholderiales; family Rhodocyclaceae; genus Cognatazoarcus. The sequence continues at coordinate 689 of JBNLET010000088.1, read as the reverse complement.
CCGGCCGTAGGCGTTGAACTCGACCCGCGGCTGTAGAACGAGCCGCTGGGTGAGCAACAGGTCGTATTCGCCGTCGAGCCGCAGCGCGCTCTGGCCGCCCTTGCCGAGATAGGCGGTGACACCGAGCTCGAACCAATACGGCGCCAGGCCCTGGATGCCGACGGCCAGCCAATCCTGCTCCGGTGCCTCGCCGATGTCGTGCCGCCAGCCGGCCTGCAGATCCCAGAAGCCGGCGATCGCATGGCTCCAGAGCAACTCGTTGCGCGCGAATTCGACCTCGCCTCGGACGTATTCGCCCTCGGTCCTGAACACCAGTTTCTCGAAATCGCGGCCGAATGCGGCCTGAACATCCCATGCCGTGAATGCGCTGTTGCGCGCGTCGACCCGCTCGAGCCGGTCGACCAGGAGCGACGCGAAATTCTGCGTGTCGGCGGTATGCAGCGGTTGCGCGCCGTCGTAGCGGTGCGGGCCGGTGGTGAGCGTGTAGCCGCCTGAATAGGCGTTCGGATCCCGTGCATCCGGCGCTGGCGTGCCGCCCTGCGTTCCGCTCATGTCCATCGACCCGTGATCCATCGACCCGTGATCCATCGACCCGTGATCCATCGACCCGTGATCCATCGACCCGTGATCCATCGACCCGTGATCCATCGACCCGTGATCCATCGACCCGTGATCCATCGACCCGTGAT
>JBNLET010000087.1:0-8317 GCA_050305135.1 Rhodocyclaceae bacterium | reverse complement strand
CGCTGGCGACGGTGCTCAGCGCGCTGCTGTTCGGGCTGACGCCGGCGCTGCGCATCACGCGTAGCGCCGGCGAGCCTTGATGTCACCGCTCGTCGCGTCCGGCCAGGGCCATCTGCGGCAACTCGACGCCGAGCGAGTGGCCCGCGTCCGGGCCCCAGGCGGCGTCGCGGGGACCGACCGAGATCCGGCCGGCGGCGGAAGAAGGTGCCGCCGGCTCGGCCCGCGAGCGCCGCGCCGGCGAGCCGTCATTGATCGCCGTCAACATCCGCGCCGGCAACCGACGAACGGTCGAATAAATGTCACGGCGCGGCGCGATTCGCGTTTGTTTCATTGCCTGCTGCGAGGGAAAATTCGCGCCAATGTTTTACGCCGTCGAGCCCCTGAATTGAGCCTGCGAAGTCGCCTGTCGCTACAGGACTGGTGGACCGGATTCTTCGACCGCTTTGCTCATTCATACCTGGTCTGGGCGATGGCGGCGGCGATCGTCGTGCTCGGCATGATCAACCTGCGCCAAGTGCAGCAGGACTACGACGAGCGCGAGAATTCGATGCTGGCCGGGCACCAGGCCTTGCTGCTGGAGCGCAAGCGCGAGGCGCTCGAGGACGTCTTCCGTTCGGTCTACCAGAGTCTGCGCACCATCGCGCTGATTCCGGCCGTGCGAGCGGTGGAGGGCGGCAACCGGATCAGCGTGCTGGAACGCGTCGAGCGGCAGGGCCGCTTGTCGCTGGACATCCACCAGACGGTGCAGCAGATCTATCAGAACCTGTTCCGCAACGTGCAGGTGTCGGAGCTCTACTACGTGCTGGACGGCTTTCGCCCGGAGCGGGGCCAGGTGCCGTTCTTCATGTATGACGAGATGCTGGGCGGGGAAGGCTACGACAAGCACGGCGGCGACCACGAGCCCGCCTACGAGGAAGCCGAATACGCCCACTACGTCAAGCAACTGGCATGGTTTGGCGAGCGCTATCCGAACTGGACGTTCGACGACGACATCGACGGCATCCCCGCCATCGTCTCGCCGTTGCTGCAGACCTGCGACCTGTCGCAGGTGACCTCGCCGCTGGCACCGAATCCGATCGATGCACGGGGACTGCTGTACTCGGTGCCGGTCTACGATCTAGCCACCGGCCGGTTCAAGGGGCTGATCTCGGCCGTGATCAGATCCAACGTGCTCGAAGCCATGCTGGTAGGCGTACCCCACCTGCTGCTGACCGCCAGGGACTTCGCCAGTGCGCAGCAACTGCGTTTCGACATGCCGCCCGAGCCGGCGAGCTTCGCAATCAGGCACGAGGGCTACGGCGTCGAGATCTTCGATCGCCGCAACGAGTTGTTCGCCGACGGGGTGGCGCATGCGCTGGGCCGATCGAGCGGCGGCCGGTGGTCGAGCGTGGACCTGCGCGTGCGCAGCGACGGCGAGTTCCGCCTCTATCACTACCTGTCGCCGCAAGCGATGGACCGCGTCGCGGCGGGGCTGCGCAAGGAACGCAAGCACGCGCTCGCCGCCCGGCTGGTGGTGTTGCTGCTACTGATAGTGGTGTTCTGGCGCGCGATCCGCGACCAGCGGCACCACCATGCCGAACTGGTCAGGCTGGCGCTCTACGACAGCCTGACCGAGTTGCCGAACCGGCGGCTGTTCACGCAGCGGCTCGAACAGGCCCTGGCGCGGGCCGGGCGCCACCGCAGCCAGCTCGGCCTGATGTTCCTCGACATCGACAACTTCGGCAGCATCAACGACGCGGTCGGCCACGAAGGCGGCGACGAGCTGCTGGTGGCGGTCGCGCGACGCCTGCGCGACACGTTGCGCAAGAGCGATGAGGTTGCGATGCGCAGCCTCGTGCGCGACCGGGGGGCCTCGCTCGCGCGCTATGCCGGTGATGATTTCACGCTGGTGTTCGAGGATCTGTCCCATCCTGAGGACGTGGCGATCGTCGCCGAGCGGCTGCTGGATGCGTTCCGCGAGCCCCTCTACCTGGGCGATGACGCGGTCGAGATCTCGCTCAGCGCCGGCGTGGCGGTGTTTCCGGACGACGCGGAGAGTGCCAACGACCTGATGATCTGCGCCGGACAGGCCTTGCGCCATGCCAGCGCGCGGGGGGCGCGCCAGTACTACGTCTTCAACGACGAGATGCGGCGCCGCGCCGAGCGGCAGAACGCGCTGATCCGCGAGCTGCCGCAGGCGGTGCGCGGCAGGCAGTTCGGTCTCGCCTACCAGCCCAAGCTCGACCTGAAGAGCGATCGCATCGTCTCGTTCGAGGCGCTGGTGCGCTGGCGCAGCCCGACGCTGGGGGCGGTCTCGCCGGCGGAATTCGTGCCGCTGCTCGAGCGCAGCGGCCAGATCGTCGAGGTCGGACGCTGGATCCTGGAGAGCGCCTGCGGCCAACTGCGGCATTGGCAGCAGGCGGGCAGGCCCGATCTGCGCGTCAGCGTCAACGTCTCGGCCCGGCAACTGCTGATGTCGGACGTGGTCTCGGCGGTGTCGGAGGTGCTGGAACAGACCGGTCTGGCGCCGCACACGCTGACGCTGGAAATCACCGAGTCGATGGTGATCGACAATCTGCAGGACGGCCGCAAGCTGCTCGAGAAGCTGCGTGCGCTGGGCGTCCGGCTGGCGATCGACGATTTCGGCACCGGCTACAGTTCGCTCACCTATCTGCAGAACCTGCCGGTGGACTGCCTCAAGATGGACAAGAGCATGATCGACACGGTGCTCGAGGCGAAAGGCGCCCACGTGGTGCGTTCGACGATCGCGCTGGCCCACGGCCTGGGCCTCGAGCTGATCGCCGAAGGCGTCGAGGACGCGGCCCAGATGGTGGCGCTGGCCGGCATGGACTGCGACGTGCTGCAGGGCTACTACCTGTCGCGCCCGCTCGATGCCGAATCCGCCCACCGCTTCATGTGCCATCGCGAAGGTGTCGCGGTCTGAGGACGGCCGGCAGCAGACTCAGAACGGCAGCGACAGGCCCGGCCAGACGTCCTCGATGGCGGCGCGGAAGTCGGCCTGGATGCGGCCGATCGCGTCCTCGCCGTCGGCCTCGAAGCGCAGTACCACCACCGGCGTGGTGTTGGACGGGCGGGCCAGGCCGAAGCCGTCCGGGTACTCGACGCGCACGCCGTCGATCGTGATCAGCTCGCGCGCGCCCTCGAAGCGGGCGGCTTCCTTCAGTCGCCGCACCAGCTCGAACGGCTCGCCCTCGTTCATCTTGATGTTCAGCTCCGGCGTACTGAGCGCGTCCGGCAGCGCCTTCAGCGCGGCGTTCGGATCCGGCCGCGCGGACAGGATCTCGAGCAGCCGCGCGCCGGTGTAGAGGCCGTCGTCGAAGCCGTACCAGCGCTCCTTGAAGAACATGTGGCCGCTCATCTCGCCGGCCAGCGGCGCGCCGGTCTCCTTCAGCTTGGCCTTGACCAGCGCGTGGCCGGTGTTCCACATCAGCGGCTCGCCGCCGTGCCGGCGGATCCAGCCGGCCAGGTTGCGCGTGCACTTGACGTCGTAGATGATCTGCCCGCCCGGCACGCGCGACAGCACGTCCTCGGCGAACAGCATCAGCTGGCGGTCCGGATAGATGATTCCGCCGTCCTTGGTGACCACGCCGAGCCGGTCGCCGTCGCCGTCGAAGGCCAGGCCCAGTTCGGCATCGGTGTCGCGCAGCGCCCGCACGACGTCCTGCAGGTTGTCGGGCTTGGACGGGTCCGGGTGGTGGTTCGGGAAGCGGCCGTCCACCTCGCAGAACAGCTCCACCAGTTCGCAGCCCAGGCGGCGGAAGAGCTGCGGCGCGACCGCGCCGGCGACGCCGTTGCCGCAGTCCATCACCACCTTCATCGGTCGCGCCAGCTTGACGTCGCCGACCACCCGCTCGATGTAGGCCGGCACCACGTCGGCCCGGCTGACCGTGCCGCGGCCCTCGTGCAGCCGGCCGTCGACGATGCGCCGGCGCAGGTCCTGGATCAGCTCGCCGAACAGGGTCTGGCCGCCGAGCACCATCTTCAGGCCGTTGTAGTCCGGCGGATTGTGGCTGCCGGTGACCGAGACGCAGGAATCGGTGCCGAGATGGTAGGCGGCGAAGTAGGAGAGCGGCGTCGGCACGCAGCCCACGTCCACCACGTCGATGCCGGCCGCGCAGATGCCCTCGGCCAGCGCGCCGGCCAGTTCCGGGCCGGACAGCCGGCCGTCGCGGCCGACCGCGATGGCCTTCTGGCCTCGGTCCCGCGCCTCCGAGCCGAGCGCGTGGCCGATCGCTCGCACTGCCGCCGCGGTCAGGGTCTTGTCCACGATGCCGCGGATGTCATAGGCCTTGAAGATTTCCGGAGCCGGTGCGGAGTAGTCAAACGTCATCGTCGGTGGGGCCTGTGTGGATCGAAGGCCCGATTATCCCAAAGCCGGGCGCCCGGCGCGGCGCGAATTGTCACGCAATGTCGCACTGCGATAGCGCCTCGAAGTGGCGTATCGCATGGCGGCCGAGCCAGTCCTGGCGCCCCGGCGGCGAGCCGAGCGGAAATCCTGCGTGGCCGCCGCCGCGGGTGATTTCCAGTTTCACGCTGGCGGACGGCATGCCCGGCCGTGGCCAGGCGGCGCGCGGCACGAAGGGATCGTTGTCGGCCAGCAGCAGCAGCGTCGGCTGCTCGATGCCGCCCAGCCACGGCCGCGCGCTGGCCCGCATCCAGTAGTCGTCGGCGCCGGCGAAGCCGTGTACCGGCCCGGTGAAGGCGTCGTCGAACTCGTACAGCGTGCGGGCGTCGGCGATGCGTCCGGCGTCGAGTCCGGCAGCGTGGGCGGCCATCTTGGCAAGCGCCTTGTCTTTCAGCGTGCGCAGGAAGTGGCGGGTATAGACGCGGTTGAATCCCTGCGCCAGCGCGTGACCCGAGATCGCCAGGTCGAGCGGTGGGCAGATCGCCATCGCAGCGCTTACGCAGCCGCGTGCCTGCAGGGGATGCTCGCCGAGCCATTTCAGCAGCGCATTGCCGCCGAGCGAGACGCCGGCGGCGAACAGCGGGCCTTCGCCGTCGGCCCGCTCGGCCAGCCGTGCCAGGATCCAGCCGATCTCGGCGCTGTCGCCCGAGTGGTAGGCCCGCAGCAACCGGTTCGGCTCGCCCGAGCAGCCGCGAAAATGCGGCACCACGCCGTTCCAGCCGCGCGCCAGCGCGGCCTGCATGATGCTGCGCGCGTAGTGCGAGCGGCTCGAGCCTTCCAGGCCGTGGAACAGCACCAGCAGCGGCGCGCCGGGCCGATGCGGCAGCCAGTCCAGGTCGATGAAGTCGCCGTCCGGGGTGTCCCAGCGCTGGCGGCGGTAGGGCGGCAGCGGCGGCTTGCGCAGCAGCGGCCAGAGGGTCTGCAGGTGGCAGCCCAGCAGCCAGCCGGGGCTGCGGTAGGCGCTCAATGCACGGTACGCGGGCCGTCCTGCATCAGCAGGTTGCGCTCGTCCGGCGCCGGCGAGGCGTGATGGACCACCATGCGCCAGCCGTCCGGGCCGCGGCTGTAGATATTGGTGGCGATGATCGGCGGGCCCAGCTGTTCGTCGCCGACCAGCGTGATGAACTCGAGCACGCAGTGCACCGCCACCATCATGAAGTTCTGCACCACGCCCTGGGTGATGCGGATGTCGAGCCGGGGATTGCCCTCGAACAGCTCGCGCCAGCTTTCGCGGATCGCCGCCAGGCCCTGCAGCCGCGGCCCGCCCGGATGGATGCAGATCACCTCCTCGTCCTCGGACCAGACCGCCATCATGGCGTCCAGGTCGGAGCGGGCCAGCGCTTCGTAGAAGGCGGCCTCGACGTCCTTGGCCGAGGTGAAGATCGGCCGCTGGATCGTACCGGGCTTGGACATGAGATGCAGCGCTCGCGGCGCGCTGGCGGGCGCCGCGATGCGGGCCTCAGTGATGACCCTTGGGCCGCTCGCCGGTGAACTTGTAGTGGGCGCTGCAGTACGGGCAGATTGCCTCGCCGCTCGCCAGCACGTCGAGGAAGACGCGCGGGTGGCGGGCCCACAGCGGTGCACCGGGCTGCGGGCAATGCAGCGGCAGGTCTTTTGCGGTGACTTCCACCGCGACGCTCTTGTCCTGGGTTTCGGTCATGGAATTCCCCCTCAAATGTAGCTGAGCCAATGTTCGTATTCGGGTGCGCGACCATTGACGACGTCGAAGAAGCGCGCCTGGATCTTCTCGGTGATCGGGCCGCGCCGGCCGGCGCCGATGACACGGTTGTCGAGTTCGCGGATCGGCGTCACCTCGGCGGCGGTGCCGGTGAAGAAGGCCTCGTCGGCGATGTAGATGTCGTCGCGGGTGAGCCGGCGCGGCTGCACCTCGTAGCCGAACTCGCGCGCGATCTGGATCACCGAGTCGCGCGTGATGCCGGTCAGCGCCGAGGCGATCTCGGGTTCGTAGATCTTGCCGTCCTTGATCACGAACAGGTTCTCGCCGGCCCCTTCGGCGACGAAGCCCTGGGTGTCGAGCAGCAGCGCTTCGTCGTAGCCGTCCTGGGTGGCCTCGAGGTTGGCCAGGATCGAGTTGGCATAGGTGGTCGCCACCTTGGCGCGCGGCATCGTGACGTTGACGTGGTGGCGGGCGTAGGACGAGGTCTTGACGCGGATGCCTTTCTCGAGCCCTTCCTCGCCCAGGTAGGCGCCCCAGGGCCAGGCTGCGATGGCCACGTGCACGGTCGTGCCGCGGGTCGAGATGCCCATCTTTTCCGAGCCGTAGAACGCGATCGGGCGCAGATAGCAGCTCTCCAGCTTGTTGGCTCGCACCACTTCGAGCTGGGCCTCCATCAGCCGCTCTTTCGGGTAGGGCAGGCTCATCAGATAGATCTTGCCGGAGTTGATCAGCCGCTGCGTGTGCTCGGCGAGGCGGAAGATCGCGGTGCCCTTGACGGTCTTGTAGGCCCGCACGCCTTCGAACACCGACAGCCCGTAGTGCAGGGAGTGGCTCAGCACGTGGGTCGTGGCCTCGCGCCACGGCACCAGTTCGCCGTCGTACCAGATGAAGCCGTCGCGGTCGGCCATGGACATGGTGGGTTCTCCAGCTACCAGATCGTCAAGAGGCGAGATTTTAGCGGATTTGCGTCGCCACAGATATGGCGGCCTCACGGGTAGAATGCCGGCCATGGAAAGGACCTGGAAACCCAATGTGACGGTCGCCGCGGTGGTCGAGCGCGACGGGCGCTTCCTGCTGGTCGAGGAACAGACCGGCGACGGCCTGCGCTTCAACCAGCCGGCCGGCCACCTGGAGCCGAACGAATCGCTGCTCGAGGCGGCGGCGCGCGAGACGCTGGAGGAGACCGCCTGGGAGTTCGCGCCGCAGTCGCTGGTGGGGATCTACCAGTGGCCGCGGCCGAGCGGCGACGTCACCTACATGCGCTTTGCGTTCGCCGGTGCGCTCGGCCGGCACTGGGCCGAGCGCACCCTCGACGACGGCATCCTGCGCGCCGTGTGGATGAGTCCGGCCGAACTGGAGGCGAGCCGCGAGCGCCATCGCAGCCCGCTGGTGCTGCAATGCGTGCGCGACTACCTGGACGGCCGCCGTTTCGACCTGGCGCTGCTGCGCCACTACGGCTGATGCGCTGGCTCGCGCTGGCCCTGCTGGCGCCATGGCTGGCGACGGCCGCCGAGGTCAGCCTGTGCTTCAACTACGGCTGCCAGAGCGAAACCTCGGTGGCGGTCGATGAGGACCTGCTCTCCGGTATCGCGGCCAGTCTGGCCGGTGCCGGCAGCGCCGCCGAGGAGCGGCGCAGGCTGGCGGCGGCGGTCGGCCGGCTGTACCGGCTGGCGGGGCGGCACAGCCCGATCGGCGCCGACCGGGCCGGCGACTACCTGGACGCGGGCGCCTACGGCCGCATGGACTGCATCGACCACGCCACGTCCACGACGCGGCTGCTGCGGCTGCTGGAGCGCCGCGGCATGCTGCATTTTCATCGCGTGCTGGAGCAGCGGCGGCGCACCCGCTTCCTGTTGTTCCAGCACTTCTCGGCGGTGCTGGAAGAGATCCCTGCGCTGCAGGCGCAGGGCGATCCGCGCCGCTATGCGATAGATTCATGGTTTGTCGAACAGGGCGAGCCGGCGGTGGTGCTGCCGCTGGACGCCTGGCTGGATGGAGAAGGACCGCATGTCCGCTGAGCAAGGCAAGGATGGTGCAGGGTTGACCGTGGTGGTCGGCATGTCGGGCGGCGTGGATTCGTCGGTGGCGGCGTTGCTGCTGAAGCGGCAGGGCTACCGCGTGATCGGCCTGTTCATGAAGAACTGGGAGGACGACGACGACGACGAGTACTGCTCGACGCGGCAGGATCTGGTGGACGTGGCCTCGGTGTGCGACCGCATCGGCATCGACCTGGA
>JBNLET010000086.1:0-18939 GCA_050305135.1 Rhodocyclaceae bacterium | reverse complement strand
AGCAGCTTTTGATACCAGGCCGCTCTATGCGCGCCGGAAAACTCCGACCCGGCCGTCAAGTTTGTTGGAATGTTGAGGGCACTGGAATCGTTTCTTGCATTGATGCGCAAATAGCCGACACGAAATCCATCACCCAATTCGCCGAACGCAAGACTCGCACTGCCCTGCGAAGCCAGCAACCGCGACCGATAGTAGGTGAACCAGTTGGCGAAATTCTGCAGTTCCTCGGATTGAGGCCGCCCCCATTCCATGTCCCCGCTAACGGCCACTTCGGTGCCTGTCCCCAAGTCCTTCCTGTGGAATGCACCGGCGCGATACTGGTAGCGGACATAGCTTGCCTTTGTCCGCTCGTCGCCCGACCCCTTGTAAAGGTAATAGGTAACAGGATAGAAGCTGCAGGTCACGTCAGGCGGCGAGGCCGTGTCATCCTTGGCATAATTCGTACCGCACTTGCCGTCGCTCGTTTCGCTCGTCAGCCAAGGCGCGACTCTGGACTGTTGTATCGTCAGGTCAAGTGTGTCCGTGCTCAACACAGGATGCCAGCGCGCCGCTGCCGGGTCGGAATCCGGAAACGACACATTGCCACCGTTCTCATAGTCCATCCATGGCTCGTAGGTAAGCGCAGGATCATAGAAGGCCTTATTATTGTGCGGCGAGCGCATGAAGAAGCTGTAGAAATTGTCATCCGAAAACGTCGGTGAAAACTTCGGCTTTTCGCTACCTCCGTACGCGCCGTCCTGTCCCGGAAAGACGAAATAGGGGAACGGCTTGGTGTTACTGCCCGGCGGCAACCAATCGTCACCGAGCAAGTTCTCCGGCAAGAATTCAAATTGCATCGAGCCCGAATCGTCGAAAACGAAGAAAACGTTGGGCGACGCGGTGCTGGCAGTCACCAGCGGTGAAGAGGAAATATCGACAGCCGACACCTCAGTCGAAAGCCCAGCCCAGACGAGAAGACTCATCAACGCGATCCGGCCGGGCCTGGTGCCGAGCCCAACACGTTGTTGCAGCATGTTCCGTTTCATGATCGCCTCCTGATGATCAGGGCTTGAATATCGCTTGGAGAACCACGGAAGCCTCGCCGCTGGGCGCCGAACTCCTCGAGGTAATTCGATACCGGGGGGTCTCGCACATGGGATTCTTCGGGAATTCACGGTTGCAGCCAAACCAGTCGGGCGCCGAGCCCATGTCTTCGACGATATATTGCGGCGTCAAGCGCTTGGACCCGAAGGCAACGGCAGTCGCCGATTCCCAGCCCGTGTTGCCGTCTTCCCACCGGTTCTTGAAGCCTGCCGCGGCTGGATCCGGCTTTGGATAGAGTCCATTTGTGCCATCGAAGACGTTTGCCAGCGGGTTGCTCACCGCGCTCTCGGCACTTCGCATGCCGGACTCCGCGGCCTGGAACGCAATCTGTCGATCGTAGAGCGCCGACCCCATGCGAGACTGCAGGTTGACGCCTTGCAAGCCGGAGATGCCGAGCAGCATCAACGCCACCAGCATGACCAGCGAGACGATCAGGGCAGTCCCGCGCTGTGACCCGGAAACCGCAATCGTTCTTCTCATCACGACACCCTGTTCCTCAGCGTCACCACATTCGAGAACGTTCGGGTCACGCGCTCACGTGCCCCGCTGGCGCCTCGCTGTAGTGAAATGCCCTGCATTGTCACGTCGACCTTGACACTAATCACCTGCCCCCAATTGGCCGCACCGACCGCAGTAGCATCGACGTAGTTCGATGCACCATCGAGCAGGTACTGGAATTGAATTCCACTCACGCCTTCGACCACCTCGTCCACGACCGTCGATATGGTGCCGCCCGTATTCTGCAGCGCCGACCGGTACAAGGACGTGCCTGCCGTGCCGGCTCGGCCGTTGTAGCCGACGAACCATACGTTCGACTTCATCCGCATGATCGAGGAGTTCTTCCCATAGCTGTGCGAATTGCCGTTGGTCGTGCACAGAGCCGGCCAACCCAGGCCCTTCGTGCAGTTCCCCGGCGAGGTCGATCCGCCCGTGTTGATGACGATCTCGATCGTGCTGGTTCTTGTCTGAGAAATCTGTGCAATGGATGCCTGTTCGAAGTCGCAGACGATCACGACGTCGCCCGGCTGCAGCGTGCTCAGGCCGGTCAGCTTGAATTCGGCGGAGGTTGCCCCCTCATTCATCTCTTCGGTTGCGGAAAGTCCGGACGAGACCGCTCCCATGACCCTCAGCGCATCCTCGGCTTCGACGCGCTGGCCGACGCCGGTGCCGCTGGTCACGCCGTCCATCGCCGTGCCGCCATCGACGCCCAGCAAGCCGCCGATCCAGTTGGCCCATGGCGTCGTAGCGGCGTTATTGAGAACATTGGCAACCTGATCGAGGCGACCGCAGTCGTTAAGGCCGGCCTCTCTTATGTCATTTGCCATCAGCGTGAAGGCCGTACGCGCGCCCTCCTGCAGCCTGGCAATATTCTCATTCGATCGATTCACCTCACCGGTCGAAGTAAATACGCTGGCGACGCCGGCCAGTACGACCAGCCCAAGCGTCACGCCCACCATCATTTCGACGAGCGTCATGCCCTGCTGGCGGATCCGTCCATTGCGCATCACAGCCTTACCTCCAATGGAATGCTGAGAACCTCCGCACTGCCGACGACAGCGCGCGAATCGGTCCACTGGACGACGATCTGGCAAACGCCGGCATTGCAGTTCACGCTTCCACAACTGGATGAACCCAACATTCCCGTTGTCTGCATTTCGGCGATCCAATTGCGCAGGTGGACTTTTGCCAGACTTGTGCCGCTCGGCCCGGTGCACGTTCCACTCGCCATCGCCAGGTTGTACTCGCCGCCGTTGGCCGCCTTGCGATTGGCCTGCATCCTTTCCGCGATCGAACTCGCCAGCATCGTGGCGGCACTCATTTCGTAGGCGACCTGATTGCTGCGCAGCGCACTCATCTGCATGCCGGCCACTCCCAGCAGACCCAGGGCCAGCACCACGAGCGAAACCAGCACCTCGATCAGGCTCGTTCCTCTCTGCTTGTGGTGGAGCTTCGTCATAGCAAGTTTCCAGTTGAGCTCAGGGGTTCGACGGCGCGGAACAGCTGGTGGCCGCACCCCGCTCTACGCCCATGCGGCTGCCGGCCTCGAGTTGGATGGTCCTAAGCGGCTCATTCAGGTTCGCCGAGACGTCGCAAACGCCCAGGGCGAAGCTCTGCAGCGAACTCGATCCAAGCGGACGGGCCAGTCCGTCCGGCCTGAACACGATTCGAGATGTGCCGGGCGATCCGCTGAGCGCGGAGCTGGCGAGTACCTTGGTCTCACCTCCCGGAAGCGCGTCGGCACGCAGGACCGCCTCGCCGTTATCGTAGTTTCCATTGACGGTGACCGAATCGACGAACACCATCCATCCCTTCCACGAGGCCGTTCCAGGGGTCAGGCAGGCGGATACGTCAGGTGCGCCGTTGTTCACGTCGATCGGACATAGGACGACGCGCTGGTTGCGGCGTATGGCCTCCGCACGGGCCAGGCCGAGGGCTCCCAAGACGCCGTTGGCGGTGCTGGTCAAGCGGTTCGAGACGATGAATCCCCGCACCTGCGGCGCGGCGATCGCTACGAGAATCGCGAATACCGACATGGTGACGAGCAACTCCACCATCGTGAAGCCGGCCGCTCGGAATTTCGTGGGTTTGTTCATTTCAAATCGCCTCTTGACGATCAAAGCTTAAGGCAGGCCGAGGCAAGCGGAATCGCAATTCGGATGAGCGACGTGATCGGCTAGATCTACGGTGCAAAGGCCGTTTCCACGCTGACGGACGGCCTGACACGACGCATGAACGGAAGGCTCCAGCTCGCTCGAGAGACCGCTCGTGAAAGACCGGAAGACACAAAAAGGGCCGGACTCCAAGTCCGGCCCCCATTCGCCCATTGCAGGTGCAGCGCTAAATCATGCCGCTTCGCGCTCGAGCAGGTCGACGCCGCCCGGCGCGCCGATCTGGATTCTGCGCGGCTTCATCGCCTCGGGCACTTCCCGCACCAGGTCGATGTTCAGCAGACCGTTTTCGAGCGAGGCGCCGACCACCTTGACGTGGTCCGCGAGCTGGAAGCGGTGTTCGAAGTCGCGGGCGGCGATGCCGCGGTGCAGGAATTTGCGCTCCTGCGCGTCCTTCTGCTTGCGACCGACGACTTTCAGCGTGTCGCGCTCGCTTTCGATTTCCAGTTCGCCGCGGTCGAAGCCGGCCACCGCCATCGAGATGCGGTACTTGTCTTCCTCGATCAACTCGATGTTGTAGGGCGGATAGCTCGGCTGGGCGTCGCTTCTGAGCGCGCTGTCCACGAGGTGGGCGAGACGGTCGAAGCCGATGGCCGAACGGTAGAGGGGGGTGAGATCATAGGTACGCATGGTCATATCCTCCGCTTTCAAGCGATACGATGAATTGGCGGGCCTCCCATCGAGCACCCGCATGGAGGAAGGTGGGTTCTCGGCCGAGCTTTTCAAGCCCTCTTCAGAAGCCCATGTACCGCCCCTGGCGGTGATTCATCGAGATCACCATATTCAATGCCAGCGAACCCAATGCCGACAGCAGTACCGCCGGCGGTGTCACCACCAATAGCGCCGAAGCGAGGATCAGCACGTCGGCGACCAGTTGCACGTGTCCGGCGCGCCAAGCCCGACGTTCCTGCAGATACACCGCCATCACGCCAATTCCGCCCAGGCTCGCGCGGTGGCGGATCAGGATCAGCAGACCGTTGCCGAGCAGCAGGCCGCCGGCCAGTGCCGCGAAGAGAGGTTGCGCGGCGCCGATCCTGAGCCAGCCCGGCATCAGCTCGGACAGGACGGACACCAGCGCCACCGCGACGAAAGTCTTGAGCGTGAACGCCCGTCCCATGCCGCGCCAGGCCAGCAGATAGAAAGGCAGGTTGAGCGCGAAGAACAGCGCACCGAGCGGCAGGCCGCTGGCATAGTGCAGCACGAACGCAAGACCGGCGGTACCGCCGCTCAGGATGCCGGCCGCCTGCAGCAGCGCGAGCCCGAGCGACACCATCAGGGTGCCGATCATCAGCGCGGCCAGGTCTTCCGCCAGGCTGTGACGCTGGCCGCGCTCAGTCATCCCCGACGCGCTCCCCGGGTCGCCCGGCGGCGGACATAAACACCGCCAGCCAGACCGCCGGGCTGCTCGTCGCGGCAACCCGGTGGCGACGATGCGCCGGAATCAGCAGCCAGTCGCCGGCCTCCAACGCAAGCGATGTGCCGTCGTCGAAGTGCAGTTCGGCACGGCCTTGCAGCAGGCAGACCCATTCGTCCTCGTGCTGGTCGTACCATTGGCCGGCCGGCGTGCGGTGGCCGTGCGAGACGATGCGCTCGACCCGCACGCCGGCCGAACCGGCCAGGGTCTCGAAGTGCTCCTCGCCCCCGGCGGGCGGCAGCGCACGGAACAGGTTGCGGCGAGTCAGCGCCATGGTGTCTGCAATACAGGCATGCGGGATGGACCGCCAGATTGCACGAAGCAGTGTTGGCGCGTCTAATGGGGCGTACCCGAACAAGGAGACCCGCATGAGCGCCCATACCTACAAGCTGGTCGAGATCGTCGGTTCCTCGCCGAACAGCCAGGACGAAGCGATCCGCAACGCCATCGCGTCGGCGTCGAAGAGCGTCCGCCACCTGGACTGGTTCGAAGTGATCGAGTCCCGCGGCCACATCGTCGACGGCCAGGTTGCCCACTTCCAGGTCAAGCTGAAGATCGGTTTCCGACTGGAGGATTGAAACCGGTCCGGCGCCGGATGCCGAATCCGTCGCGGTGCGATAACATCAGCGTCGGCTGATATAGCCCACCTTCGAATCGCGACGACTGCCCGACTACCAGATGCTCCTGCGCCGCCTGCTGCCCCTGCTCGTCATCGCCCTGTCCGTCGCCGGATTCCTGGCGCTCAAGGCCAGCCGGCCGGCACCGCCGCCGGTGCAGGCGCGCGAGCGGGTGTGGCGGGTCGAGACGATGCGCGTCGAAGCGGTCAGGGCCCAACCGACGCTGGTCGTCTACGGCCGTGTCGAGGCGCCGGACCGGATCCGCCTGGCCGCGCCGATCTCGGGCCGCATGCTGAGCGTCGAGGTGCGCGACGGCGAACAGGTGGCCGCCGGCCGCCTGCTGGCCCGCATGGATCCCCGCGACAGCCAGCCGCGGGTCGAGCGCGCCCGCGCCGAGCTCGAGCGCGAACGCATCCGCCATCGTCACGACCAGCAGGCGATTCAGCAGGAGCGCCAGTTGCGCGATCTGGCCGAAGCCGGCGTCGAGCGCCTGGCGCGGCTGAAGAACGCCCGGCTGGGAGCCGAAAGCGCGCTCGATCAGGCCCGCGAGGCGCTGGCGCGTGCCCGGCTCGCGCTCAGCCAGCGCGAGCAGGCGCTGGCCGAACACCCCGCCCGGCTGGCACAGTTGCAAGCGACGCTGGCCGAAGCGGAGCGCGACGCGGCACGCAGCGAGATCCGCGCGCCGTTCGCCGGCCGCGTCGCCGGCGTCGATGCGGCCGCCGGCGACCAGGTGCAGGGCGGCCAGGCGCTGATGTCGCTGTATGCCTCGGACGACTTGTTCCTGCGCGCCAGCGTACCCGTGACCTACGCGGCGGAGCTGCGCCGCGCGCTGGCGGAAGGCATCGAGCTCGGCGCCGAGGCCGAATTCGGCGAGCGGCCGCTGGCGGCACGCCTCGAGCGCATCGGCGGCGAGGCCGACGCCCGCGGTGTCGACGTGCTGCTGCGCCTGCTCGATGCCGACGGCGTGCCGGCCGGCGCCTTCCTCAGCGCCCGGCTGCAGCGTCCGCCCGCCGACGGGGTGTTCGAACTGCCGTTCTCGGCGCTGCACGGCAGCGACCGCATCTACCTGGTACGGGACGGCCGGCTGGCCGGCATCGAGGTCGAGCGGATCGGCGAACGGCGCGAGCGCGACGGCGTGCGCCTGCTGCTGCGCGCGCCGGCGCTGGCCGGCCCGATCGAGGTGATGACCACCCACCTGCCCAACGCCATCGACGGCCTGGCCGTCGAGCCGATCGCGCGGTGAGCACGCTGAAGCACGGCCTGCTGGCGGCGCTGCTGAGGCACCGTGTCGCCGCCAACGTGCTGATGCTGCTGGCGATCTTCGCCGGCCTGCTCGGCGTCGGCCGGATGAACGTGCAGTTCTTTCCGACCTTCGAGCTCGACATCATCAGCGTGCGGGTGGTCTGGAGCGGCGCCTCGGCCGAGGACGTGGCGGCCGGCATCGTCGAGCCGCTGGAGGAGCGCCTGAAGACCGTCGACGGCCTGAAGCGCATGAGCTCGACCTCGGCGCAGGGCATCGCCAGCATCTCGCTCGAACTCGGGGAAGGCACCGAACCGCTGCAGGCGCTCGACCAGGTCCGGCAGCGGGTGGACGAGTTCCGCAACCTGCCGCGCGACGCGGAGACGCCGCAGGTCAGTCGCGTCACGCGCTACGAGCCGATCGCGCGGCTGCTGGTGCGCGGCGGCGACATCGAGCAGTTGCGCCCGTGGGTGCGGCGCTTCGAGAGCGAGCTGCTGGCCGGCGGCATCGACCGCATCGACATCACCGGTCTGCCCGAGCAGCGCATCGCGGTGGAGATTCCGTCCTCGGCGCTGCAGACGCTGGGCCTGTCGCTGGTGGACGTCGGCGAGCGCATCGGCCAAATCGCCCGCGACGTGCCGGCCGGCATCGCCGGCGAACACGACGGCGCCCGCGAGGTGCGCGGCCTTGAGCAACGGCGCGACCCGGCGGCCTTCGCGCGCCTGCCGGTGGTCAGCGACGACCAGGGCATCATCCGACTGGGCGACATCGCCCAGCTGCGGCGCGAGCCGCGCCCCGGCGCGTTGACGCTGAGCGAGGGCGGCGAGGCGGTGGTCGAGATGAAGCTGCAGCGGGCCGAGAACGGCCACTCGCTGCGTGCCGCGCAGGCACTGGACGAGTGGCTCGCCAAGGCCCGCCCGACGCTGCCGCCGAGCCTCCGGCTGGAGGTCTTCGACGCCCAGTGGCAGCTGATCCGCGACCGCATCGAACTGCTCATCCGCAACGGCCTCGGCGGCCTGCTGCTGGTGGTGCTGTTGCTCTACCTGTTCCTGCCGGCGCGGGTCGCGTTCTGGGTCATGGCGGGCATCCCGACCGCCTTCCTCGCCACCCTCGGCCTGATGCTGATCTTCGGCGGCTCGATCAACATGATCAGCCTGTTCGCGCTGATCATGGCGCTCGGCATCATCGTGGACGACGCCATCGTCGTCGCCGAGGATGCCGACACCCACCGCCACATGGGCGAGCCGCCCGAGGCCGCGGCGCTCGGCGGCGCGCGGCGGATGCTGGCGCCGGTGGTGGCCGCCTCGCTGACCACGGTGGCCGCCTTCGTGCCGCTGATGATGGTCGGCGGCGTGATCGGCAACATCCTCGGCGACATCCCGTTCGTGATGGTGATGGTGATCCTGGCCTCGCTGTTGGAGAGCTTCCTGATCCTGCCGGCCCACCTGAAGGGTGCGCTGCGCGGCGCGGCCGGCGCGCGCGCGACGCGCTTGCGACAGTCGCTGGAAGCCGGCTTCGAACGGCTGCGGGAACACCATTTCCGGCGCCTGGTGACGCTGGCGCTGGCCTGGCGCGGCACCACGGTGGCGATCACGCTGGCGCTGATGGTGCTGGCGGTCGGCCTGATGGCCGGCGGGCGCATCGGCTTCGAGTTCTTTCCGGCGCCGGAAGGCCAGACCATCTACGCCAACGCCACCTTCGTGGCCGGTACCCCGCGGCAGCAGACCGAGGCCTTCCTGCGCCGGCTCGAGCGCGGGCTGGCCGAAACCAACCAGGAACTCGGCGGCGACCTGGTCGACACTGCCGTCTCGTGGCTCGGCTCGACGGTCGGTACCGGCGCCGGCGGCAGCGCCCGCGGCGACCAGTTGGCCTCGATCATGGTCGAGCTGTCGCCGCCCGACAGCCGCAGCGTGCGCAACGAGCGATTTCTGGCCACCTGGCGCGACAAGGTCAAGCCTGCCGCCGGGCTCGAACTGCTGACCTTTACGGCGCGCCGCGCCGGGCCGCCGGGCCGCGACCTGAACGTGCGGCTGATCGGCGACGACGCCGACGCGCTGAAACGCGCCGCGCTGGCGCTGGCCGAGACGATGAAGAGCATCCCGGGCGTCAGCGACACCGAGGACGACATGCCCTACGGACGCGAGCAGCTCATCTACCGCCTCACTGCCGCCGGCGAGGCGCTCGGCCTGACCACCGAGACGCTCGGCCGGCAATTGCGCGCGGCCTTCGACGGCGCCCTCGCCCAACTCGTCCAGGTCGGCCGCGACGAGCTCGAGGTGCGGGTGCTGCTGCCGCGCGAGGAACGCAGCCGGATGGACGTCTTCGAGCGCATCAGCATCCGCCTGCCGGGCGGCGGTTTCGCGCCGCTGGCGACCGTCGCCTCGTTCGAGTCGCGGCGCGGTTTCGAGGCGCTGCGCCACGCCGACGGCCGGCTGGCGGTGGAGGTGTCCGGCGAAGTGGACAGTGCCCGCGCCTCGGCCGACACGATCCGTGCCGAGCTGACGCGCCGCATCCTGCCCGAGCTGGCGGCCCGCCACGGCGTCTCGTACAGCTTCGAGGGCCGCGCCAGCGACCAGCGCGAGACGATGGCCGACATGGGGCGCGGCCTGCTGGTCGGCCTGGCGCTGATCTACTTCATCCTGGTGTGGTCCTTCGGCTCCTGGAGCTGGCCGCTGGTCGTCATGTCGGCGATTCCGCTCGGGCTGGCCGGCGCGATCTTCGGCCACTGGCTGCTCGGCCTGAAGCTGACCATCCTGTCGATGTTCGGCCTGTTCGGCCTGTCGGGCATCGTGGTCAACAACTCCATCATCCTGGTGACGATGTTCCAGGACCTGCAGCGCAAAGGACTCGAGCTGCAGGACGCGCTGGTCGGGGCGTCCTGCGCCCGCCTGCGGGCCGTGCTGCTGACCTCGCTGACCACCATCGGCGGACTCACGCCGCTGCTGTTCGAGACCTCGCTGCAGGCCCAGTTCCTGATTCCGATGGCGGCCTCGATCGCCTTCGGTCTCGGTTTTTCGGCGGTGCTGGTGCTGTTCTTCGTGCCGGCGCTGCTGTCGCTGCTGGAAAGCCTGAAATCCGTGCTCGTCCGCTGCTATCGGCCCGCCGCGCCCACCGCCATCGCCACCACCGGGTCCGACCGTTCCGGCGCACAGGCCTGAGGGCCGCGCACGCCGTGGCGTCCGATGCGGACTTGGGCGCGGCCTCAGGAGCCGCCGTGGAGATCGGCGTTCAGCTCGTCGATGATCGGCGCCCAGTCCGCGTCCTCCTGCATCTCCTCGCGCAGGAAGGCGGCTTGCGCCGGACTCCAGAACGGCGCCTCCGACAGGCACAGCCCGTCCGGCAGCGGACGATGCGTCTCGATGAAGCGGGCGATGGACTCGGCGTCGCTGGGCAGGCCGAGCTGAGCGAACAGATTGTTCATATTGTGGATCGGTGCTTCCATCATGATCTCCGTGGCTGGGGAAAGCACCGGTGGGACGTCATCGGCGCGCTGGAGTTTCCAGCGCCGTGGCACGACGTGGTGCGATCAGGCCGTTGGCGAGCCCGGTGCCGAGCAGGATCACCGCGCAGCCGCCCAGCATCTGGACGGTGATCGTCTCGTCGCCGAACCAGGCCCCCCACAGCATGCCGAACAGCGGCACCAGGAAGGTCACCGAGATCGCCCGCGCCGGCCCGATGCGCTCGATCAGCCGGAAATAGAGGAAATACGCGAAGCCGGTGCACAGCACCGCCAGCGCCAGCACCGCCAGCCAGACACCGGTGGCCGGCAGGCGCGCCGGCCAGACGGCCACGGCGAAGGGCAGCAGCATCAGGGCCGCGTACATCTGGCTGGCCGCCGCCACCGCCAGCGGCGGCACGCCGCACAGCCTGTGCTTGGTGAAATTGGCCGCGATGCCGTAGGACAGCGTCGCGCCGATGCAGGCCAGCACCGGCCAGCCGGCGCCGGCGGCATCGAACGAGGCCTTGCCCCAGCACAGCACCACGACGCCGAGAAAACCGAGCACCAGGCCGAACACGGCCGCCGGCGACAAGCGGTCGCGCAGCCACAGGAAAGCCACCAGCGCCGCCCACAGCGGCGAACTGGCATTGGCCACCGCTGCGAAGGCGGCCGGCAGCGCCAGCAGCGCCCAGGCATAGAGCGCGAACGGCAGCGCCGAATTTGTCAGGCCGACGAAGCACAGCGCGCCGGCCCGATCGCGCAGCGCGCCCAACCCGCCACGCAGCGCCAGTAGCGGCAACAGCACCAGCGCCGCGATGCCGACCCGCAACTCGATCAGCGGCAGCGGACCGAAAGCCGGCGCGGCGATCCTCATGAACAGGAAGGACGCCCCCCAGATCGCCGCCAGCAACAGCAGATCGACCAGATCGCGGCGCGAACTCACGCCGCGCGCCGGCGCTCGATGCGCAGCAACTCGCGCTTGCGCGCCAGACCGCCGGCATAGCCGCGCAGTCGGCCGTCGCTGCCGACGATGCGGTGGCAGGGCACCAGCAGCAGCACCGGGTTGCCGGCCAGTGCCCGCGCCACCGCCCGCGCCGCCGCCGGCTGTCCGAGATCCCGTGCCAGCTCGCGGTAGCTGCGCGTCGAGCCGCGCTCCACCGCCGCCGCGGCCTGCCAGACGCGGCACTGGAAAGGCGTGCCGCCGGGTACGATTGCGTAGCCGGCCGGCAGCCGGCCGCTCTCGAACCAGCTTGCCAGCGCCGCTTCCAGCCGCGCATCGCGTTCCGGCAGCGCATCGCCCCGCGCCGCGAAGGCCAGCCTGCGGATGCCGCCGCTACCGTCCATCTCGACCACTACCTCACCCAGCGGCGTCGCCGCCCGTACCCGTTCATTCATCGTCCGCCTCCTCCGCTCCGCGCCAGCAGTGGATCACCGCATACGATCGCCAGGGCCGCCAGGCCTCCATGCGCTCGCGCACGGCGCTGCGCGAGGATTCACCCAGCGCCCGATGCACGCCCACGTCACCCTCGGGCAGCGCGTCGGGCCACGAGCAGCCCCGCATCAGGATGTATTCGGCAGTCCATGGTCCGATGCCGGGCAGCGCCAGCAGCGCGGCCCGCGTCGCATCCACCGAAACCGGAACATCCAGTTGCAGCCTCCCGTCATTGACCGCGCGGGCCAGTGCGAGCACGGCACGCGCCCGTGCGCGCGGCATGCCGAGCGCCGCGATCTCGTCCTCGGCCAGTGCCGCCACCCGCGCCGGCGACGGGAAGGCCCGGTCGAGTTCCCGCCAGGGCGTCTCGATGGGCCGGCCGAAGCACCGCGCGAAGCGGCCGGCCAGCGTCCTGGCGGCCACCACGCTGATCTGCTGGCCGAGGATCGCGCGCACGCCCAACTCGAATCCGTCCGCCGCACCGGGCAAGCGCAATCCCTCGCGCCCGCTTGCCAGCGCGCCGAGCCGCGCCGCCACCTGCTGCGGATCGCAGCCCAGGTCGAACAGACGCCGCAGCCGGGCCAGCACCGTCGGCGCGCGGCGCAGCAAGGCGTCGTCCAGCGTGACCAGCAAGGCGTGCTCGGCGCCGGCGGGACGCACCGACAGCCATCCCTGGATGCCATCGGCGCCGTCCTGCAGCGCGAGCACGCGCCGATAGCAGGCTTGCCCGCCCTGCCCGGCCACCGCCTCGACGCCCGGAATCGCCCGCCGCGCGAGGAACGCGCACAGCCCGTGCCAGTCCAGCGGCGGACGGTAGCCGAGGCGAAAACCCGCCAGCGCGGCGTCGGCCGGCGGCGCGCTGCGCCGCCGCAGCTCGCTCGGCCGCTCGCGGTAGCCGGCGAGGAAACGCTGGTTGAACGAGCGCAGGCTGCCAAAGCCGGCTGCCAGCGCAACGTCGCCGATCGGCAAGGCCGTCTCGACGATCATCCGCCGCGCCATCTGCAGCCTGCGGCTGGCCAGGTAGGCTGCCGGCGTGACGCCGAACTCGGCGACGAACAGGCGGCGCAGATGCCGCTCGCTGACGCCGATCCGCTCGGCCACGCCGGCCTTGCCGGCGGCCTCGCCAAGCCGGCACTCGAGCAGTTCGGCGGCCGCATGGGCCAAGCGCGCAGCGGCGTCGACGGGGGCCCGGCCCGGTGCATGTTCGGGCCGGCAGCGCAGGCAGGGCCGGAATCCGGCCTCTTCGGCTGCCGCGGCGCTGGCGAAGAAGCTGCAGTTCTCCCGCCGCGGCGTGCGCACGCGGCAGATCGGCCGGCAGTAGATGCCGGTACTGCTGACGCCGACGAAGAAACGGCCGTCGAAGCGCCCGTCGCGGCTCAGCAGGGCCTGATAGCAGGCATCGGGATTGGGCAGCACCATGGGGCGATTATCGCGCCGCCGGCGGCTTCGCGCCGGCAATATGCGGACACGGATTTCGGCGCGCGCGGTACCGCCGCCGATGCATTGCGGATGCCCGCCGGTGCTAGAATGCCCCGATTCGCGGAACGGGAGGCCAGATGATCGTCGGTGAGCAGTTGCGGATCGAAATCCAGCGTAACGTGGCCGTCGCGCTGGCCGAGGACGTCGGCACCGGCGACCTGACCGCCCATCTGATCCCGGACTCGGTACAGGCGCGCGGGCGGGTGATCACCCGCGAGCATGCGGTGCTGTGCGGCACCGCGTGGTTCGACGCGACGTTCGCGGCGCTGCAGCCGAATGCGCTGATCACCTGGCACGCCCGCGACGGCGAGCAGCTCGAACCGGGCCAGGCGATCTGCGACATCCTCGCCACGGCCAGGAACCTGCTGACCGCCGAACGCACCGGTCTCAACTTCCTGCAGCTGCTGTCGGGCACCGCAACGAAGACCCGCAAGTTCGTCGACGCGGTGGCCGGCACGCGCGCCAGCATCGTCGACACCCGCAAGACGCTGCCGGGGCTGCGCCTGGCGCAGAAGTACGCGGTACTGGTCGGCGGCGGCGTCAACCATCGCATCGGCCTGTACGATGGCGTGCTGATCAAGGAAAACCACATCCTCTCGGCCGGCGGCATCCGCCAGGTTCTGGGCGAGGCGCGCCGCATTACACCGGGCAACGCCTTCATCGAGATCGAGGTCGAGTCGCTCGAGCAGTTGCGCGAGGCCCTCGATGCCGGCGCCCGCATGATCCTGCTCGACAACATGAGCCTGGAGGAGATGCGCGAGGCGGTCCGCCTGACGGCTGGCCGGGCGGAGCTCGAAGCCTCGGGCGGCGTCGGCTTCGAGCGGGTGCGGGAGATCGCGGAAACCGGCGTCGATCGGATTTCGATCGGCGGCCTGACGAAGGACGTGAAGGCCATCGACCTGTCGCTGCGGCACGTCGAGGAATAGCGCTCCGCAGCGGCTCGGGCGGCACGCGGACGGGAGCCTGAAGATGCTATTTACGCTGTACTACATCGTCGCACTGGTCGTGCTGGTGCTGCACTTCACCGGTTTCCTGGCCCGCCGCCGGCTCGAATGGTTGCTCTACGTGGTGGCGCTGACCGTGTTTCCGGCCGTGCTCTTCCTGTAGCGCGCCGATCGGCCTCAGCCGGCCCCCATCGCGCCGTCTCCGCCGCCGGCCAGCACGACGCGGTTGCGGCCGGATTCCTTGGCCCGGTACAGCGCCTTGTCGGCCTCGTCCATCAGACCGGCGGCGCCGGCCGCATGGCGCGGAAAGTTCGATATCCCGACCGACATGGTGACCGCGATCTCGATGCCGCCGTGGCCGACCGGCTGCGCCGCGAACTCGCGCCGCCACTCCTCCGCCCGCTGCAATCCGGCCTCGGGCGGCATGCCCGCCATCAGCAGCACGAATTCCTCGCCGCCGTAGCGGCACGGAATGTCGCCCTCGCGGGCGCAGCTCTTCAGCAGCCGGCCCAGCGACTGCAGCACTTCGTCGCCGGCCTGGTGTCCGTAGGTATCGTTGACTTCCTTGAAGTGGTCCAGGTCGATCAGCGCCAGGCAGATCGGATAGCCCTCGCGCTTGGCCCGGGCCAGTTCCCGCTCCAGCGTCTCGTCCAGATAGCGGCGGTTGTACAGGCCGGTCAAGGGGTCGCGGATCGCCTGGTCGCGCAGTCGCCGGTGCAACTCCCTGATCTCGGCCAGTTTCTCCGTCAATGCCTGGTTGGCCAGCCGGGCCACCGTTTCCGCCTGCAACAGGCGGCGATTGATGCGGAAGTAGTAGATCGCCAGCAGCGATGCGGCGAACACGGCGAGGATCGCGCCGGCAAGCGCCTTGACCGCCCAGCCGGGCAGTCGATCATCGTCCGGCCCGAAATACTGGAAGCCGTCCAGCAGATCGGTATCGGGAACCACGCCGGCGCGCACGAAGGTGTCGGCCATGTGCTGCCAGCGCTGCGGATTCATGTGGCCGATCTGCACCAGCTCCGGCAGCATCAGCGCTCGCATCGTCTCGGCCTCGAAGCGCAGGTGCTCGCGGCTCTTCTTGACTTGGTACTTGTCGATCAGCAGATCGATGATCTCTCCCGGATTCGCCATCGCGTAGCGCCAACCCTCCAGCGTCGCCTGGCGCAGCGCCTCGACTCGGCCCGGATGGTTGCGGATTTCGTCCTCGCGGGTGAACAGGATGTCGCTGTAGAAATCGACTCGGTAGTTGCGCGGGTTGATGACCGTATATTCGAGGCCGCGCTCGCGCAGCAGGTAGGGCTCGTTGGTGAGGTAGGAATTGAAGGCGTCCACCCGTCCGGAGATCAGGTCCTCGAAGTCGTAGCTGCTCGGAATCACCTTGACCCGTTCGGGCGAGATGCCTTCGTTCAGCAGCATCGTCAGGAAATCCGGATCGTTCCTGTTGTCCATCAGCATCACGGTCCGGCCGATCAGGTCGTGCGGCGATTCGATGCCGGACGAGCGCAGCGCCAGCAACACTGACGGCGAGTGCTGGAAGATCGCCGCCAGCGCCACCAGCGGCTGGCCCTGCAGCCGCGCCAGCAGCACCTCGCTGTTGCCCTCCGCGTACTGCGCGCGGCCCGACAGGACTTCGCGCACCGGCTGGCGCTCGGGCGAGCCCTCGACCAGCACCACGTCCAGGCCCGCATTCCGGTAGAAGCCCTTCTCGAGCGCCGCGTAGTAGCCCGCAAACTGGAACTGGTGCAGCCAGCGCAGTTGAATCGCGATGCGCCCGTCGCCCTCGTCCGCCCGGCACGAGCCGATGATCAACAGCATGCCGAGCGCCACCGCCAGTCTCGCTCGCAGGCGGGTGGCCACCGACTTCGCTGTCTGATTCCGGACCATGCCACCCCGTCGGGCAACCGAATGATCCATTATCGGGCAAGGCGCGGCCGGATCTGAGCAATTCCGCACGAAGGCGACGGGCAACACCACCGGCGGCGGCTAGCGGCGGCCGAACGGCGTGCGCGCTCGGGCCCTACGCCGCGTCAGGCGCGCTTGCGCGCCACCAGATCGATCAGCGCCGAGCGGCCGTGATGGCCCTTGCCCTCGTGGATCTCCTGCTCGTAGGCACGCAGCGACAGGATCTCCATGCCGCCGAAGGCCTCGCGCAGCATCGCCTCGGTGTACATGTTCTCGGCATTCGGCGGCCCGCCGGTGCCGTATTCCACCTGCTGTGGCGTATAGCCGTGCAGCAGCAGCAAGCCTCCCGGCTTGAGCGCGCCGGCCAGACCCTCGAACAGCCGCGGCCGCTCGGCCGGCGTCGCGAACTGGATGAAGATCGCCACCACCGCGTCGTAGCAGCCGGCCGGCCAGGGCCAGCCCAGCACGTCGGCCTGCTCGAACTCGACCTCGACGCCGTGCCGCCGCGCGAAGCGCCGCGCCTTGTCGAGCGCCACCGGCGAAAACTCCACTGCATGCACTCGCTGCCCATGGCGGGCCAGCCAGACGCTGTTGCGCCCCTCGCCGTCGGCCACCGACAGGATCCGCGACGCGGCCGGCAGCCGGTGGGCCTCGGCGACCAGGAAGTGGTTTGGTCGATCGCCGAAGACGAAGGCCTCGCCGGCCTCGGCGAAGCGCTGATCCCAGATCTGCCGGCTCATCGCCTCAGGCGCAGCGGCGCTCGACGAAGGCCTTCACGGCCGCGACGTCGGCGTCCATCACTTCGACCCGCTGCGGCAGCGATTCGATGTCGCGCAGGTCGGCCGGGCGGTCCGGCCGGCGGCCGAGCGCCTGCTGGATGGTCTCCTCGAACTTGGCCGGCAGCGCGGTCTCGAGCACCAGCGTCGGCACGCCCTCGAGCGAATGCTCGCACGCCACCTTGAGACCGTCGGCGGTATGGGTGTCGATCACCACGCCATAGTCGTCGAAGCAGCGGCGGATCGTGGCCAGCCGGTCCTGGTGGCTGCTGCTGCCCGAGACGAAGCCGTAATCGTCGATGCAGGCCCAGTACTGGGTGCCCTTCAGTTCGAACGCGCCGCCCTGCTCGATGCTGTGCCACAGCTCGCTGACCACCTGGCCGTCGCGCCCGACCAGGTCGAAGACGAAGCGCTCGAAGTTGGAGGCCTTCGAGATGTCCATCGACGGGCTCGAGGTGGCGTGGGTCTCGGCCGTGCCGCGCGGGCGATAGGTGCCGCTGCGGAAGAACTCGTCCAGCACGTCGTTTTCGTTCGTCGCCAGGATCAGGCGCTCGATCGGCAGGCCCATCATGCGGGCGATGTGGCCGGCGCAGATGTTGCCGAAGTTGCCCGAGGGCACCGCAAACACGACCTTTTCGTCGTTCGACCCGGTGGCCGCGAAATAGCCCTTGAAGTAGTAGACGATCTGGGCCGCGACGCGCCCCCAGTTGATCGAGTTGACCGCGCCGATGCGGTGGCGGGCCTTGAAATCGTGGTCGTTGGAGACCGCCTTGACGATGTCCTGGGCGTCGTCGAACATGCCGCGCACGGCGATGTTGAAGATGTTGTCGTCCTGCAGCGAATACATCTGGGCACGCTGGAAGGCGCTCATGCGGCCGTGCGGCGAGAGCATGAAGACCCGCACGCCGTGCTTGCCGCGCATTGCGTACTCGGCAGCCGAGCCGGTATCGCCGGAAGTCGCGCCGAGGATGTTGATCTGTTCGCCGCGCTTGTCCAGCACGTACTCGAACAGGTTGCCGAGCAATTGCATCGCCATGTCCTTGAAGGCCAGCGTCGGCCCGTTGGACAGTTCGAGCAGGCCCAGCCGGCCGGGCTCGAGCCAGCGCAGCGGCGTGATCTGGCGCGCGTCGTCGCCGGTGCGGACGTGGCAATAGACCTCGGCGGTGTAGGTCTTGTCGCAGATCGCCTGCAGGTCGGCGGCCGGGATGTCGTCGATGAAGCGCGACAGGATGCGGTGGGCCAGTTCGGCGTAGGAGAGATTGCGCCAGGCGTCGAGATCGGCGCGATCGACCTGCGGATAGGTTTCGGGCAGATACAGGCCGCCGTCCGGCGCTAGGCCGCCGAGCAGGATGTCGCAGAAGGATTGCGCCGGCACACGCCCGCGGGTGGAGATGTAACGCATCGATGGGGTCCGTCGTGACATGGCCGGGCGGCAGCACGCCGCCCGGCCACAGGGTTTACTTGCCGAGAGATTCCAGGCGCAGCCGGGTGACCCGGCCGACGACCACCGGCAGCGCTTCGATCTTCGCTACGGCGGCGTTGATCCGCCCTTCGATCGAGCGATGGCTGAGGATGATGATGTCGGTCTGCTCCTCGCCCTCGTCCGGCTCGCGCTGCAGCATCGCGTCGATCGAGATCTCGTGATCGGCCAGGATGCGCGTGATGTCGGCCAGCGCACCCGGCTGGTCGGCCACCCGCATGCGCAGGTAGCAGGCGGTCTCGGCCTCGTCGATCGGCAGCACCGGCAGATCGACCATCTGGTCCGGCTGGAACGCCAGATGCGGCACGCGGTGCTCCGGGTCGGCGGTATGCAGCCTCGTGACGTCCACCAGGTCGGCGATCACCGCGCTGGCGGTCGGCTCGGCGCCGGCGCCCTGGCCGTAGTAGAGCGTCGGCCCGACCGCGTCGCCCTGCACCAGCACCGCGTTCATCGCGCCCTCGACG
>JBNLET010000085.1:0-11281 GCA_050305135.1 Rhodocyclaceae bacterium | reverse complement strand
TGCGAATTGACCAGTTCGACCGCCTCGGCGAACGTGTCGACCCTGACCACGCACAGCACCGGGCCGAAGATCTCCTCCTGGTAGATCTTCATCTGCGGGGTGACGTGGTCGAACAGCGAAGCGCCGAGGAAGTAGCCCTGCTCGCGGCCGGGCACCACCAGCCCGCGGCCATCCATCACCAGCGTCGCGCCCTGCTCGACACCGGAGGCGATGTAGCCCTCGATGCGCTGCTTGGCCTCGGCCGTCACGATCGGGCCCATGTCTGCGCCGGCGGCCTCGCCGTCGTTGACGTTCAGCGAGCGGGCGCGGGTGGCGACCTTGTCCACCAGCTCGTCGGCGATGTGTCCCACCGCGACCGCCACCGAGATCGCCATGCAGCGCTCGCCGGCCGAGCCGTAGCCGGCACCGATCCGCGCGTCGGCGGCCTGGTCCAGGTCGGCGTCCGGCATCACCACCATGTGGTTCTTGGCGCCGCCCAGGGCTTGCGCGCGCTTGCCGTTGCGGGCTGCGGTCTCGTAGATGTAGCGGGCGATCGGGGTCGAGCCGACGAAGCTCACCGCCTGCACCTCGGGGTGGCTCAGCAGCCGATCGACGGCCAGCTTGTCGCCCTGCACGACGTTGAACACGCCGGCCGGCAGTCCGGCCTCGCGGAACAGCTCGGCGGTCAGCAGCGACGGCGAGGGGTCGCGCTCGGACGGCTTCAGGATGAAGCTGTTGCCGCAGGCGATCGACACCGGCGCCATCCACATCGGGACCATGAACGGGAAGTTGAACGGCGTGATGCCGGCCGTCACGCCCAGCGGCATGCGCTGGCTCCAGTTGCTGATGCCGCCGCCGACGTTGTCGGAATACTGGCCCTTCAAGAGCTGCGGGATGCCGCAGGCGAACTCGATCACCTCCAGGCCGCGCTGCACCTCGCCCTGGGCGTCCGGGAAGGTCTTGCCGTGCTCGCGGGTGATCAGCCGGGCCAGGTCGTCGGTGTGGCGTTCGACCAGCTCTTTCATCTTGAACAGCACGCGGGCGCGCTTCTGCGGCGCCATCGCACCCCAGGCATGCTGGGCGGCCGCGGCGCTGGCGATGGCCGCATCGACGTCGGCCTCGCTGGCCAGGCTCACCTGGCGGGCCACCTGGCCGCGCGCCGGGTCATACACCGGCTGGCTGCGGCCGTCGCTTTGACGGATTTCGTTGTCGATCCAGTGGCCGATGCGATCGGGGGCGTTGGTGTAAGTAAGGCTCATGTCTCTTCCTTCTCAGGGCGGGCATTTATCGGATGGATCGTATTGAAAACCATCACTGCGTCCCGGGTCCAATGAGTTATTCTTGATTGCGTTATTTCAATTGCTAATAACAGATGGACTATTCCGGACTGCGGGCCTTCGTCACGGTCGCCCGCGAAGGCAACCTGACGCGGGCCGCCGAGCGGCTCTTTCTGACCCAGCCGGCGCTGAGCCTGCAATTGAAGAAGCTGCAGGGCGAGCTCGGCGTGAAACTGTTCGAGCGCATGCCGCGCGGCATGCGCCTGACCGAGGCCGGCCAGAAGCTGATGCCGGCGGCCGAGCGGGCGCTGAGCGCGGCGGCCGAATTCCGCGCCGCCGCCACCGGCCTGAAGGGCTCGGTCACCGGCCGGCTGCGGCTGGGCACCATCGTCGATCCGGAATTCCTGCGCATGGGACCCTTCCTGCGCCTGCTGGCCGAGCGCCATCCGGGCCTGTCGTTCGAGTTGCGTCACGGCATGTCCGGCGCGGTGGCGAGGGATCTGGAGGCCGGCCTGCTGGACGTGGCCTACACGCTCGGCGCACCCGGCATGGAGGCGCAGCGCCAGCGCTTCCACGTGCAGAAACTGACCGACTTCGTGTACCGGGTGGTGGCGCCGCCGGGCTGGGGCGGCCAGGTGCGCGGCAAGGGCTGGCGCGAACTGGCCCGCCTGCCGTGGATCGGCACGCCGCCCGAATCGGTTCATTCACGACTGCTGGGCCGGATCTTCGCGGCCGAGGGGGTCGAACCGCGGGTGGTGGCGCGGGTGGACCTGGAACCGTCGATGATGGACCTGGTGAAGTCCGGCGTCGCACTAGCACTGGCCCGCGACAGCTTGGCCCTGCGCGCCGCTCACGCCGAGGGCGTGGTGGTATCGGACACCGTCTCGGTGCCCGCCGAACTCGGCGTCATGTGCCGCCTGGACCGCCGCGAGGAGCCCCCGATCGCCGCGGCGATTGCGATCGTGAGCGAGGTCTGGCACGGCGAAGCGGTCTGACGGCTTGCTGCCGTAATGCCGGGAATGCCCGCCGGATGGGCAGACCGCGGATCGGGCAGGGCGTCCACACCGCACGGACGTTTCCTCCCTCTTCAAGGGGGAACCGCCCGCCAGTTCGGTCGGCCCCGTCGACTCCTCCCCCTTCAAGGGGGAGGCTGGGAGGGGGATGGGGTGAGGCGGCTCGTCGCGGTGAGGAACCCGCTCGCACAACCCCATCCCCACCCCGACCCGAAGGGCAGGCTTTGCACAGCCTGCCCGCTCGGCCGGCGCGGAGCACGCTCCGCGAAACCCCGTCCTCGCCCCCTTGAAGGGGAGGGAGAACCGCCCGCCCGTTCGGTCGACGCCGTCCGCTCCTCCCCCTTCAAGGGGGAGGCTGGGAGGGGGATGGGGTGTGGCGGCTCGTTGCGGTGAGGAATCCACTCGCACAACCCCATCCCCACCCCGACCCGAAGGGCAGGCTTTGCACAGCCTGCCCGCTCGGCCGGCGCGGAGCACGCTCCGCGGAACCCCGTCCTCGCCCCCTTGAAGGGGAGGGAGAACCGCTCGCCCGTTCGGTCGGCGCCGTCCACTCCTCCCCCTTCAAGGGGGAGGCTGGGAGGGGGATGGGGTGCGGCGACCAGTCGCGAGGACGCAACTCCCACACCCCCTCATGGCCAGACGGGGAACGGGCTGAGCTTGCGTCCGTGTGCGGGACTGGTCAGCGATGCACGTGCAACTCGCCCTTCTCGCTGCGGCTGGCGTTCATTACCACTTCGCTGATCTGCAGGTCGGGCTGCAGGTCGGTGTAGTTCGGGATGTCGCCGAGGATTTCGCCGGCGACCGGGTTGAAGGCGTTCTGGAATGCGTCCACCGACTCGAAGTACAGGTGGGCGATGGCGATGAAGGTCGGCGACGAACCGGGCGCGCCACCGGCCAGTCCCTTGTCGGCGGCAATGCCGGTGCAGGCGGTGCCGAGCTTGTCGCGTACCAGCGGCAGGTGCTTCGTCGTGTAGTAGTCGAAATCGAATCGGCAACCCGGCTTGTTCGCGTAGAACACGCTGACCTTGATCATGCTCGTCTCCTGGTGAGTGCGGTGGCGGCGGGTGGAACGGGGGTGCCGTTCGCGGCCGTTCCTTGATCGTAGCATTGGCGACAATGCCGCGGGCGCGGCGCGCGTCGGTCAGCACCGGGTCGCTTGGCAGCGGCCCGGCTTCGGACGAGCCGCGGACGCTAGGCGACGCTGACCACCAGCGCCGCGTCGAGCTTGTGCCAGCGGAACGGAATCACGTAGGCGCGCACCTCGCGCGGCACGCTGATGCTCTGCTGCTGGCCGCGCACGACGACCGGCACCGAGATCAGGAATTCGTGGCCGAACTCCTTGCGGGCGTTGCCCGACAACGTGTTGGCGATCTCGCCGGCGAGGTCGGCCAGGTTCGCGTCCGAGACGTCGGTTTCGCCGGCGCGCAGCAGCATCTCGCGCAGCAGCTCGCGCGGCGAGCTGAAATAGACGCAGCCCTTGCGGTTGCCGGAGATGCCGATCACGCCGGTGAAATCATGCACCGGCAGCTGGCTCGGATCGCACAGGTAGGGCGAGCCGACCTCGGCCGGGCGGCCGGTCTCCTGCTCGAAATAGTGCTGGATGATGGCCACGAAGACGCGCAGCTGGGACTCGTCCATGCTCAATCCTCCGCGAACAGTTCGCCGATCGCGTCATTCAGCCCTTCCTCGGTGAAGGGCTTGCAGACGAATCCCTGGGCGCCCTCCTTGAGGGCCTGGATGGCAGTGGCCTTGTCGGCCAGCGCCGATACCACCAGGATCCGCACCTGCGGGTCGAGCGCGCGGATCTGGCGGATGCACTCGATGCCGTCCATGCCGGGCATCGTGATGTCCATCGTGATGACGTCGGGCTTGACCTGCCGTGCGCGGGCCAGGGCGTCCTCGCCGCTGGCGGCCAGTCCGACCACTTCGAGTCCGTGTTCGCCCAGCGCGCGGGCGATCTTGCTGCGGATGATGTTGGAGTCGTCGACGATCATCAGGCGTTTCATGCCGCGGCCTCCTCGGGTGCTTCACCGCTGCGCTCGACGGCAGCCAGCGAGGGCAGGGCGCCGAGGCTGAGGCGGAAGTGGCAGTATTCGCCCGGCGTGCTGCCGATGCGGATCTGGCCGCCGAGCTGCATCACCATGGCCTTGACGGCGTCCAGTCCGGCGCCGCGGCCGCCGTCCTGGTCGGCGCTCTCGCGGGTGCTGAGCCCCGGTTCGAAGATCAGGCTGACGATGCGGCGCGAATCCATCGCGGCGGCTTCGTCGGCGCTCAGGCGGCCGGCCCGCACCGCCGCGTCGCGCACCTCGGCCACCGTGATGCCCTGGCCGTCGTCGCGGAACGACAGTTCGACGCCGCCGTCGTCGCGCGCCGAGATGTACACGGCGATCCGGCCGGTCTCCGGCTTGCCGCGGCGCTTGCGGGATTCCGGATCCTCGATGCCGTGCACGATGGCGTTGCGGATGAAATGGTTGACCATGCTGTTGATGGCGTCGCGCAGCGACTCGGGCAGGGTTTCGGCATCGATGCCGTGATAGCCCAGCTCCACCTTGCAGCCGTGTTCGTCGGCCAGGCGGGCGGCGAAGTCCTGCCAGCGTTTGACGAAGGGCAGCGCCGCGACGCCGGGGTCGTGCTGGGGCCGCGGCGCCTCGACCGACACCACGCCGCGGATCTGGGCGACCCGCGATACCGCCAGGTGCATCGCCTCGATTTCCTCGAACAAGCCCTTGATCCGCACCGTCACCGGCAGGAAATCCTCACCGGACAGGCTCGGCCTCTCGCGCAGCCGCGACAGGGTGTCCTCGAGCGAATGCAGCGAGCCGGCCAGGCTGCCGATGCCGAGCGCCGAGGCGTCGCCCTTGATGCGGTGGGTGATGCGGTAGATGGCGTTCAGGGTTTCGGCGCCGACCTCGCGCGCGCTGCCCTGTTCGCGCAGCTGCCGGTTGATGTGCTGCAGGCCGTCCTGGGCGGTGCGCAGGAACTGGTTCATCGTCGCCGGCTCGACCTGCAGGATCTCGACCAGCAGGCCCATCTGGCCCTTGGCGCGGGCCTCGGCGGCCTGCAGCTCCTTCTCGAGCCGGACGCGGCGGGTGATGTCGTTGGCGGTCACCAGCAGGTGGGTCACCTTGCCGTGCTCGAAGACGCGGTTGAAACCGAACTGCAGGTAGCGCAGCTCGGCGTCGCCCGGCGCGCGCGATAGGCTGATCTCGACGCATTCGAGCGGGTTCAGGCTGGCGACGAGCTTTTCCTTGACGTCGTGGCGCAGCAGCAGGTCCACGTATTCGCGCGTGGTGTCGAGCGTCTTCGGCGTGACGGCCGGGCCGATGATGTCGTAGAAGCTCTCGCCGGCCAGCCGGTCGGTGTCGAGCACGCGTTCCAGCGCGGCCGAGTGCTGGACGCCGATGCGGCCGTCGGCGTCGAGCAGGAACAGGCCGTCCTGGGTGGTGCGCAGGATGTCGTCGGTCTCGCGGCGGGCGCGTTCGAGCAGGCGGTCCGATTCGCGCAGGTGGCGGATGAAGTGGAACAGGATGACGAGGAAGTTGATCGTCGCCAGCGTCATGCCGGTGATCTGTACGGCCCGCAGCGTGGTGGCCTTGGAGGCGGCCAGCTCCTCGACCCGGCTGGTCAGGTCGTTCATCAGCTTGAGCAGCGGCAGGTTCGCAGCCTCGGCCTGGCGGGCCATTGCCACCGCCGCCTCGGGCTCGGCGCGGCCGTTCGCGACCACGGCCGCGATCCGCTCGCGGTACGGATCCCACAGCCGGCGGGCATCGGCCAGCACGTCCTGGGCGCGCGCATCGTCGATGCCCTCGACCCGGATTGGCGTGCCGCTGCCGCTGAGCGTCTGGCCGCCGTGCTCGAACGCTTGCAGCGTGCTGTCGAAGGTGTTGAAGGCGGTGGCCAGTTCCTTGACCTCCGCCGACTGCGCCTCGCGGTCGCGCGCGCGCCGTTCGATCAGCAGTGCGAGCTTGGCGGTGCGCTGGGTCAGCATGCGTTGGCGGCCGGCCAGGTTCACGTTCACCGCGTCGCTGGCGATCTCGCTCGAGATGAAGAAGTTGAGTACCAGCACGCTCAGGTCGAACAACAGGAACAGGGCGATCGAGATGACGATGGTGCGGTACTTGCCGAGGTCGAATCCGAACATGGCGGGGGCTCCAGCTTGCAGCCGACGGAAATATTCAAACGGGGTTGGGCCTGCAACGGCGCCCGGCCGTATCTCTTTAGCATTTCGTGACGGTCGGGCGGTAATTCGCGCTGAGCGTGCGAAACGCATAACGAAATGCATAGATCATCGCTGTACCGGTGGTGATTTCCGCCTCCGCGGGCACTGCCCCGGCCCCCTTCGCAGCCGAACTTGCGCTCGCCGCGAGACGCCATGCGTCGCCGCGATGGCGATCGCGGATGCGGCCGCTTGCCGCGTGTTCCGCGGCTGCGAGCCGGGGCGCGCCGGCGGGCCGCCGGTGGGCGGGTCGAGCCGGCCGGCGCGGCGGTGATCGCGTTCGACGCATGGAAAAATCCGCACGCCAGCCCGGCTTGTTACAAAATTTAAAACTTTTTTGTTCGGCCTGCTGCACGGATCCGGTTTCGCCGGCGTGCCGGCCGAACCGGATCTGCCGTGGCAAGCCTTGGCGCTCGCATTGCTGCGCTTCGACCGGGGGAGGCGAGGCCGGGCAAGCGCCGGCCGTGCCGCCGGCGCTATGCCTGTCGTATGGACTGCGCGATTGTTCCGGCCAGGCCGCGAAACGGGCACTGCGCGCATCACTGCTGGCCTTGTCGCCCGCCGGACCGGGCGTCGGCGATCGCGTCTTCGACTTGCGCCGGCTCCGCCGACGAGGCATCGGCCGCTTCGTTACCTCCATCCGTGTCGTGCGATGCAGCATCGGTGGGCGCGCCTCCGGGCGGATCCCGAAACATGTGCGTGGCATCGAAGCGGCCGCCGAGGGGGCGTCGCGAAGCTGCTGCTAACCCTTATGGACCATTGCCGAAATCGTGATCCAGAATCCGAGGAGCAGTGGTTTCGGGGGTTCCCCGGGCTGCAATGGGGTGTCCCGAATGCGTTGCGGCGCGAGCGCGGCGACGGTCTGTCCGACAGGCTCGGACGCAAGACAGGGAGAGTATGTCCGAGGGGATCGGACGCACGTCAGGAGGAGACACCATGCAGAACGAAAAAACGGTACTGGAGCCCGGACAAGCGACGGGCGTGGTCAAGGAGAACGGCACGGAAGCCATGACCGGGCCGGGCACGTCCCGCCGACGCTTCCTCGGACGCGCCGCGGCCGGTGCCGCCGGGGCGGCGGTGGGGTTCCCGATGATCTCGGTGGCGGCTTCGCCGATCGTGATCAAGATGCAGGGTGCCTGGGGCGCCAAGGACATCTTCAACGAATTCGCGCAGGAGTACGTCACCCGCGTCAACGAGATGGCCGGGGGCCGACTGCGCATCGATTACCTGGTGGCCGGATCTGTGGTCAAGCCGTTCGAGGTCATGGACGCGGTCAACAAGGGCGTCATCGACGCCGGCCACCACGTGCCGGTGTACTGGTACGGCAAGAGCAAGGTCGCTTCGCTGTTCGGTTCCGGCCCGATCAACGGCTGCAACGCCGACCAGACGCTGGGCTGGATCTATCGCGGCGGCGGCTACGAGCTCTACCAGGAGTTGCTGAAGAAGCTGCAGCTCGACGTGGTCGGCTTCTTCTGCATGCCGATGCCGACCCAGCCGCTGGGCTGGTTCAAGAAGCCGGTCACCAGCGCCCAGGACATGGTCGGCCTGAAATACCGCACCGTGGGTCTTGCGGCGGACGTGATGCAGGAGATGGGCTTGCGCGTCACCCAGTTGCCCGGCGGCGAGATCGTGCCGGCGATGGAGCGCGGCGTGATCGAGGCCTTCGAGTTCAACAACCCGACCTCGGACCGCCGTTTCGGCGCCCAGGACGTGGCGAAGAACTACATGATGGGCTCCTACCATCAGGCGATGGAGTTCTTCGAGATCGTCTTCAACCGCAAGCTGTTCGACTCGCTGGCGCCCGATCTGCAGGCGATCCTGCGCTATTCGGCCGAGGCGGCGAGTTCCGCCAACATCTGGACCGCCTACGACAACTACTCGAAGGACCTGCAGGAACTGATCAGCGGCGGGGTCAAGGTGCTGCGCACGCCGGACGGCATCTTCGACGCCCAGTTGAAGGCCTGGGATACCGTCACCAAGCGCCTGTCGGACGAGGACCCGTTCTTCGCCAAGGTGGTGGCCTCGCAGCGGGCCTGGTCGAAGCGCGTCGCCTACTACCACTTCTTCAACGAAGCGGACTACAAGAAGGGCTACGAGCACATCCACGGCAAGCTCGGCTTCTGAGTCCGGCCTGAACGCGGCACAGCGGGACGGGGCTTCGGCCCCGTCCGATTGTCGCCCCCGGGCGGGGCAAGGGAAGTTCACATGCTGAATCGATTCCTGCTGGCGATCGACCAATTCAGCATGGCGGTGGGCCACGCCTTCGCGTGGTGCATCGTCATCCTGACGCTGGGCACCTCGTACGAGGTGTTCGTACGCTACGTGCTGAACAGCCCGACCACCTGGGCCTTCGACATGAGCTACATCCTGTACGGAGCGCTGTTCCTGATGTCGGGCGCCTACGCGCTGTCGCGCAACGCCCACGTGCGCGCCGACATGCTGTACCGGCTGTGGCCGCCGCGCTGGCAGGCCGGCGTCGAGCTGGTGCTGTATTTCATCTTCTTCTTTCCCGGCGTGTCGGCACTGATCTTCTCCGGCTGGGACTACGCATCTGACGCCTGGCGCTTGAAGGAGGTCAGCGTCAACAGCCCGGCCGGCGTTCCGATCTACCAGTTGAAGGCGCTGATTCCGATCGCCGGCGCGATGCTGTGGATCCAGGGCGTGGCGCAGGTGATCCGCTGCGTGCTGTGCCTGCGCGACGGCAAGTGGCCGGCGCAGCTGCACGACGTGGAGGAGATGGAGCAGGCCGCGCTGCAGCTGAAGGCCATGGGCATGCCCGAAAACACGCGACGCGGAGCCGGCTCATGAGCGATCCCCAGATTGCATTGCTGATGCTGGGCAGCTTCATCGTCATCATCATGCTCGGCTTCCCGGTGGCATTCACGCTGATGGCGATGGGGGTCGGCTTCGGCTACTACGCGTATTTCCGCGCCGGCCAGGAGATCTTCGAGAGCCGGGTGTTCTACCTGCTGACGCAGAACACCTTCAGCGTCATGAACAACGACGTGCTGACGGCCGTGCCGCTGTTCCTGTTCATGGGCTACGTGATCGAACGGGCCAACATCCTGGACCGCCTGTTCCACAGCATGCAGGTGGCGTTCCGGGCGATCCCGGGCTCGATGGCGGTGGCTGCGCTGGCCACCTGTGCGCTGTTCGCCACGGCCACCGGCATCGTCGGCGCGGTGGTCACGCTGATGGGCCTGCTGGCCTTCCCGGCCATGCTGAAGGCCGGCTACGACCAGAAGCTGTCGGCCGGCGTGATCTGCGCCGGCGGCACGCTCGGCATCCTGATCCCGCCCTCGATCATGCTGATCGTCTACGGTGCGACCGCGGCGGTGTCGGTGGTCAAGCTGTACGCGGCGGCGATGATGCCCGGCTTCATGCTGGCGGGGCTGTACATCGTCTACGTGGTGGGCCGCGCGGCACTCAATCCGAGACTGTGCCCGAAGCTGCCGAAGAGCGAGACCGACATGCCGCTCTTGAAGGTGCTGCTGATGCTGCTGGAGTCCTTCGTGCCGCTGACGGTGCTGATCCTGTCGGTGCTCGGCGCGATCCTGTTCGGCCTGGCGACGCCGAGCGAGGCGGCCGCGATCGGCGCGCTGGGCGGCCTGCTGCTGGCGCTCGCCTACCGGGCGCTGACCTGGGCCCGGCTGAAGGAGGCGGTGTTCCTGACCGCGCGCACTTCGGCGATGGTGTGCTGGCTGTTCGTCGGCTCGTGGACCTTCTCGTCGGTGTTCTCCTACCTGGGCGGCGAGGGGCTGATCAAGGATTTCGTGCTGGGGCTCGACCTGTCGCCGCTGACCTTCCTGATCATGTCGCAGCTCATCATCTTCCTGCTCGGCTGGCCGCTCGAGTGGAGCGAGATCATCATCATCTTCGTGCCGATCTTCCTGCCGCTGCTGCCGCACTTCGGCGTCGATCCGATGATGTTCGGCATCCTGGTGGCGCTGAACCTGCAGACCTCGTTCCTGACGCCGCCGATGGCGATGTCGGCATACTATCTGAAGGGGGTCGCGCCGCCCCACGTGCAGTTGTGGGAGATCTTCCGCGGTTGCTTCCCGTTCCTCGGCATGGTGATCCTGTCGATCGTGATGGTGTATGTCTTCCCGGGGCTGGTGACCTGGCTGCCGGGCGTGTTCTATGGCAACTGAGATGGAATCGATGACGGGCGGCCCGCGGGCCGCGGGCGGCAGCGCAGGGCAGAGCGCGCGCGCGCTGCTCGATGCGATGCGCGAGGGCCGGCTGTCGGCCGAGGAGGTGGCGCGCGCCTGCCTGGCCCGGGTGGACGAGGTCGAGCCGCAGGTGCATGCCTGGGCCAGCCTCGAACCGGAGCTGGTGTTGCGCCAGGCACGGGCCTGCGACGACTATCGGCGGGCCGGCGGCGAGCCCGGTCCGCTGCACGGCCTGCCGGTCGGCATCAAGGACATCATCGACACCGCCGACCTGCCGACCGAGCTCGGTACGCCGCTGTTCGCAGGCCGCCGGCCGCAGCGCGACGCGACCGTGGTGTCGCGGCTGCGCCAGGCCGGCGCGGTGATCATGGGCAAGACCGTGACCACCGAGATGGCCACCTACGCGCCGGGGCCGACGCGCAACCCGCACGACCTGTCGCATACGCCCGGCGGTTCGTCGAGCGGCTCGGCGGCGGCGGTGGCGGCCGGCATGGTGCCGCTGGCGCTCGGCACGCAGACCAACGGCAGCCTGATCCGCCCGGCCGCCTACTGCGGCGTGGTGGGCCTCAAGCCGGGCTTCGGGCTGATCCCGCGCAGCGGCGTGCTGCGCCAGTCGCCGGCGCT